>CAYZIW010000018.1:0-35280 GCA_964478605.1 uncultured archaeon | reverse complement strand
ATAACATGAGTTAGAAACTCGATACTATGCGAAAGTAGATATCGCATCATATCTTTTCAAACTCATATCGTTCTTAAAAAATTAATGGTTCAAATCTCTCAAGCTCAAAGAGTTTTCTGTAAACTTTCATATTTACTTTGTATGTCTTTCATTCTTCACAATTATCTGCGGAGCCATTTCATTTCGAAGCTGAACTATACAGCTATCTTTTGTCCTTCTTTTTAGATTTTTCTCTTTTGACAATTTCAAGCATTTCCTAAGTATTTTCAAAATCTTTGCATAGGGAATCTTTTTTCTCATTCCTTCAAATTTTTCTTTATCAGAGGAATCTATTATTACGATTTCATCCACGTAATCTTTTATTTTCTCAGAAAGCTTGACAACGTTCTCAACTCTGTTCATCGAAAAGATTAAGGCAGAGATCATCACTGAAAACTCAAGTAAAGCTTAAAAAACTTTTTGAATTCTGTTAGATGTGAACCTTAAGAAAGTATACAGTGATAGATTTTACGACCAGATATCCTCTGGTTCTTTAAAAAGTGCAAAAATCATAGTTCCTATGTTAGTTGAGTTAGTAAAGCCAAAAAGCGTTGTGGACGTTGGTTGTGGAAGAGGGGAATTTCTTTCAGTTTTTAGAACTAGGAATTAAAGGTATTTTGAGTATAGACGGTGACCACATCGACAAATCCAAACTTTTAATACCTAAAGAGTGCTTTTTGGCAGCAAATCTAGAAAAACCGCTAAAAATAAATAAGAGATTTGATTTGGCAATCTCTCTTGAAGTAGCCGAACATTTATCGCCAACTTCTGCTGAAACATTCATAACGACTCTTACTCAATTGGCCCCAGTTGTAGTATTTTCTGCTGCGATCCCGTTCCAAGGAGGTGTTAGACACATAAATGAGCAGTGGCCTGATTATTGGGTAAATTTATTTAGAAAAAGAAATTTCGTACCCATCGACTATATTCGATGGCAAATTTGGAATCTTTCAGATGTTAATTTTTGGTATAGACAAAACATTTTGCTATTCGTAGAAGAAAAATATTTATTTAAAAATCATGATTTTCTTGAGCTTTATAAAAGATACGGTAAAGTTTTATCAGTTGTTCATCCAGAACTATATTTAGCAAAGGCCAAAAGTAAGTTCTGGAGATTTAAGAACTTCTTCAACTCTCTCCAAAAATTTATTAGACAAACTTAACTATAATGCCCGTGTCTGCCATAATAGGTGTCCCCATAAACAGGAAAAATGCATTTATTCTTGAGAAATTTATGAAAAACCAGGAAGAAATTCAGAGTTCTTCGAAGATAAGATGTAAGACTATTTTTGCAACTGAAGAAAAGGAATTCGCGGAAGAGTTGAAGAAAAAATTAAAAAAAGGTTTTGAAGTAATCGAATTTGAAGTTCAAAAACCCTCGAATGCGAAAGACAGAATTTGGAATATTGTTTCTGCAAGAAATGCGATAAGAGAATATTTTCTCAAAAGCGATGCGGAATATCTGATCTTTATGGACGCAGACATGCTTTTTGAAACCGAGATCGTCAACAAGCTTTTGAAATTTGCAAATCGCTACGACGTCGTTTACAATGGCTATCTTGACAGAGGGAATCTTAAAGGAATAAATCTAACAGGTTTTGGTGGCACTTTGATCAAAAGATGGGTTATGGAAAAAGTAAAGTTCAGATGCAAAGAGAAAAATGGTAGAGTGATAGATGAGGGAGTCTATTTTGAATTCGATCTCGTAAAAATCGGAGCAAAGATCTACCGAGGCTTCATAGCTTACTCAGAGCACCACGATATTCAAAATCCACCATCTATTTGTTATCCCAGAGAATTAACGAGATGGGAAAGAATTAGAAACGATCCAAGGTTTAGATTTTGTTTCCATCTAATCTCATCCCCGCTCTGCTACGATATTCTAATGAAATTGAAGAGTTAGCTCAGAATTCCTTATAGGCATCTGTGAATCTCTTGTAGAACTCCCATCTCCTGTCATCGATCACGTGCAGCTCAAAGAAATACCATTTCCTTGAGATCTCTGCTTTGAATTTTAGATTTTCTCTCTATCGTTGCAATCGGTAACAATCGCAACGTCAACGTCGGAAAGCATCACGTTGTAATCTCCGCGGGCAACTGAACCGAAGAGGAAAACTCTACAGTCTCCAAAATAATTCTCAGCGATTCTTTTCAGCTCTTTCAGATAAGCTTCGAGATTCTTAAAAATCTCTTCCCTCATCTTCCTTTCTTCTATCAGTCTTTCGACGACCATTCCTTAAACTTCTCCTTGAATTTCTCAAGCGTCTCTATCATTGTCTCAACTTCTTTTTCGGAATAATCTCTCGGCAGATACCTTGAAAGGATGTAGGAGTCTTCTATATCTTTTATTATTATTTCATTTTCTTCGTAAAATTCCGAAAAAGCTTTGTCAAGCTTTGACAATTCGCTGAAGAGCTTTGTTAAACCAATAGCTTTTGGAAAATATCCCAACTCCTTTGCAAGGATGAACTTGAGGTAAAGCTGTAAAGCCTGTTCAACGTTGAAAGCTGATAAATCGAAGACTTTTGTCTTGTAAAGATACTTTGCAACTTCTTCGAACTTTCTTGCCCTCTCAGCGAACACCGCAATTTCTTCCTTCACATAAACACCTCTGTGCTTGGGTATTAATTTTTTAATGTTCAATTAAACTATCTTTTCAAAGTCCTTTCCAACGAACCTCAAAAATTTCTCCCACCTCTCTTTTGTAAGCAGATGAAATTCGAAAGGAGAATCGAAGTATCTGTTAAAAAGCAAATCGTAAACCATTAGCCTTTTCTCTCTATTTTCAAACTCATTTGAAACGATTGCAACATCAATGTCACTAAGCCCGATCGAATAATCGCCGCGAATCAAAGAACCGAAGACAAAGATCTCAAAATCTCTTAAATGGGCAGAGATGATTTCTGCAATCTCCTGCAAGTATTTTCTATAATTTTTGAAGTATTCTACTCTTTCCATAGTATCGCTCTTATCTCCTTTAGAGCTTCAAAAGCGCTGAGAACTTCTTCTTCAAAGAACTCTTCAAAATAGTATCTTGAAGTCACGTAAGCTCTCTCTAAGTCTCTCAAAACTTTACCATACTTCTCAACGAATTTCCTAACTTCATCGCTTTCGAATCTGGAAAGCAGTTTTCTAAGGCTGTGCGTTATTTCAAAGTAACCTTTTTCATCTAAAAGCTTTGCTTTAATTATCAGCTGCATCGCCTGCTCGATGTGGAACATTGCTATATCGTAGTCCTTTCTTTCAAAGTTGAATCTTGCGTTCTCTTCGAACTTCCTGGCTCTTTTTAGATAGAGCTCAATTTCTTCCTTCACAGAATTTCTTCAACTCGGAAGTATTTTTGGTTTTCCTCAATTCAAAATGAATCCCGAAAAGTCATAGGATTTTTGATTTAACAAGAATTTACGCCACTTTTTAATTTTAAACTTTTAAAAGCCTCTTTATGAGTTTTTAATACCACTCAAACTCCTTCTTGTTGATCAGATGGATTTCGAATGGTGCAAATGTCCACTTTTTTCAGAATCTCAGCGATTATTTTTGCCCTTTCTGTGATCTTGGAGATTGGTTTGAGACTATCCACAAATCTATATCACTCGCCATCGTGGCTTTTTCATCGATTACAGAGCCAAAAACAAAGACCTCTGCATCTTCAAGCATCTCAATTGCTACTTCTTTGATCAACCTTGCATAATTGATGAAATTCTCGAAATATTCTTTTTTCTTTTTAATTTCTAAGTTTGTTTCGAACATAACTCATCAAGGAATTTCTTCATCTTCTCAGCGAAGTTCAATAAACTCTCGACTTCAAAATTCTCAAACTCAATTGGTATCTCGATGTTAAATAAACTGCCTCGAGAGCGCTTAAATAGCTTACGTTTGCGTCGATAAACTTCATAATCTCTTCTTCCCTTCCAAGAACTTTTCTAAGATCTTTAAGCAATTTCTTAATCGAATGAGTTTTTGAATAATCGCCAGCGTAGAAATAAAGCAGATACTTCAAATAAAGCTCAGAAAACTGATGTATGTTGAAAGCAGACAGATCGTAAACTCCCTTGCTTAGTAAATCCTCAGCATTTTTTAAAAAAGCTTCAGCCCTTCGCCTTAGTATTTCTGCGGTTTCGAAGCTCATTGAAGTTCTTTTTCTTTAAAGTTTAAAATCTTTTTTCGATCGCAGATTTAAAATTCTGGGTCAGTTTTTTAGACCGCATATTTAACTTGAACAGAGCTCAATCTGTTCTTTATACTATTTCTAAAAATCATAAAATTTTATAACAGTTCAATTAAAGGCTTTGAAACTTTTTAATAAATCTACTATAGTATTCCCATCTCTCCTTCGTCAATAAATGGAACTCGAAGGGCGAATCAAAGAACTTTTCGAGCAATTTTCCAAATAGTTCGAGTTTCAAATCCCTCTGCAAAAATGCATCGGAAACTATTGCTACATCTATATCGGAAAGTCCAATTGAATAGTTGCCTTCAACAACAGAGCCAAAGAGAAAAAGCTCCGCATCAGGAACGTTTTCTTTCACAATTCTCTTTATTTCGAGCAAAAAGCTCTCCATATTTTCGAAGTATTTCTTTCTGCGCTCGTAAATATCTTTTATGAACCCCAAATCAGATCCCTCAATATTCTGTACATTTTTAAAGCCTCCTCTACCTCCTCTCTTCGAAACTCTTCTGGATAATATCGGGAAGAAAGATATGCGAACTCGAGGTTTCTAAGCGCGCTCCAATTTTCCTTTAAAAACTCATTTAGTTCTTCATGCAAAAAAATTTCTGACAACCCCTCTATTAGCCTCCTTAAGCTGTGCGTTTTTTCGAAGTAACCTGTCAAATCTAAGAGTTTTGCCTTCAAAATTAATTGACAGGCCTGTTCAACGTGAAACATCGCCAAATCATAATCTCCTCTTCTCATATCTTCGTGAGCATCTTTGATGAAACCATCTGCTCTTCTTAAGAAAACTTCAATCTCCTTCTTCATCCAACGACAATTCGGTGACAAAATAAAAAATCTTTTGTGGTGAGCAAGAATTTTAAATAAAAAGAATAAGTCCAAAGCATGAGAAGAGAAGCTGAACTGTGGTTAAAAACCGCTGAAGACGATCTTGTAGATTCGAGATCCTTTTTTGCAAGTAAGAGATATTTTAGAACAGCTTTTTTTGCACAGCAAGCTGTAGAGAAAATTCTTAAAGCTCTTTTCATTGAGATGGCAAGAGAAGACCCGCCAAAAATTCACACCGTTACAGAATTGTACAGGATCTTGAAGGAAAAAACTGGATTCAGACTTTCTAACGAACTGGAAGAGCAATTATTTGTTTTGAACAAATATTACACGATCTCGAGATATCCGGATGCTGCTAACGGACTGCCATCTGAAAGTGTCGACAGAATTGAAGCGGAAAGAGCTTTAAAAATAGCGGAAGAGATCTTCGAGTATGCAAGGGGTTTTATCAGAAATAAGGAAGAAAGCTGAGATTCTAAAGGAAGAGCTTGAGAAGAAAGGTTTTTTAGTCACTTCGATCTATCTCTTCGGTAGTTACGCAAAGGGAAACTGGTTGAAGACGAGTGATGTGGATTTGATCGTGATCTCAGAGGGTTTTGAAAAAATCAATTTTCCTAAGAGGTTGGATATAGTGAATAAAATCGTTTGGGAGAGAAAGCTCGGAAATTTGGAAGTTTTGCCGTTTACAAGCAAAGAAGTTGAAAATGAAGTTTCTACTGTGCTGAGAGATGCAAAGAAGTATTGGATAAAAGTTATTTAATTGAAACTGAACTCAAAAATTTGTTTTTAGTTATTATAGGGACTTAAGCTTTTTTGGTAGCTTTTTTGGAAAAACAGTTTTTAATAACCTAAGACATTCTCTGGGTTATGAAGATCGCAATCTTTGGTCCATCGAAACTTTTCCTTTCAGGAATAAGCTACTACACGATTCGCTTATCAAATGCTCTCTCAGCTCATGCTGAAATTAAGGCAATCCTCTTCAGAAAAATGCTGCCAAAAAAGCTTTTTCCGGGCTGGAGAAGAGTTGGAGAAAATCTGACAAAAGTCGATTTTAATTCAAAAGTATCAGTTCACGAGATTTTGGACTGGAACAATCCCATAAGCTGGTTAAAAGCTTACAGGCTCGCAAAGGATTGCGATGCGGTTGTTTTTCAATGGTGGACATCAAGTGTTGCTCACATGTATATTGCTATCGAAATGTTAAACAGAAAGAGGATTCCAATAATCTTGGAATTTCATGAAGTCGTTGACCCGCTTGAGAACGCAATTCTGCCGATAAGGATTTATTCAAGGCTAATGGGGAGATTGGTCAGGAAATTAGCCTCTCACTATGTTGTTCACTCGCAAGCGGACAAAGAAGCAATCTCTAAGATCTACAGGATTCCAGAGCAAAGAATTTCAATAATCCCCCATGGACTTTACGACCACTATGAAAGGATTGAAAAAGCCAAGGAATTACTGGGGATAAAGGAAAAATTCATAATTCTATTCTTTGGACTTATAAGACCTTACAAAGGCGTTAGTTATTTGATCGAAGCATTCGAAAATCTTCCAGGGGAGATTCTTAGCAATTCGAGACTTTTAATCGTCGGCGAGATCTGGGAGGATAAGGAGATTGCAAAGAGGATTGAGGAATCAAAGCTAAGGGAAAAGATAACGCTGATCAATAGATACGTTCCAGACGAAGAGATTTCACTATACTTTTCAGCAGGCGACGTTCTGGTTTTGCCCTATTTAAGGGCATCGCAAAGCGGAGTTGCACACATTGCAATGACTTTTGGAATCCCAATCGTTGCCACAAAAGTTGGAGGTCTTAAGGAGTCTCTTTCAAATTACGAGGGTGCTTACTTTGTTGAACCAAACGCAGAAAGCATTGCAAAAGCTTTACAAAGTATTTACGAGAATCCAAGAAGAGATTTTCAGGCTCCAGCTGAGCTAAAGTGGGAAAATGTAGCAAAGAGGTGGATAGGATTAATAGAGCAGTTATGCAGGGGAACTTGATATAAAAATTAAGTTTCTTTAATGAAAGAGATGAAAAAGCAAACAAGTAATGGTATACTGAAAAACTTCAAATCATAAAAAACACTAGATAAACGATGCAGTTCACGGATGTAATAACTATGCCGTATTTCATGAATTCTACAAAAGTTATTGTTGCTTTCATCCTTGATTCCAGAGTTTCAAGCACTATAATGTTCGAAGCTGCTCCAAGCAGTGTTAGGTTACCAGCTATCGTTGAGGCCATTGCAAGAGATAGCCAAGCATCTACGTCTTGAGAAGTATAGCCGATATCCTTCATGTAGTTTATGAAAAGCTTGACAAATGGAACGTTACTCAAAAGTTGACTTAAAAGAAGCGAAGCAAACGTAATTTTCAAAATTCCGAGTACACCTTCAGTCTTTGACGGAATTATAAAGCTAAGAACTGGCTGAAGAACTCCACTTCTCCAAACACCCTCCATTGTTATGAACATGGTTATGAAGAAAACTATTGTTCCCCAGTCGACGCCTGCAAGCATTTTTCTAGGATTTGTTGTGAACATAAAAATTCCCGCAGCTATTACGAAGGGTATTACACCACGATAAGTTATGTGCGGCCCACCATAAAGTTGAAGCAAATCGTTAAAGATCAAAGCGAAAATCGTGGCTAGTATTCCAACTGCAGCTAAAATAGAGTCGCGTCCATTGTTAAGGGTCTCTCTATTATTTGAAGAAAAGTTTAAAGTTTCATTTTTAACCTTGAAAATCCTTATCAGCAAATAAGGTGTTACTAAGAGGTTTATGATGGTTGGTACAGCAAGCTTTGCGATGAAGTTGATGAAGGGTGTTTCCATTCCGGACTCTACAGCAATTAAAATATTCTGTGGATTGCCGATTGGTGTCATAACGGAGCCTATGGTTAAAGAGAAGGCGAGCAGCAAAAACATTAGTTTTGGATCGACTCTTGCAGCCTTTGATATAGTATAAGCTATCAAGGGGCCAACGAGCGCTACTGTATCGTTAACAGCAAAGGCCGCTAGCACTCCAAAAAGAAAAGATGATGCATAAATCAAAGCGAACCTGTTCTTGAAAAGAGAGATAAATCGCATGGAGACGACATTTAGCAATCCAGAGGAATCTGCAAGTCCAACTAAACTGAACATTCCGATGAGGAAAAGTATTACATCCATGTTCACGACTCTATCAACTTCGTCGAAACCAACCAGACCAGAGGAGACGACCATGAAAGAAGAAAAAGCCATGATGCACCAAACCGGAATCCAAGGTTTTTTGCTTCTAACTACTAATCCAGCGACTAAGAATATGAGTACTGTTACTCCAGACCAAAATCTCCAGGAATTGATGAGCGTGAAGTCCACAAAGAAAAATGATCGCGGTATTTATTGCTTTTCCGGAGCTCAATTCTTTTATTTGTATTTTTTATGACTAAAAGTCGGATTTTGAATTCAAAAATAAAACGGTTTCTCTAAAATAGTATCTACCCACCAGATAGGGATGCTCATAAGTCTATTGTGATAGCTCCTGTATCTAACTCTCCTCTTATCAGATGGAACTTCAGTTCATCAAAGAGCTCAATTTTATAGTTAGATGAAAAACTTTAATAACTACCAAGTTTTTGGGTGAAGTTGTTGTAAACGGATTTAATGGATTTAGAGTTTGCAGCTTTAATCCTTACGACTACGCTAAGGCATTACTTAAGCTCATTGAAGATTACGAGTGGAAGAAGATCAGCAACAATGCGGTTGAATTTGTAAAGCAATTCGATCACATAGAGATCGCAAAAAGATACCTGTCTTTGATCTCTAGTTTCAAATCATCTTTTTAATCATCCATTCGTTTTTAAGACTGAAGAACTAGGAATTTCAAGCCTAAAAATTGTCTTAAAAGCCTTTAGTACGCTATTTTTAACATATTGATCTTCAATTTCTCGAAGAGGGTTTTATTACGCCGCAACTCGAGACTTCAAAGTGGAAATTTTAAAAATTAAGTTTTAAAATCAACATCAAGACGCCGGGGCTGGGATTTGAACCCAGGAGCCACAAAGGGCACCGGCTCTCAAGGCCGGCGCAGTACCACTCTGCAACCCCGGCATTCAATGCTGATTAGAGTCAAATAAAGAAGTTATAAATTTTGTTATGCTGCTTACGAAAGAGATATATATCTTCACTATTGTTAATCTGCTATGAAAGTGCTTGGAATATGCGGTTCTCCACGAAAGAATGGCAATACTGAAACTGCTTTAAGAGTTGCGCTTGATACATTAAAAGATAAAGGTATAGAAACTGAAATCGTACTTCTGGCAGAAAAAAAGGTTGAATACTGTGACCATTGTGGTAATTGCTTGGAAGGTAAACAGTGTCCAAAGGATGATGACGCTAGGGAAATATTTGAAAGGATGCAGCTTGCGGATGGTATAATCGTAGCTTCTCCAGTTTACTACACCGCAGTACCAGCGCAACTTAAGGCTTTGTTTGATAGAAGTATCATGATAAGAAAGAAGCTTGCCGGAAAGGTTGGTGGGGCTATAGCTGTTGGACAGGTTAGAAACGGGGGGCAGGAGATTGTTTGCGAACAGATACACCAGTGGATGATAACACATGAGATGTTTATAGTGCCAATGAGGTTCGGCGGAATCGTTGTGGGATCAATGAAAGATCTCTCTGCTGCAAAGAGAGATGAAGTAGGGCTGAACAGTTGCAGAACTTTGGCCAACAAGATGGCGGAAGTTATCTTGAAGAGGTAATATGTATCTACATGAAAAAATAAAAAATAAAATTAAAAATAGGAGAGTCGCAATAGGCCTTTATAGGTTTGATGAGACCGCTGAAGAGAGAGTATTCAAAGCTGCAGAAATCGCAAGCAAGTTTGCTGATGTGGTGGTAGTAGACGAAGGTGAAAAAACGGAAAAGAAACTGATAGAGCTCTTAAAAAATGGAGAAGTATATTCAGCAATCAGAGGAACTACTAGAGCTTCAAAATTCCTTGAAGTTTTAAGAGAGGGCCAAAAAACGTATCGAATAGCTGTACTGGAAACAGCAAAAAATGAACTGTTCCTTCTTTCTCCAGTGGGCGTTGATGAGGGAAAAACTGTAAAAGAGAAGTTGAAGCTAATAGAATACTCAAAACAGCTTGCAGAAAAACTTGAGATCTCTAAAGGCGTTGCAGTTCTCGCTGGAGGGAGGTATGGAGATATAGGGAGAGATTTAGAGGTAGACATCTCTCTTGCCAGCGCAGAACTTGTGGCAAAACTATCTGGAGGCAAAAATTACGAAATACTTCTTGAAGATGCTGTAAAAGAAGGAATAGTCATAGCTCCAGACGGGATATCAGGAAACTTGATCTTCAGAGCTCTCTGCTACCTTGGAGATGGAAAAGAGTATGGAGCTGTTTACTACGGCATTCCATACAGAATAGTCGATACAAGCAGAAACCAAAGCGCTGAGGGTTTTGCACGGGCCATAGCCCTCGCTACAATTATCTAGAAAAGGTTAAATACTACCGTTTTCCATTTAAATTTGGTGAGATCGTGGCGAAGTATCAATGCACCATCTGCGGTTACATATACAACGAAGCAGAAGGTGATCCAGACGGAAACGTTCCTCCAGGTACAAAATGGGAGAATCTGCCGGATGACTGGGTTTGCCCTGTTTGTGGAGCTGCCAAGGATCAGTTCGAAAGAATAGAGTAAAAATTTCTTCCTGAAAAACGATCTACACTCGAAGTTACTTTGATATGGGACTTTTATGTTTCAAATTTTATTATAAAAAATTTGAGCAATTAAGAATTTTTGCGACCCAAGCAATCAGAAAGGTTAAATAAAAAAGGTTGCACATTTGGACGATGAAGAACCTTATATCTATAGAAGATCTTTCGAAAGCCGAAATTTTAAAAATTCTGGATAAGGCTGAAGACTTTGAAGATGTTGCTCTTGGAAAAAGAAAGTTGAGGATCCTTGAAGGTAAAATACTCGCCAACCTCTTTTTTGAACCATCAACAAGAACAAGGATGAGTTTTGAAGCGGCGATGAAGCGTTTAGGAGGAGATGTGATAAACCTAACAGCTCAAGAAGCCAGTAGCATTGCGAAAGGGGAAACACTTGCAGATACAATTAAAGTAGTATCAAAGTACTGCGATGCCATAGTGATAAGACACCCTTTAATAGGGGCTGCGAGGTTTGCAGCTGAACATTCGGATGTACCAATAATAAACGCAGGTGACGGTGCTGGACAGCATCCTACGCAAACTCTGCTGGATCTATACACCATAAAGAAAGAATGTGGTAAGCTTTCTGGGATATCCATAGCTTTGGTTGGAGATTTAAGATATTCCAGAACGGTGCACTCGTTGATAAAAGCTTTAAATCTTTTTGACGCTGAAATTTACCTTGTAAGTCCACCAATTCTTTCTTTACCAGAAGAGATCTTAGAAGAGGTCCCAAACGCCAAGATTACAGATTTAAATGAGGTCATAAAAGCTGTTGATGTTCTTTACGTGACAAGGATACAAAGAGAGAGGTTTCCCGACGAAGAAGAATACAAAAAGGTCGCAAACAGCTATAAAATCACCCCGGACCTGCTGAAAAATGCGAAAGATAACCTCATAATTCTGCATCCACTGCCAAGAGTGAATGAGATCGATACAGCTGTTGATAAAACAAAGCATGCAAGGTACTTCGAGCAGGCCTTCTACGGCGTACCTGTCAGAATGGCAATTCTGACGGAGGTGATAAGGTGAAGGAGCTTGTGGTGAGCAAGATAAAAGAGGGTACAGTTATAGACCACATAACTGCAGGAAGGGCTCTGCTTGTTTTGAGAATTTTAGGGATATCCGAAAAAACAAAGGACACTATATTGATTGCTATGAACGTTCCAAGCCAGAAAATGGGTAGAAAAGATATTGTGAAAGTTGAAGGGAAGTTCCTAAGTACTGAAGAACTGAACAAGATAGCCCTTATATCTCCCAACGCAACGATCAATTTGATAAAGGATTACGAGATTGTCAAGAAGTTCAAAGTCACACTACCTTCGGTTGTAGAGGGGTTGATTACTTGCCCCAACAGGATGTGTATCTCGAACTCACCAAGAGAACCGATAAGATCCATTTTTTACATAAGCTTTGAGAAGGACGTTGTTGCAAGATGCCACTACTGCGGTAAAAAAATCAGAGATATTGCAGAACAAATTCGCTAAAGATTAACGAATTCTATCGCCTCTTTCAATTCAGCATTTTCGTGCACAATCATCGAGATAGCTCTTGTTATCTTTGTAGGATCCTCAGCCTGGAATACGTTTCTGCCTATCGCAACCCCCCTCGCCCCAGCACTCATAGCATCGTAGACCATCTTCAGTAAATTCTCGATGCTGTCCATCTTAGGACCTCCGGCAACAACTAAAGGTACTGGACAACCTTTAACAACCGTTTTAAAGCTTTCAGGATCTCCAGTGTAGTTCGTTTTAACTATATCAGCTCCCAACTCAGCACCTACACGGGCTGCAAGTGCTACAGCTTTAGCATCAAACTGGTTTATCTTCTCCCCTCTTGGGTATACCATTGCAAGCAATGGCATCCCCCAATCTGCGCAGGATCTTGAGACTTCACCAAAGACCCTCAGTTGTTCAGCCTCCGTTTTACTTCCAATGTTCACGTGAATGCTTACAGCATCCGCTCCGAGCTTTATCGCTTCCTCTACCGTGCAAACGAGGACTTTTTCATTAGGATCTGGTGAGAGCGTAGTTGATGCGCTTAAATGAAGTATCAAGCCGACATCTCTCCCGTAACCTCTATGTCCGAAACCTATGACTCCTTTGTGAAGGACTACTGCGTTCGCTCCCCCCTCAGCAACAGCGTTTATCGTTTTTTGTAGATCTATAAGCCCCTCTATAGGCCCCATCGATACGCCATGATCCATGGGTACTATGACCGTATTCCCGGTGTTTCGGTTCACTATCCTTTCAAATCTAACCCTCTTGCCAATTGTTCCCATGCTACTTAGAACCATAGTGACAATATAAGGTTTTCGTTTTCAAAAATGTAATCAAGATGAAAGCTATATATACTCTGTAACTAATCTACCTCAAAACCAAATTCTCTACAGATCTTTTCAACCGCAGGCAACGGATTTGCAAAAACCAACTTATCTACTATTTTTACTTCATAATCTGACTTGAAAACTTCATCAAATTCATCGGCAAATCCTTTTTGCGTTCTTGCCCTGCAAACGTAAGCTCCTAAATAAGCTCTGTTTGCTCCGGCCATCAGCATCAGAGGTAAAGAATGTAGATCCCCAACAGAACCGCCAGCAGATATATCCTTATCCGGAAGAAGGATCCTTGCTAAAGCTACGATTTTGGCAACTTTAATTGGCGATACTGGATCGCAGTTTTGTAAAGGAGTGCCGTAAACCGGTTGAAATCCTGAGATAGAGCAATGCCTTAAATACGGCATCTCTCTAAGCATTAAAAGACCTTTAACCCAAACTTCATAGTCGGTTTTTGGTAAGCCTATCAACAAAGTGCTCGAAAGCCAAATTTTCTCTTCACAAATCCATCTTGCAAGATTTAAGCGGGCTTCAAAGCTTTCTGAAGGTTTAAAATAACTAAAAAGATCTTTATCAGCGATTTCAATTGATGCATAGATCTCTGAAACACCCAACGTCTTAAATATCCTCAAATCCTCCCTCTTAATCGGATAAACATCCAAGGCAGTATCAAGTCCTGCTCTTCTTGTAATCCTAACAAAATCAGTAACGTCTCTCATTTCGCTATTATAACCGCCTTCAAGCGTAACCCTCTTCATTCCGCAATCTTTTATAAAATCTATAGCTTTTATAAATTCTTCCAAATTTAATGCGTCAACCCTGAATTTTTCAACGTAGTTGGAGCAGTATATACAGTAGCTTTCCATCATGCATTTTTTCACTGGATAAATGAATGCATCAAGTTTCAGCACCCTATCGAGATTTTCATCCCTGATCTCGCTTGCTACATCGAAAAGCCGACGAATTCTTTCGTAATTGTTCACTTTTTCTACTAAAGCTAAGCAGTTTTCAACCGTCGGTGTTTCACTCACCTTCTTCAAAATTTCATCGAATTCCACAAAGTACCACTTCTCAGCGCTATTTTTTCCTTTCTGTTGCGTTGCAATAAAAATTTAAAAGCAATTTATTTAAATCTTATATTTTTAGATTTTTTGCGTAAAATTGCATTTTCTTCAAGATTTTGGTTACAATGGAAAAAGATATATAGCTTAGAGTACCGAAAACAAAAGGGTGACCGACTTGGACACTGTAGAAAACGTGCGAGCTATGATTAAAGAAAACGGAATAAAACAAGTTCTATGTGCGTTCAGTGATATTAGAGGGTATCTGATGACTTTTTCAATTCCAGCGAGAGAGTTTGTTGAAGGTAACGCCTTCGAGGGAATTGGCTTTGACGGCTCCTCGGTTAGAGGTTTCAAGAGTATTGAAGAGAGCGATATGATCTGGATGCCCGATCCATCCACCTTTAGAGTAATACCCTGGATAAGCGATCCAGTTCAAAAATCTGGAATCATGTTTGGAGATATATATGAAGCTGGGGCCTCAGAGATTGCGGATTGCGACCCAAGAGGCTATGTAGCTAAGAAGATGTTTAAGGAGCTTGAGAGTAAAGGACTAAAGGCCATATTTGGTCCGGAAATCGAATTCTTTGTATTCAAAGGAGTTGATTTCAGGAACATGGTGTGGGATCTTTGGGTTTCGCCAAATGGTGGGGCGGGGGATAGTTGGGGAGCACCAAGGATCCTACCCATAAGCGATGAACTGAATGGTAGTTATATAATACGCCCGAAGGAGGGATATTTCAGGGCCCCTCCAGAGGATACGACCGTAGAATACAGAAACGAGCTTGTTTACAACCTCTGCTTGCTTGGAGTGGAAGTTGAATACCATCACCACGAAGTTGCGACACCTGGACAGATAGAGATAGATTTCAGGCCAAAACAACTTCCAGAGGTTGGAGATGCTTTCTATCTCTACAAGTTTGCCGCTAAGAACGTAGCAAAAAAGCACGGTTTAATTCCAACTTTCATGCCGAAACCGGTATATTTAGACAACGCAAGTGGAATGCACACCCATCAAAGCCTGTGGAAGGGCGAACCTTTTAAGGGAGAAGCTCTATTTGCAGATCCAGATGATGAATTTATGCTCAGCCAGACTGCCCGTTACTATATTGGCGGTTTGCTTGAACATGCAAAAGCTCTTACAGCTGTATGCTGCCCAACTATAAACAGTTACAAACGCCTCGTTCCTGGATTCGAAGCTCCAATAAATATCTGCTGGAGCCCACGGAATAGATCAGCTCTCATTAGAGTGCCTATGTACCTAAGAAAACCTTCCGCTATAAGAGTAGAGTACCGCGGTGCTGATCCAAGCTGTAATCCTTACTTAGCAATATCAGCACAACTCGCTGCTGGGTTAGATGGAATTAAGAAAAAGATCGATCCAGGAGATCCTGTGATGGTTGATGTTTACGAATTATCGGGGAAAGAGAAGAGAGAGATGGGTATTGGGGAGCTTCCAACAACCTTAAGAGATGCATTAGACCATCTAGCAAGTGATGAAGTTATACAAGAGGTTTTGGGCTCACATATCTTCGATGCATTTATGGAGCTAAAAATCGATGAATGGAACCAGTTCTGTTTATATATAACCCCATGGGAATATATGAAGTATTTTGATATTTAATTTTTATTTTAATTTCGTCAAAAATAGTTAAAAAATTAATATTTCTCGCTACATCTGTTAAACACACTATGGATATTCAGGAACAGATAAAGCTGATAGAGGAGGAAATCAAAAGAACACCTTACAACAAGGCTACTGAACACCACGTTGGCAGATTGAAAGCAAAACTTGCCAAGCTTAGGGAAGAGGCTGAAAAACAGAAGTCAAAAACAAAAACAAGCGAAATAACGATAAAAAAAGAAGAAGATGCCACTGCAGTGCTAGTAGGCTATCCATCTGTAGGTAAATCGACCATACTCAACAAACTTACAGGAGCTAGGAGTGAAGTTGGAGATTACGATTTTACAACACTAAAACCCGTCCCGGGGGTTTTGGAATATAAAGGAGCGAGAATACAGATTTATGATCTTCCAGGTTTAATAGAAGGGGCATCCTCCGGAAAGGGTAGAGGTAAAGAGGTTCTGTCTGCCATAAGAATAGCGGATTTGATAATAATAGTTGCAGATGTTTTTACGCTGCATACCATAGAAATACTGAAAAAAGAGCTATACGATGCCGGAATCAGGCTAGATGAAAAGCCGCCAGACATTGTGATAAAAAAGAAAGATCGTGGAGGTGTTAGAATTAGCTCAACTGTACCATTAAAACTCGACGAAGCAACGATTCGCGAAATTCTAAGAGAATACAGAATTTACAACGCAGATGTGCTTATAAGAGAAGAAATAACCATCGACAGGCTAATTGATGCTCTGAGCAGCAATAGGGTGTACATACCCTCTCTTGTGGTTGTGAACAAGATAGATCTTGCAGATGTAGAAGTTAACGCTATCAAGATTTCGGCTGAGAAGGAGATAAATCTTGATTTGCTAAAAGAGGCCATTTTTCAAAAGTTGGATTTTATAAGGGTCTACCTAAAACCACCAGGTAGCAAACCAGATATGGAAAAACCGATGGTTTTAAGGAGAGGGGCAACAATAGAAGACGTTTGCAGGAGATTACACAAGGATTTCGTTGAAAACTTTAGATATGCGAGAATTTGGGGAAGATCTGTTAAATTCGAAGGCCAGAGGGTTGGTTTGGATCACAAGGTCGAAGATGGGGATATTATAACTATCTACGCCTAGAACGTGGAAATTGTTATATAATTGTACAGAAAAGGTTAGTAGGATAGAGGTGAGATAATGAAAAAATTGAACTCTGAAGAATTTAGAAAGGTCGTAGAAAGTGGTAAGATAGTTGCAGTAGATTTCTACGCTGATTGGTGCATGCCATGCAGATACTTAAGTCCGGTGCTCGAAAAACTTGAGAAAGAGTACAACGGCAAGGTGGAGTTTTACAAGTTAAACGTTGACGAAGAACAAGAGATAGCATTTGAGTACGGAATTTCAAGTATACCAACTGTTCTCTTCTTCAAGGATGGTAAAATAATTGGTGGATTTGTAGGGGCTATGCCAGAGAGAGAAGTTAGGGAGGAGATAGATAAGATACTGGAATATAACTAAACCCAATCTAACAATTTTTTCATGCTTTACGCTATATTTGCTAGAGGTCACAAGAACCTCAGGGCCACGCACAGAACAACTCTAGAGATTACGAAGGAGAGCTATTTAACACCAAGGGGAGACTGCATAGTTGGCATTAAAGCCTCCAGTTCAGCTAGAGATTTGCCCGAATGGCTAAAAAAAGAAATTAAAAGCGAGAAAATGTTTTTTGTGGTGATAAAACTTCCTGACTATGGAATTGAGGACAGTTTTTATACACACGGTAGCAGGGAGATGTCTTTGGATCATGCAAAAGATATCGTCTTCAGAAAAAGTAACTTTATCTGCAGTAGAACTGTAGGAATCCGATCTACAAAAGCTGCAATAGATTTGAACAGAGAAATGATCGAACTGATGAAAGATGAAAAGACTGAGATCTTAGTAGAGATAAAAGTACCTTAACTCTCGAGTTCTTTCAAGTTTTCATACAGTAAGCTGAATTTTTGTATTACTAGTGTATTACAAAATGAAATTTTAAATTGCGATCTATTCAGATTAAACTATGGCAGTTAGCTACCAGTTCGAGTGCAAAACGGGAGGAGGTTTAACTCATTACATATTAGGGGAGGAATCTCCCTTCTAAATTTTTTTGAGGTGATTTAATGCTACAGAAAGTTGAAATAGAAGATTTTAACATCGCTATAGATCCGGAAAACAACTTTTGGACGGTATACGATGGAAAAATTCCCGATGAAATACTAAAACTCTATCAAAATCTGAGAGACGAACTTTGCCGAAAAATGGAAAAATATCGAACAGAAATCGACTTCAATACAGTATATCTAAATGTAACCGAGAGATGCAATGCAAACTGTCCCTACTGTTATATTCCAAAGGAGCTTAGGAGAAGCGGGGAAGAGATGGAATACGATGTTTTATGCTCAATCTTGAACACACTATCCGACATTAATGTAAGGAGCGTCGTTTTTCATGGAGCTGAACCACTCCTATCAAAAAAAACCATCTTTAGAGCAATAGAGGATTTCAAAAACGATTTTATATTTGGTATACAGACCAACGGCTTTCTTTTAACTGAAGAGGATGCCGAATTTTTGAAAGAGATGAAAGTAAACGTAGGTATATCTTTTGATTCACCAAAAGAGGATGTTGAGGACTTTTTAAGGGGTAAAGGCCATTACAAAAAAGTTGTTGAGATTCTAGAGTGGTTTAAAAACCAAAAAGGTTTCAACGTTATCACAACAATAACGAAGTACAACTACACAGATCTGAGCGAAATGATCGACTTCTTAGCTGGAAAAGTCAGACTTGTTTTGATGAACCCTGTTAGAGGTTCAAGTGCAGGTGGTAGAGAACTAAGACCGGATCCAAAAGTAGCGGCGCATGAATTCATAAGGGCCGTTGAAAGGTCGATCTGGCATACGAAGAATGGTAGGAGAATAGTGATAGGGGACTTTGCCAATATAATTCTTGGAATAGTCGCTCCATATTCGAGAGTTTTACAGTGCGACATTTCTCCATGCGGAGGCGGAAGAAGATTTTTTGCTGTAACTCCTACTGGTGTATACCCCTGTGGGGAGTTTATCGGTATATCCGACTTTAGAAGTCCACTAGAGATTATTAAAGACAAAGAAGAGCTTAAAAAAGCTTTTGAAAGTGTTAGAAAAAGAAGAACCGAGAGCATCGAAGAGTGTAAGGATTGCGCCTTCAGAAACATCTGCGGAAGTCCCTGCCCGGCAGAAATTTATGCTGAAAAAGGATCCTTCCTCAACAAAAGTCCATTCTGCGAATTCTACAAAGCTGTAATAGAGCACGCTTTCAAAATTATAAAAAGAGGAGATCTAAGTAGTGTAATCGAGGTTGAAAAGCTAAGGAAAGTTTACGAAATAGTAGTATAATATCAAAATTTTTTATACAAAAAATTATAAAAATTTACATCGACAGGGCTAGCCTTATATCTTCAGCTGTAACTGTTTTTCTTCCAGAGTGCTTCGCAACTTCAACTGCCTTCTTAGCTACCTTCATTGCATAGTCCTCAAGTACTTCTATCATCTTCTCCACAGCATCTGCACTTACCCTCTCTGCACCTGCCTTCCTGATCAACCTATCTACTGGTGCAGCTGGAAGTTCAGCCATTCAACTCACCTCCTTCTTTATTTCCGTTAAAAACTTTGTATTAGGGATATATATACTTTTCGATTGAACAACGAGGATCTCGAATATTTCGATGAGATCAAACATACTGTTGGATTGTAGTTGGGTCAATGACTTCGACTTACTTGAAGTCAGAAAAAAATAAAGTTCATGAAGGAAAAGTTTACTGAATTTTTATCTAGAACTTTTTCGCGTAATTTAATCAACTAAAAAAAATCTAAATCGGCTTTGAAGATTGTTTTCAGGATTTTTGTTTCGAAAAAATCCTAAAAAGCTTCTGAATAAAAAATATAAAAATGAGAAATAATTGAGCTCAATCTCTCCTAACAAGTACGTTTTCTGGTTTTCCAATCGGTGGTTTATAGTGCGGTGGGAATATGCCAACCTTTTCGGCCTCTTTTATTAACCACTCTCTATGATCCGGATGGGCTATGTTGATCAGAGCTATAGCTCTATCTCTAACGGGATAACCTCTGAGGTAAGCTACGCCCCACTCTGTTGCAACGTATTGAGTCATGGATCTTGGTACGGTAACTGCAGAACCTTCTGGAAGCAAAGGTACGACTCTGGAATGTCCATCGTAAGTTGAATAGAGAGCTATTACGGATTTGCCTTGTCTATCTTTGCTGAAAAGACAGCCCATAACAAAATCTAGCTGCCCACCTGTTCCACTTATCTGGAAAAGTTTACCTGTTGGGGAAATGATTCCCATCTGTTCCGAATTTATCTGTCCCATCAGATCTATCTGCGCCGCCTGATTAAGAGAGAAAACGTTTGGTTGTTGGGCGATCAAAAATGGGTCGTTTGTGTAATCTACGGGATAATTTGCCATCATTGGGTTTCTATCGAGATATTCATAGCAATCTCTACTTCCAAGGACAAAAGTAAAGACGGATTTGCCCCTATCTAGTTTTTTCTTATCGTTCGTAACTATACCTTCATTTATTAGTTCTATCGTCCCATCTCCTATCATCTCTGTATGAACGCCCAGATCTTTGTAATCACAAGTTTTGAGCAGCTTTATAACCGAATCTGGCAGAGAACCTATACCTACTTGGAGAGTTGAACCAGATTTGATTAGTCCAGCTTCAATTATATTTTCAGCTATCATCTGATCTTCTTTCGATGGTGGTGGGATGAAGGGCAAAGCCGGAGTTGGAAATTCGTGATCCTCGATCACATAGTCTACCTCAGATATGTGAACACACTCATCATAACCGCCATTTATCCACGGCATATCCTCCTTCGCTATAACAACCACCTTCTTTGCAGAATCGATAACTGCCTTCAGATGTGAACACGTTATTCCAAAGTTAAAGTATCCGTGTTTATCCATCTTAGTGGTAACAATAAAAGCGATGTCTATCCTGTCCTTCCAAACTTCTCTATAAATTTTTGGTACATCGCTGTAGAGATTTTGGAACATACATGGCAGTACCTATGTTCTTTGCAAAAGGTCTCGTACCCATGTGTATAAAACCACTAGCCCATTTAAAGCGCTCGCAGCATGGATCTGCCCTTAAAAACTCGTAAGGAAGTACATCTATGAACGTTGATACCAGAACTTCCTTCAGATCATCTCTCGCTGCTAAGTACTTGTCCACTATCTGTGCAAAACTCCCAGCCCCGCCCAATGTTATGTGGTAGCCATTTTCTATCATTTTTACCGCTTCTTCAGCACTAATCAGCTTCTTCTCATATTCTTCCCTAACATTCATAGTATATCGACCTCTCCGACAATTTGAAACAGCGTAATTTAAAATTTTCGAAAAAAAGAATTCTTACGATTGTTTTTTTCCTATATCGATCCTTGCAAAATTTTATCGTTGATTTTAATTTTCACTATTTTTAGTCTGAACAAAATAGTGCTATTAAAACCTTTCGATAGGTATAAAAGCTTGAAAAACCAAAAAAATTAAAAATTATTTTCCAACACCCCACTTCTTTTTCCAGTATTCCCTTATAACCTCTATTCCTGGCAATTTTTCTCCACTAAGGTACCTGATACTCGCTCCTCCACCTGTAGAAACGTGACTCATCTTACTTGCTAATCCAAAGAGCATTGCAGCTGAAACTATATGGCCTCCACCCACCACCGAATACCTAGCCTTTGAAACAGCTTTCAAAACTTCGTGAGTTCCAATCGCAAATCTCTGATCCTCAAAAACTCCTGCTGGACCGTTTATAACAACGACGTCAAATTCTGGAACTAAAGATGCGATCATATTTGCCGTTTCAATACCTATGTCCATTATTTTCTCTCCATTAAACTTCTCTAACGGAATATCCACTCTTTTACCATCTTTTTCCACGCCAAGGTCTACAGGCAACAGGATTTTTTCTTTATACTTCTTCAGAATCGTTAAAAGTTCTTCGTCCTTTAGCCCTTCTCTGTTCTCCTCAACCACCTTCGTATTGTATTCCCCTATCTCAACACCGCTGAGTTTGAGGAAGCAATTGGCGACAACTCCAGTTAGCGCTACTTTGTCAGCTATGCCATTTTCAAGAACGTTCTTCATAACCCTCACTGAATCCTTCATCTTTGCTCCACCAAGTATGAACAACTTACGACCTTCGCTTTTCAACGCTTTGTCCAGAGCTGAAACTTCCTTTTCAACCAGTCTGCCAACGACAGACGGTAAAACCGGTACAAAGCCTATGAGTGATGCGTGACTTCTGTGGGATGCTGAAAAAGCATCATTTACGAATAAATCGAACAAACCTTTCAGTTTTCTGACAAGATGAGAGTTTGCATGTTCTTCAGCTGTTCTTTCTAAAGTTTCCTCAGCATAGAATCGAACGTTCTCCAAAAGAATCACTTCACCATCGGACATCTCTCTTATCCTCTGTTGAACCCTCTGACTGAAGATCTCATCTATGTACTCTACCTTTTTACCAAGGAGTTTCGAAAGTACTTTTGAATGACTTTCAAGGGTTGTAAAATCCTTCTTTCCCGGTCTGCTCTGGTGGGATATAAGAACAACCTTCGAATCTGCTAAATCCTTCAGCGTTGGTACATGCGCCTCAAACCTCGTTGTATCTAGGATCTTTGAATCCACTATTGGAGAGTTCAGATCCACCCTCACCAGCACTGTTTTACCATCATAGTCTACATCATCTAAGGTCGGAAGATCGCCTATCATCGCTTAAAGTCTAATGAGGACATAAAACATTTTATGCTCGTACCAATGTACACTCATGGAGATCACAGATACGGGCATCCTATGTAGCGGAATAAAGGAGGGAAAATTAGGCCTCGCTCTTGCAAAATGCAGCGGTAATGTGGCTGGTTTATTTACGAAGAATAGCATTAAGGCTGCTCCAGTAAGGATTTGCGAAGAAAATATTGCTGACGGTAAAATTGAAGGACTTATAGTGAACAGCGGAAACGCAAACGCTTTTACAGGAGAGAAAGGATTGGAGGATGCAATGGAGATGTGTAAAATTGCTGCTGAGCTGCTCAAATGTAATACCAAAGATATTGCAATTGCATCCACCGGTGTCATTGGCAGAAAACTTGACATGGAATGGATCAGGAAAAAAGCTGTAGAAGTATACTACGACTTAGGAAATAGCAAACAGCATGCAGATAAATTTGGCAAAGCTATTATGACTACTGATAAGTTCTTAAAGAAGGCCCATTCCGAAAAAGCAAAAATATCCGCCGTTGCGAAGGGTGCTGGGATGATCGCACCAAATTTAGCTACAATGCTCTGCTTTATTTTTACCACAGCAAAATTCGATAGCGGAGAACTCTATGAAATGCTGAAAACAGCTGCAGAAAACAGCTTCAATAGACTTACAGTCGATGGAGATACTTCGACCAACGATACTGTACTCCTAATTTCAACCTGCAAGGATAAAGTAGACAGAGATACGTTTTCAGATGAGCTTACAAAAGTCTGCAGAAGTTTGGCCTACCAGATAGCCAGAGATGGTGAAGGGGCGACGAGAGTTTTTACTGTTAGAGTTACGGGAGCTGAAGATGATGAGATCGCTGCAAGGATAGCAAAGGCTGTAGCGTCATCTCTCCTCGTAAAAACAGCCATCTTCGGTAGGGATCCAAACTGGGGTAGGATAGTAGCAGCTGTAGGGTATACGGCGAATGTGGATGAAAAGATATCGATTAGCTTTTTAGCAAACAGCGAAGTAACGCTTGTAGATAGGGGTACCATACTGGGGAATGAAGAGAAGGCTAAAAAGCTAATGGAAGAGAATGAGGAATTTGAAATTCTGATAGATCTACATAGAGGGACTGGAGAGGGTTTTGCAATTGGTTGTGATCTAAGCTACGATTACGTTAAACTGAATTCAGCATACACAACTTAAATATTTTTTACATAGTGTACATTTCCTATGAACCTCACTATAGCCGGTGGAGGTTTGGCAGGATTATTAACAGCCTATTTTGCAAAAAATAACTACAAAAATATAAATATAGAATTATTTGAAAAATTTAAACTTGAAAAATATAGAATTGATTGCGCTGAAGGCTTGGCAAATCAGAGAGATTCTTTCAAAATAATCGGAAAACTCGTGAAACCATTCGTAACAAACAGGCTTAACAAGCTCGTCTGGATGTTTGATGTGGATGGTGAAATAAAAATTTCTTCAATCAAGAACAGAAACTTCTGTATTATGATTGATCGGCTGAAGTTTCAGCTTTTTCTTATCAAAAAACTACAGGAGATGGGAGTAAAGATAAACTTTGGAGAAAAGGTCAATCTGAACGAGCTTGAGGGAGATGTAGTTGTTGATGCGAGAGGTTCAAAACCTGGAAATTACTGCCAAATTGCAATATACAAAATTCTGGAGGGAAATTTTGAGAATGTAAAAGACACTAACTTCTGGATGGTAAAAAAAGATGAACCTGAAACTTTATACTGGTTATTTCCGCTTGGAAATAAAATAGCTAATCTAGGCTGTAGCGGTAAGGTTAGCAAAGTAAGATTAAATAATTTTATAAAATTTATTTCTGATTTTTTGAGCCTTGAAGTGGGTAGATGTATTAAAAACGGTGCCGGATTGCTTGACTACAGCTACGCTGCAATGATGCTAGAAGGAAAAGAAAAAGAGGTTTTTTTCAAAGACAAGAATGTAATTGTGAAAGTTGGCGACGCTGCCGGCTTGGTTGATCCCTTTTATGGAGAAGGTATGAGTGGTGCGATATTATCTGCATTCTTGTTATCAAAAAATCTTAAAAACCTTGAAAATTACAAAAATTTGCTTAAAAAGAAGAACGAATTTCTTAAAGACAGAATGGTCGCTACTCTTGAAAGGATTAGCAACTTCGACTTTTTTTTGAACTTTATGCTTTTGCTTGACGGCATCGACATGAAGTACACGAAATTTAAACCAGTTTTTGTTTTCAGATATCCTAGAAAATTCTTAAAAATGATAAAAACCTGAGTCACTCCAGCTCTATCGTGTGCGTCTCCTTAACAACGTTCAGCACAAGCATTGTGTAAGTTTTAGTCACGTTCTCCATACCACCAATCTTCTTTACGAACTTATCGAGGCTTTCCCTGTCCTTAAACCTTGCCACTATTAAGATATCAAATTCTCCAGTAACATCGTAAACGGCTGTCACATTTTTATATTTGGCTATCTGTTCTTCAATTTCTTCCAGATGTCCACCTTCAGCGACGACACCTATCACAGCGGTTAGATCGTAACCGAGCATTGAAAAGTCCACAACCGGTATGAATTTTTTTATCAATCCCATCTTTTTCATCTTGTTTATCCTGTTGTAAACAGTTCCTTCGGCAACTCCTACCCTTTCAGCGATCTCCTTAAGACTTTTTCTGGCATCCTCTTGAAGTTCTTTAAGAATTAGAAGATCGATCTCATCAATTTTTGACATCCTAAAAAAGCCTTTTGAAAGATTTTTAAATTTTTTGAGCTCCTTGACTCAACCCCAAGTAATCCACCCTATTTTTCTGCATTGAATTTTAAAATTTTGGAGTTAAAAATTCTGCAAAAAACTTTCCATGAACAAACCAGTTTAAAAACCACCAATTTAGTGGAGACGGCTCTTTGAGACAAAAAGTTAAATTTAAGTATTAATTTCGAAAGTAGTTTCATGGATTATGCAAAGTTTGGAATCGTAAAACTCGACGAGTACTTAGGTGGTGGATTGGATAGGGGTTCAATCAGTCTAATAATAGGAAGGAGTGGTATAGGAAAAACCGTTTTAGCAGCGCACTGGGCAGCTGAGGGGGCGAGAAATGGTGAAAAGGTGGTTTATATATCTACAACTATGAACGAATTCATTTGTAAAAGTTATCTTGGCAAGTTCGGATTTATGAAGGATGTTTTTGATAAAATAAACTGGAGATTTGCTCGATTGGATCCAAAATTCCTGATGCCCCTAACAAAAGAAAAATTACTAGAAGGCTTGGAGATAATCTACGGTTCAAAGAGCAAAGATGTTGACAGAGTTATCTTAGACTCCTGTACAGATTTAGAAAACACTTTAGCAGATGTTGTTCTCTACAGAAGGGCTATAAGCATGCTTGCCGATTTAGCTTATGAGTACGGAATTACATCCCTCTGGATTGAGGAGGCACCAATGAAAGAGGAATGGAGTCCAACAAAGAACTTTGCTGAAGCTGTTTTGTTCTTAGATTTGTTGAGGGTTCCTGAGGGGTATGTAAGGGCTATGAGAATTCTGAAAAAATATCGCACATCTCATCCACTGGAGTTTTTCCCCTACGAGATCACCAACGAAGGTATAATGATAAAAGATGGCTGGTTTGTAAGGAAAGAATATGAGTATGAATTCAAGCTTAGTAGAAAAAATTAAGACTGCGATAGATAACGGCGCAGAAATAGTTCTTGTAAAAGTAGATGCAAAAAACTACGTCAGAGTTAGCTTGGAAATTGTCAAATTCTTTTCAAGCTTTGCTGATGGAATATATGTGACGCTCAACAAACCCTACTTTAGCCTTAAGAAGATGTTAGCAAAAGAAGGTGTTAATCTGAAAAAGTTGTACTTCATCGACAGCATTACAATGCAGGTTGGTGGGGAGATTATAGATGAAGATAGATGCTTTTACCTCACAACTCCCGATCCTGTACAACTGCAGGTAACTATCGAAAGAGCTATGGATCTCATAACCTCCAACAATCGGTTTATATACATAGATTCTCTATCAACCATTTCGCTCTACAAATCCTTCGAAACTCTGATAAAATTTTTGAGACACATAACCGGAAAGATCAGACTAAGAGGATTCGTTGGCACAATTTTCACGTTGGAAAAGGAGATGGATGAAACTTACTACTCGCAGATAACTCTGATGTGTGATGAGGTGATTGAAGATTGATAGCTACAGGTATAGAATTTTTAGATAGACTGATAGGCGGAATCTACGAAGGATTAACAATACTCTACGAAGACAGTGGAGCTGGAGGGAGAGAGTTTGCACTTACCATGCTATTAAACAACGCAGGCAAAGTTCCGCTAAATTACATAGCAATTGCAAAAACCGAAAAGGAAGTGAAAAGAGAGATAGCACTCACTTTTCCTGAGATGAAAACGGAAAGTGAAATAAAGGTTGTGAGCTTGGCAGAGTACTACTTCAAGGATTCGATAGTTCCAATGAAATGGATCACAGAGAAAAGCGTCCTAGAGATTATCAGGGAAGAAAAGAACATCCTTTCTAAACTTGTTGAAGTTTTCGACAAAATCAGCGGAATTGTCGTTCTGGATTCAATAACGGATTTGGCAAGGATTTCAAGAAAGATCGGATGGGAGTCGATTATAGATCTTCTGAAAGGTTTTAAATCGATATGCATACAAAAAAACATACTCCTTCTAGCTCTTTTGACGTCAAACGTACTGAGCAAGGGCATTGAAGAGGAACTATTTGAAACGGCAGACGGTGTCATAGTTTTTGAACTGAGTATAGAGAGAGACTCGATAAGCAGATGGATGTACTTCAGAAAAATGCTTGGAATAATGCCGCTACTCGAAAAAGAAAGAATAATGAAGTACAACACCCAGATAGATCCCTCGAAGGGTTTTACGATCTCAAGAATTATGAGGGTGATTTAAATGGAAATGAAACTTGCAACAGGTATCGCTGGGCTGGATTCCATGCTTAGTGGTGGTATTCCTAGGGGTTACGTAGTTGCAGTTATCGGTAGCTACGGCACGGGAAAAACAACCTTAGGGATGCACTTTATTTATGAGGGACTGAAAAGAGGCGAAAAATGCGTAGTGATAAGCTTCGACGAAGATGAAGATAGTTTGATAAGAAACGCAAAAAGTGTTGGTATGGACTTGACTTTGTTCAAAAATTTGCAGATCTCCCGGCTGGATGCTCTAAGTTTCAAAAAAAGTTTTGAAAAGATGGAGAATGAGTTACCAGAACTCATAAAGAGTATGCAAGCAAGCAGGATGTTGATAGACTCAATAAGTGTTTTGGAGACTTTGTTCAACGATGCGGAGAGGTATCAAATTTTATCCAACTTAAAAAAGGTTTTAAAATCCCAGCAGGTAACAGCAATTTTAACCAGCGAAGCAGACAAGTTTATGCCTACTGCCTCGAAGTACGGCATCCTTGAGTACATATGCGATGGTATGATTTGCCTGAAGATGATAAGAAAAAGCGAACTCGACGAACCCACGCTTGGCTTGGAGGTTGTAAAAATGAGAGGAGTAAAGCATTCCCGAAAACCAAAGCCGTACCTGATAACTGAAAGAGGTATCGTTGTATATGAGGAGGCAGAGATATTTTGAAAAATTCTCATCTTCTTGCCAGAAACATGGGGCCGCCGAGATTTGAACTCGGGTCTCCGGCTCCCGAAGCCGAAAGGATATACCAGGCTACCCCACGGCCCCTCAAGTTAAATAGATCTGCGATTTTAAAGTGTTGCGTTTCAAAGTCAAAAATTCAAAAACAAAGTGTAATTTTTTACAATAAATTCTGAGCAAATTGATGGCGTCTTTAGAGAATGCTTATATAAACCAAGGGTCTCCAAGAGATAGTAAGTTGGATTCCGGGGTGAAACAATGGTAAAAACCGAGATGGGGCGATTACAAGAACATCCAATACTCGAATTCAAGAGAGGTAAGGAGGTAACAATATACTTCAATGGGAAACCCATAAAAGCCTTTGAAGGTGAAACTGTCGCTGCAGCATTGTATGCTGCAGGAGTTAGAGTTTTCAGTAGATCTTTTAAATGGCACAGACCTCGAGGCTTTTTCTGTGCAATAGGAAAATGTTCAGCGTGCATGATGGAGGTAGATGGGATTCCAAATGTAAGAACCTGCAAAGTATACGTAAGAGATGGTATGCAGGTAAGAACTCAAAGTGGAATGCCAGAAGCTGAAAACGATGTACTTTCAATTCTTGATGATATTATAGATACAGTATTCCCACACGGAAGCCACTATCTAAAGTTTACAACCTCAAAGAACGCAAGAAAATTCATAGTTAATCAACTCAGGAAGTTTACAGGTTTTGGATACCCACCAAAGAATGTTTATCAAGGAAAAGCTGGTTATGAAGAGATAGAAACTGAAGTCCTAGTGATCGGCGGTGGGCCGGGAGGGATGTCTGCAGCTATAAATGCTGCAAAGTATGGAGCAAAAGTTCTTATACTCGATGAAAATCCGTTTTTGGGTGGACAACTAGTAAAACAGACTCATAGATTCTTCGGATCTGCAAAAGAGAGAGCTGGAACGAGAGGAATAAAGATCGCTGAGATACTTGAAAACGAGCTTAGAAGTTTCAAAAATGTAGACATAAGATTAGAAACTAGAGCATTTGGCATATACAACGGAGAAGTTGGAGCACATCAGAAGGGGGAGGTTGACAAACTTTTAAGAATTAAAGCGAAAAAGATCATTGTAGCAACTGGTGCTTACGAAAGGACGCTCGTTTTCGAGAACAACGACCTACCTGGGGTATACGGAGCTGGCGGTGTGCAGACGCTGATGAACGTTTACGGTATAAAGCCTGGAAACCGGGGACTCATTGTAGGTTCCGGAAACGTAGGTTTAATACTTACATACCAGCTGATGCAAGCTGGAGTGGAAGTTGCAGCGATTGTAGAAGCTTTGCCAACCATAGGTGGATACTTCGTGCATGCAGCGAAAGTTTCAAGGTTGGGTGTTCCGATATACACAAGACACACGATTGTCAAAGCTCTGGGAAAGAAGTGTGTTGAAGGAGCGATAATTGCAAAGCTTGACGAAAGATGGAACCCAATCCCAGGAACCGAAAAGAAGTTTGATTGTGATTTCATATGCGTTGCTGTTGGGCTATCACCTGCCCATGAACTGCTGTATCAGGCCGGTTGTGAAATGAAATTCATACCGGAGCTTGGAGGGCTTGTGCCTTTAAGAACAAAGTACAACGAAACTACAGTTCCAGGATTATACACCGCTGGAGACGTTGATGGAATTGAGGAGGCTACAGCAGCGATAATGGAAGGAAGAATATGTGGAATTCATGCAGCAATGTCTCTCGGTTACGGAGGAAAAGAGGCTGAAAAAGAACTTGAAGAAGCTGTAAAAGAGCTCGATGAGTTCAGAGCCGGACCATTTGGGCAGAAAGTGGTTGTTGGAATAAAGAAGTGCTTAGTTGAGGGGGTGAAAGCGTGAAGTACCTTGAGAGGGGCTATTTAATTAGAGAAGAACTTCCTCCGTTTCCGAGTGAAGAAAGGTTAAGAAAAAGGCCAGTTGCATACATCGAATGCCCTCAACCCATTCCATGCAGCCCTTGCTACGAATCTTGTAAGTACGGTGCGATAAAGATGCAGAATATAAACGATCCTCCAGTGGTTGACTACGAAAAATGTACTGGGTGCATGAAATGTATCCGCGTCTGTCCAGGGCTTGCAATATTTATGCTGAGAATTCGCGAAGATGGGATGGGGGAGGTGACTTTGCAGTACGAATTCTTGCCCTGGTTAAAGAAGGGAGATAAGGTTAAGCTGTACAACAGAAAAGGGGAGGAGATCGGTGAAGGAGTTGTTAACTGGGTGTTGCCACCAGAGATGAACGAAAAGATGTCCCTTGTAAGAGTTGAGATGCCTGCAAATTTGATTTTTGAAGCAAGAGCTGTTAAACCGGTGAGAGAATGAAGGACAGGAAGGTTGTATGCAGGTGTGAGGATCTGACTGAGGAAGATATAATTAAAGCTATTGAAGAAGGTTACGATGATCTTGAGAGCCTTAAAAGATACACCGGCGCTACAACCGGGCCATGTCAGGGAAAAGGTTGTTTGATGCACTTAATTAGGATCTTGTCTCAAAAAACAGGCAAGAAGCCCGAAGAAATCGGAGTTACAACACAAAGACAGCCTGTGAATCCCGTCCCACTTTACGTTTTAGCAGAGGGAGAGTATGAGTGAGTTGAAAGTTGCCGTGATAGGTGGAGGGGTCGCCGGACTTTCAGCTGCCTACTTTTTAGCAAAAGGTGGTGCTGAGGTTGAGGTTTTCGAGCAGAGATATCTACTTTACGGAGCAAGCGGTAGAAACTCAGGTGGGCTTACAGTACAATTCAATGATGAGGAGCTTATAAAGCTTGCCCTAAGAAGTCTCGAGCTATACGATGAACTGCAGAGTGAAGTAAAGTTCAACTTCTTACTCAGAAAAGATGGATACCTCAAGATCGCAAACAAGAACGATGAGGCGAAGCTTGAAACTGAAGCTAGCCTACTCAAAAAATTCGGGGTGAGGATTGAAATTTTAAACCAGAGCGAAGTGAAAGAACTCGTGCCAGACATAAACACCAAGGCCTTCGATTTGGCTTACTACTTCCCCAAGGGAGGAACTGTATTTCCATGGCCAGTGGTGTGGGGTTTGGCAAAAGGATGCAAAGAACTGGGTGTAAAAATCCACGACTACACCCCAGCTACGGTTGTGGTTGAAAACGGTTCTGTCAAGGGTGTGCAGACTTTAGATGGCTTGCATAAAGCAGACTTTGTAATAAACGCCGCTGGTGCGTGGAGTAACGAAGTGAGTAAATCTGCAGGTGTTGAGCTCAACAACAAGATCTTCAAAGAAAACATCTGTGTAACAGAAAGTCTCAGACCTTATCTGAATCCTTACATCCTCGACATATCCAACAACGCCTATTTAAGCCAGTCGATGCGCGGAGAGATAGTGGGAGGGGTAGTAGGAAGAGAAGTTGATCAGATAGACAAGAAAGGAGAACTGGATCCGCTGATAAAGTATGCAAAATTTGCTACGAATCTCATACCAAAGCTTAGGGGACTTTCAGTTTTACGCCAGTGGGTTGGAGTTTACGACTTGGGGAAAAACGGAAAACCTGTAATAGGTTTCACGAAAGTAAAGGGATTTGTTCAGTTAAACGGCTTTGGAAGATACGGAATGAGCTTAGGGCTAGCTGCGGGAGAAAAAGTAGCCGAAATGGTTCTTAAAAAATGATCTTCTAGCAATTGTAGTGCCTCTTTATTCTTTTTATCCCATCAATTTTCTCAAGCTCCCCCAAATTGGCCTCTGAAACTCTTACGATGTAGTTGTAATCACAAAAAACCTCGTAGACTTCTTCGCATATCTCATTCAGTTTTTCAAATACCCGCAACTTAGAACCTTCCTCAACCCAAACTTCGATGTACACGATTTTAAAATTTATATTAGATTTAAAAAAATTTGGTTCGAAAATCGTAAGAAAAATTTATAGATTTTAACAAGAACAAAAGAGCATGATAAATTCCGAGATATGCAAGGATGTTTACTGGGTGGGGGTAATAGACTGGAGCGAAAAGGATTTTCACAACTTCACCACGCCGAGGGGTTTAACGTACAACTCCTATCTTCTTCTTGATGAAAAAGCAACGCTTGTAGATGCAGTAAAGCACAAGTTTGTGAAGGAGAGCATTGAAAAGATCAGGAAGATTGTCGACCCATCTTCAATAGACTATGTGATAGTAAACCACATCGAACCGGATCATTCGAGTGGTTTGCCAGACATAATGAGGATATCCAAAGATGCGGTGGTTGTATGTACTCAGAAAGGAAAGGAGGGGCTTGAAAAATACTACGATTGCAGAAACTGGAACTTTATGGTCGTAAAGGATGGAGATGAATTGAAGCTCGGAAAGAAAACTCTGAAGTTTTTGGACATGACGATGCTACATTGGCCAGATAGCATGGCGACTTATGTTGTAGAAGACAAGCTTTTACTTTCAAACGATGCTTTTGGCCAGCACATTGCGAGTAGCGAAAGATTTGACGATGAACTTGGAGTAGATGAGGCACTTAAATGGGCGAAGATGTATTATGCGAACATCCTGATGCCTTTGAGCAATCTGATAAAGAAGAAGATTGAAGAGATAAAGAAGCTTGGAATCGAGATAAAGATAATAGCTCCAAGTCACGGTGTGATTTGGAAAAATCCGGGGAAAATAATAGAAGCCTACGAAAGGTGGGCAAACTTTGAAAGTGAGAACAAAGTTGTTATTATCTATGACACGATGTGGCATTCAACTGAGAAGATTGCGATGCGTTTGGCCGATGGTGCTGCAAGCGGAGGAGCGGAAGTTAGAGTTTTTCACCTGAGAAAAGATAGCTGGACAGAGATCATGACTGAAGTTTTGGATGCGAAGTCGATAGCTATAGGCTCTCCTACGATCCACAATGGATTATTTCCGCCAGTTGCAGGCTTTTTAGCTTATTTAAAAGGTCTTAAACCACAAAAAAAGAAAGCCTTAGCTTTTGGATCCTATGGATGGAATGGAAATGCTGTGAAGGAGGTCCAGAAGGTTCTTGAGGAACTTAAATTCAACACCATGGAGCCATTCATGGTTAAGTTCAATCCAACAAAGGAGGAACTCGAAAAAGCGTTTAAATTGGGAGTTGAACTGGCAAAATGATCGTAGGTATTTGTGGTAGTCCAAGAAAGATGGCTACAGAGTATGTTTTAAGTGAAGCGTTAAGGATGCTTGAAGAACTTGGATTCAAAACTGAAATGTTTACAGTTAGAGGAAAAGACATCAACTTCTGCCAGCATTGCGACTATTGTTTGAGAAATAAAGTTTGCAGGATCAAAGATGATATGTTTGAATTGTACGAGCTGCTAAAAAATGCTGAAGGAATTATAATTGCTACACCAGTCTACAACGGCGGAGTAAGTGCTCAAACAAAAGCTGTAATGGATAGATGCAGAGCTCTGGTGGCAGCGGACTACAACTTCTTCAGAGGAAAGATAGGTATGGCAATAGCAGTTGGTGGAGATAGAATTGGCGGGCAGGAATTGGCAATACAGCAGATAATAACCTTCTACATCCTGAACGGGATTATACCTGTAAGTGGAGGGTCTTTTGGAGCTAATATTGGCGCAACATTCTGGAGCAAAGATTCGCTTGAAGGTGTTAAAGGTGATGAAGAAGGTTTTAGGAGTCTCAGAAAGACTGTTAAAAGATTTGCAGAAATTTTAAAAATTTTTAGAGGTGTTAAAGATGAGTAAGAGGAGAGTTGCTTGGGGCATAACCGGAAGTGGAGACAGGCTGGCTGAAACCATCGCAGTAATGAAGGATATGAAAAATAGCTATCCAGAGATCGAGATAAGCGTTTACGCATCAAAAGCTGGAGAGCAGGTTTTAAAAATGTACAAGTTGATGGACGATTTGATTAATACCTTCAGAAATGTAAGGGTCGAAATAAACGCAAACACACCATTTTTGGCGGGACTACTGCAGTCTGGAAGATACGAGTTCCTTCTTATCGCTCCAGCTACATCAAACACTGTGGCGAAGATATCTATGGGCATATCCGACTCGATGCTATCCAACGCAGCAATAATGGCTTTGAAGGCTTTTGTTCCCGTATATATAATGCCTTCTGACTACAAAGAAGGTGAAGTTATAACCAAGCTTCCAGATGGAAGAGATCTAAGGTTGAGGGTGAGAAAGGAAGATGTTGAGCATGTAAAGAGGCTTTCAACGATGGATGGAGTATTTATACTTGAGAAACCGGAGGATATACCCCAAGTGTTCAGAAAACATTTCAGGAATTAGATATTTAAACCGTCAACCTCTTTTTAGTATAACAAAATTGGCCCCCGTGGGGTAGCGGACATCCTGAGGGGCTGCGGACTCCTCGACCCGGGTTCAATTCCCGGCGGGGGCATTTTTTAATGAAGTCCATAAATGTACCCAGACGTTTAATTCTATTTTGCTCTGATTTGAAATTCATGTTGTTCGTGTTTTCGATCATTCTTTGCTCCGTTCTTAGCAGTCAAAATCTTTCAATCCCATTTTGGTCTGATTTGAACGATTTGAACATGTAATAGCAAATCGAGATCTCGATCGTATCCTCCTTTCAATCCCATCTTGGTCTGATTTGAACCAAATTCAACGATAATCAGTCCATCTCGTTCCATCAGCTTTCAATCCCATCTTGGTCTGATTTGAACAGACAATCGAAAAATTCGAAACAATTAAGCAAGAGCTCTTTCAATCCCATCTTGGTCTGATTTGAACAATAGTAAAATCGCCATTCAAACTTGTTAAAACCTTTCAATCCCATCTTGGTCTGATTTGAACTGGGGACAAACTCGGTGGTTTTTACAACATCCACATCCTTTCAATCCCATCTTGGTCTGATTTGAACATAGTGTTTACGGACGGTGATTGGTTTGATGAAGACACTTTCAATCCCATTTTGGTCTGATTTGAACGGCATGGAACGTGATAACGGTTGATGAGTTTGAAATACTTTCAATCCCATTTTGGTCTGATTTGAACTAGGTCTGATACTACCTCCTGCGCTACTTCCTTTATTCTTTCAATCCCATTTTGGTCTGATTTGAACGCGATTGTAGCTGCAATAGAAAGTATTGCAGAGAAGCATAACTTTCAATCCCATTTTGGTCTGATTTGAACA
>CAYZIW010000017.1:4526-35515 GCA_964478605.1 uncultured archaeon | reverse complement strand
TGACGTCCATATGTATCACCATTGAACACTAATAACTTAGATTAATAATCTTTTCTATTTTTAACCAGACTAAGTCCTTTTTTTGTCTTTCCTTCGCTTGAAAAGCATATCGACCCAAAGCGTAACATCAGCAATCAAAAAACAACAAAAGAAGCTACTGCATCGGAAATTTTCCGTGAATTTTTTTTCTTCATCATCACATTTTTATTCTCGAATTATTTCCAATTATTTTTAATTATGTTTTTGAGCAACTATCTTCGACCTTCTATCTTTTTAACAAGCTCCATCGCTGCTACAAGTTTTGATAGCGACTCAGATAGCTCCTTGACCTCTTCATAATCATTTGAATTCAATATCATTTCGCAAACTTTTACTGCTGCTTTTTCAATGCTGTCGATCAGAGAAGACTTTAAAACTACGTCGATCTTTTTTGTCCCTGAATGGACCTCTTCTCTAATTACCTGGGTTTCAGTTTTTTTGTTTTCAAAATCTTTCGCTACTTCCTCTATGCCCTCTTCAACTACTTTGAATTCTCTGTTACAATTTGGGCAAAAAGTTCTCTCATCTTTTTCAAAGAGGGGAATTTTACATTCTGGACAATGGTATCTCAGCATTTTGGCTCCCTTAACCAATAGTTCTGCTGCACTCATTACGACATCATCCGAAATTTTTTTATCACTCACGTAATTACGTATAAAGCGAGCCTATTAAAATTTAATCGTTCTTGAGGTGGTACATATGGCCAAGGTTCCGGAGAGCGTGATGGAAATACTGAATAGAATAATCTCCGATGAAACTGTACCTAGAAGTGTAAGAAAAGTTGCAGGCGAGATTAAAGAGAAGCTAATTAAGTCAGATAAACTGGCAATTGAGGCTGCAACTGCTATAACTGTGCTTGAAGACATCTCTGCTGATCCAAACTTGCCAATGCATGTAAGAACAATGATATGGAATCTGGCGAGTCAGCTTGAGAGAATTGCCGTCGAGTAGCTTAAAAAAGGAGATTTTAAGGAAAACAATTCATTTTTCTGGACTTGTATATATCCCTGCATATATCTATTTTGATAGGCCGTTCATGTTGTTTTCTTTATCAGCAATCTTGGTCTTTGTACTTTTCTTCGAGCTGTTGAGAATTAAGTATAATCTACTCGATGATCTGACAAGAGATCATGAAAAAAAGAAGTTTGCGGCATATTTTTACTATACATTAGCGATCTTTCTGATTACAATTTTTTTTGATAAAGAAGCTTGCTTTTCTGCAGTATTATGCTCTAATTTGGGAGATGGGGTGGCAGGTATTGTTAAGAGGTTCACGAATAAAGACCTAGGCAGTTTTTTGATGTTTATCTCTAGTCTATTAACCTCTATAACTTTTTTACCACTATTCCCTTCGTTTGCAGCTTGCTTTGTTTCGACAATTGTTGAAAGAGTCGAAAAGATTGGAAAGTTTTTTATCGAGGATAACTTTTCCGTACCAGTTTCAGCGGCTGTAACCTATACCACAATATATTTCTTAACTAGTTAGACTTTCAACATGGACGCTGAGTATGCACTCCAAATCTCGAGAAACGTTGCAAAAGCTGTTAAAAAAGCTGTAGCGCAGTTAAGCCTAGAACAGAGAAAAAAAGTTGTAGGAAACGGGGTGGATGGTTCACCATCAAAGCTTGTGGATGTTGTTGCCGAAAGAGCTGCATTGGAAATTCTTTTGAAAGAGAAACTTACTATTCTAAGTGAAGAAAAAGGTTTTGTAGGAGAGGGAGATACTTATGTAGCTCTCGATCCAATAGATGGAACCTTCAACGCTGAAAGGGGTATCCCGTTTTATTCGATAAGTATATGTTTCAGCGACAGCGAAAGCTTAAAAGATACGTTCTTTGGTTATGTTTACAGTTTAGAGAGCGAGGAGGAGTATTTTGCTGCTGCGGGAGAAGCTTTCAAGAATGAAAAAAGGATATATGTTAGTAAAAAAGATGATTTGATGTGCGACGCTATCTTCTACTATCCAACAAAGCTACTACCATTTAAAAGAATAAGGATATTTGGAAGTGCAGCCTTGGAACTTTGTTACATTGCAGAGGGGAGATTTGATTGTTTTATTGATGTAAGAAACATGCTAAGGGTTTTTGATGCTGCAGCGGGAATCTTCATCGTTAAGTGTGCTGGTGGAAAGGTAACGGATAACGAGGGATTACCTCTTGATAACAAAAAGATCAGAGTTGATGAAAGAATTAATATAGTTGCCGCAAATCCGGTTTTACACAAAAAATTAATGGAGTTGATTAAATGAAGGCAGCTATTGTTTATAAAACGAGAGATGTAGCTGAAAACGTTAGAGACTTTTTGAAAGAGCTAAATGTGGACTCAAAACTCTATGAAAAAGCCTGCGAAGAACTTGGAAACTTTGATTTTATAGTGAGCGTTGGAGGCGATGGGACTATATTAAGGATCCTGCAGTACTTAAGAGATGAAGTACCCATTTTTGGTATCAACACAGGGAGAGTTGGTATATTAACACACGCAAAAAAAGAAGATTTCAAAGAAAAGCTGAAAAAAGCTTTAGAAACTTTTGAAGTTGAGAAGTTCCCAAGAATCGAATGCTTAGCAGGGGATGAAGAGCTTATAGCTCTTAACGAGATAGTTTTTGCAAGTAGAGAAGTTGCAAAAATGATAGAGGCAGAAATCTTTGTTGATGGATACCATATTGATACTCTCCGATGCGATTCCGTAATAGTCGCTTCCCAGATAGGTTCCACTGGATACTCTTTTTCTGTAGGTGGACCTATAGTTGAACCTTACCTTCAAGCGATGGTAATTTCAGCTGTTGCACCGTTCCGCATAGGTTGGCGTCCACTGGTTTTAAAAATGGACAGAAAAGTTAAAATCGTTGCGGAAGGCTTAGCGATAGCAGACGGGCAGAAAAGAGTTTTTGCTGAAGAGATAGAAGTCTTTAAATCGAAGTACCCTGCAACGTTCTTTAAGAAAGAGAGGATATTTGAGATTGTAAAGAAAGTCAGGGAGATTTCTTAAAATCCTTAAAAATCTTTTCTGAATTGATCCAATCAAGATCGAGTTGCTTTAGGTAGCTATTTATTCGTTCTATTTGTTCAAAAGCTTTTTTGCGAAAAGAATCTTCTGAAATGAACTCTAAATATCCCGCTACTGCTGTTAGCGGATTTCTTATTCGATCCAGTATTTCTGCTATATGTAATATGTTTTCGGACAGTTTTTTCAGAGTTTTATCTTTAATTTCTCTATTTTCGATCGAGTTAAACGCTAAGGCCATGGTTTCAGCTAGGGATCTGAAGAAGCCCAGTTCTTCATCGTTTAGCTCAAGATTTATGCATAGATATCCAAAATCCTTTTCAGCAGTTTTTATTGGAATACTGTGTTTGCATTCTGGTAATTTTGAAATTTTTGCATTATAATCCGCTAAAATTTCTGGGATTTTTTGTAAAATACTATTCTTGTCTTCTATCCTCACGAGGATTTCGTGAACTTCCTTTATTTTTCTTAGAACCTCATTTAATCTCTCCAGTTCGGCTTCAAGTTTGACCGTTCTTGTTACATCTCTCAAATTCGTCAGAAAACCAATTATTTTGCCATCCATCCATAAAAGTTTGACATTTCCCTCTACATAAATGAACCCTTTTTTTGGAGAATTAAATTCAAAAAGAACTCCAAAAAGATCTTTTTTATCTTTGAACGCTTTGTTATATTTTTCAAATATCTTTTCGGCAGTTTCTCTACTCAAAAATTCGCTAAAGTTCTTTCCTATTATCTCCTCTCTTTTTATACCCATAACCTCTTCGAAGATCTTGTTAACCTCTAAAAAATTTCCCTTCAGATCTGTGACGACTATTGCATCAAGAGAGTTTTCGAAAATTTCTCTGTATTTTCTTTCGCTTTCAATCAGAGCTTTTTCAAGTTCTTTTCTTTCGGTGATCTCTCTTGCAATACCCTCTACCTCCTTACCAGCCAACCATTCATGCAGTTCTAACCAAAAAATTTCGTTCTTCCGTAAAAACCTGAATTCACCTCTAGCCTCACCGCTTGTGAGCACCCTCCTGAAGAAATCTTTCAGTTTCTGATAGTCTTCTGGATAAACTAGGTGTCCTGAATTCTTACCCTTTAACTCTTCCTGTGTTCGACCAAATATCTCAGCCAGTTTCGGATTGAATTCTAAAAACCTTCCTTTTTTGTCTAGGATGAAGAATACATCTTTCGCATTCATAAAAAACCGTTCAAGCCTCTTTAATCTCTCTTTAGCATCTATCGTGGCACTTATATCCCTCAGAACGAGCAGAATTGCATCCTTATCTCTGTATTTCACTGGTGTTGCGTTTATTTCGAGATAAGCTGTTCGACCGTCTGGAAATTTAAAAAGTTCAACCGCCGGCTCGACACTCTCTTTGCTGAGCATTTTTTGAATCCTCATTTTGATAAAATTTTTATAATCTTCACTGATAAAATCTAGTACTTTCTTGTTTAAAAGATCTACAGAACCTACAAAATCTAAAGCGGTTTTGTTCGCAAAGAGGATCTTTTCTCCATCATGGATTACAATTCCGTGGGGGAAATTTAAAATTTCATTGTATAAATTAAGTTTTTCTACTTCTTCTGCAATCTTTTCAACTTTTTCGTAATCTAATCTTATGTCTGCATTTTCGCAGGGAGCTATAACTATAGAAAACCTCTTCTTGGCAGATTTTACAGCTTCAGAACAACCTTCCCTAACAGCTATTACAGCGATCTCGCCACTTGAGTTTATCTCCTTTTCTCTGAATACTTTTATATATCCCACAACAATCAATTGAGATTAGTTATTTAAGTTTTGTGGCAGATGAGAAGAAATATATCTTTCCAAACATAAGTTGATTTATGCAGTCATCGCTGAAGGTCTTCGAAGTTGCGGGTATAGAAGTCAGATTACACTTCAGCCTGATCGTAATTTTGCTTCTTCTAATATACGCTTTTTTTGTTTCGCCGCCTCCTGTTGGATTTAGTAGTTTTCCAATAGATTTAAGAATATTACTTTCGATTTTGGCATCGTTTTTCATAGTTCTATCAATTTTAGCTCATGAATTGGCTCATTCTATTGTTGCCAAAAGGCAGGGAATAGATGTGAGAGGCATAGTTCTATTTATATTTGGTGGAGTGGCGATGATGGAAGAAATGCCAAAGGATGCAAAAAAGGAGTTTGAGATAGCAGTATCAGGGCCTTTGATGAGTTTTTTTATAGCTTTTTTGTTCTTTTTCTTTGCATCGGTTTTTTCTGAACCTCTAAGATCCTTTTCAGTAACTCTCGGTTATATAAACGTGGTTTTGGGTTTGTTCAATCTAATTCCAGCATTTCCGATGGATGGTGGGAGAGTCCTAAGAAGCATAATGGCGTCCAGATACGGTTATGGAAAAGCTACAAGAGCAGCTGCAGAGATCGGGAGATTTCTGGCAATAATGATGGCAGTATTTGGAATTTTTTACAACCCCTGGCTGATTTTAATAGCCCTCTTCATTTATATAGGTGCAAGCGAAGAAGAAAAATTGGTTACACTTGAAAGCCTGCTGGGAAAGATGAGGGTGAGGGATATAATGACCACAAACGTTATAGCGGTTTCGCCGAGTTCAAAAGTTGGAGACGTCTTAGAAATGATGATAAGGTACAAACACCTAGGTTATCCAGTTGTTGATAACGATAAAGTCGTCGGTATTATAACACTCGAAGACATAATAAAGTCGAACCCAGATGATGAAGTTGAAAAGGTTATGAGCAAAAACGTGATCACGATAGAACCAGAAAGAAGCGCTTTTGAGGCGTTTAAAATTATGAGTGAGCTTAGAATTGGAAGATTACCCGTTGTAAGTAGCGGAAAACTTGTTGGAATAGTTACAAGGAGCGATCTGATGAAAACGAAAGAAGTACTTGAAGCTTTAGAGGTGTTGGGGTGGAAGACAAGAAGCTTGTAATCGTCGGGACAGCGCACGTATCAAAGAAAAGCGTGGAGGAGGTTTTAAATACTATTGAAAAGGAAAAACCGGATGCTGTAGCTGTTGAACTTTGTTACAACCGCTACAGAGCTCTTTTTGAGGGTGTGAGGGAAAATATATCAGTCATTGATTTATTAAAATCCGGAAATACCTTTTTGTTCATCTTCCAAGCCATTCTCGCGTATATGCAGAAGGATGCGGGTAAGAAGTACGGTGTAGAACCGGGAAGTGAGATGATTGCAGCCATTAATAAGGCAAAAGAAATCGGAGCAGATGTTCTGCTTATAGATAGAGATATTGGTATTACTTTCAGAAGATTTTGGTCTTCAATAGGTATCTTTGAAAAGTTCAAGCTTTTAATCTACTTCTTTAAGGACCTTCTTTTTGGTAAAAGTCTAGAATTGGACGAGTTGCTTGAGAAGGATGTAATAGATCTGCTGGTGAACGAATTTAAAAAGATATCTCCAAAGGCCGCCGAGATATTGATAGATGAAAGAGACAGGTACATGGCCTACAATCTTTCAAAAGCTTTGCAAAGGTATAACAGGGTCGTAGCAGTAGTTGGAGCTGGACATGTAAGAGGAATAGAAGAGAATTTGAAGAGAGTTGAAGAGATAGACGTCCAAAAACTTTTGGAGATAAAGAGGGGAAGAAACTACACAAAAGTTTTTGCTTTAGGTATATCAATTTTTATCATGATAATCTTCGTTTTACTTGCGCTGGTAAGTTTCGAGCACTTCTTTACAGCATTTGTTTACTGGTTTCTTATAAATGGCATTCTTGCTGGGCTAGGTGCTGCTTTAGCTGGAGCACATCCTTTTTCAATAATTACTGCATTTTTTACAGCTTGGTTGACATCTTTAAACCCTCTAGTCGCATCTGGTTGGCTAAGTGGAGCTGTAGAAGCTTGGATCAGAAAACCGGGTGTGGAAGATTTAGTTAAACTTGTGGAAGGAAAAAATCTACTTAAAAATAATTTTTTCAGAGTTCTTTTAGTTGCAGCGCTTACAAACGTTGGTAGCATGGCAGGAACAATTTTTGGAAGCTACTACATACTGACCCACTTTGACATAGATATCACAGCCACCTTTTCAGAAATTTTATCTGGCATTCTTAAGATCGTAGGGCTATGATATATCTTCAACCTCTTGGAAGCTATCTGAATTTAATCGAAACTTTGGCGATTGAACTTGAGAAGAAATTCTATTCAATAGTTGGGAATGTAAAAATAATGCCGCTAAGAGAGTTGGATAAATACTGTTACAATCCCTTCAGAAAACAGTACAACTCTACCTGTCTGCTTTTCAAGCTGGAAAAAAGATGGATAACTCTAGGCATAACAGAAGTTGATATCTATGCAGACAACATGAACTTTGTCTTCGGTGAGGCGGAAATTTTGGGTTCAAGGGCTCTGGTTTCAGCATATCGGCTAAGAGGGGAGAATTTTAAGGAGAGGCTTTTAAAAGAGTGTACGCATGAAATTGGACATGTTCTGGGTTTGAAACACTGTAGTGATAAGAGCTGTGTTATGGCCTTCAGCAATTCTGTATACGATGTCGATAAAAAATCTGACGAATTTTGTGAGGTATGCAGGAGAAAAATAAAAGGCTGAAGTTCGTTGTACAGGAACATTTTGCAAAAAAGCATCATTACGATTTAAGACTAGAGATGGATGGTGTGGCAAAGAGTTGGGCAATTCCAAAAGAAATTCCAGAAAAAAAGCATGAAAAAAGGCTTGCAATTCAGACAGAAGATCATGAAATCGAATACATGAGTTTTGAGGGAATCATAGAGGAGGGTTATGGGAAAGGGGATGTGAAGATATGGGATTATGGAGAATACGAGCTTTTAAAGAAGGATCAAAAAGAGATAAGATTCAGGTTGTATGGAAAAAGACTAAATGGTGAGTACATTTTGTTAAGGTTTCAAAAAGCAGGAGAAGATGCTTGGCTCCTGTTTAAACTGGCTTGATCTATTCAGAAAATTTGTAGCAGAAAGCTTTAAAACTTAGCTAGCGAATATGTATGTGGTTGTGGGTTTCGTGCTAATAAAAGTAGTTCCAGGTAAGGAAAAGGAAGTTTACGAGAAAATTGCTTCGATAAGGGAGGTTGAAGAGCTTTACCCGTTGTTTGGCGAATACGATATGATTGCAAAGGTTGTGGTTAAATCTATCCCCGAGTTGAGCGATATTGTTGTGAATGGTATAAGATCCATTGGAGGTATAGTTGAGACAAAAACTCTGATGGGGGCAAAGTTCTGATGCTGAAGGGGATTAGAATAATTGCCGAAAATAAAATTGGTGTGCTTCGGGATTTAACAGCGATCATAGCTGAAGAGAACGGAAACATAACCTTCGCACAGACATTCATAATCAATCATGGTGAATATTTTGGAAAAGCGTTGGTATACTTCGAAATCGAGGGCGGAAATTTAGATAAGATGATAGAAAGAATGAGAAAACTAGAAAGCGTTATAGAGATCAATGAAGAGAAACCTTTCGAGCGGGTTTATGGAAAAAGAGTAATAATTCTCGGTGGTGGAGCTTTAGTCTCGCAAGTTGCGATAGGAGCGATAAGCGAGGCAGATAGGCACAATCTTAGGGGAGAGAGGATAAGTGTAGATACAATGCCAGTTGTTGGAGAAGAGGAGATAGCTGAGGCAGTAAAAGCAGTATCTCGCTTACATAGAGCCGAAGTGCTTGTTTTGGCTGGGGGGCTTATGGGGGGTAAAATAACTGAAGAGGTCAAAAAGCTGAAGAAGAGCGGGATAAAGGTCATCTCGTTAAGCATGTTTGGAAGTGTCCCATACGTTGCAGATATCGTTGTAAGTGATCCAGTAATGGCTGGAACACTTGCAGTGATGCATATAAGCGAAAGAGCGAAGTTTGATATCGATAAAGTTAAAGGGAGGAAAATTTAATATCAAAAAACTTTTTAATGTTGCTGTGTACTGCGATCTATGGATGTAATGTACATGCAGTTCCTTCCAAGTCCACAGGAGTGGGTAATGATACTACTCGTTATCTTGTTGCTCTTTGGTGCCAGTAAACTTCCAGAAGTCGCAAGGAGTTTAGGAAGAAGTGTTGGAGAATTCAAAAAAGCGCAAAAAGAAGCTGAAATGGAGCTCAGGGAATTTGAGAAGCAGATAAGAGAGGGTAAATACCAGCCAAAAGAAAGAAGAGAGAAGCTTGAAAAAATTGCAAAAGATCTTGGAATAAATCCGGAAGGAAAAAGTGATGAAGAACTTCTTGAGGAAATCAACAAAGCCATAAACAAGTTAGAAAAAACTGGAGCTTGATGGCCTTTACGACAGTATTATCTTTGTGGCCTCATAAAACCCTTCCCTACAAAATATATCTCCGCACTGCTTTTTCTTGAAGCCTTTGGACTGTGGAATTTTTTGAACTTGAAGAAGGGTTTTAGCTCGTTGAAGAAGTTTTGTATCTCCTCCCCTTGAAAGACCTTTACTACGAAGTTACCATATTCTTTAAGCAAACTCTTCGCTATATTGAAACTTGAACGGGCTAGGTCGATGGAACGAAGATGATCTACAGTCCAGATTCCACTGATCTTTGGTGCAGCATCGCTTATTATTACATCAAAACCCTCTTTGACCCTCCTTATTTTTTCAATCGTCTCTGGGAGAGTTATGTCTCCTTGTATAAATGTTACACCATCTATAGGCTCCATTTCATTTATATCTACAGCCACAACTTTTGCCCCCAACTCCACAGCCACCTGACTCCATCCACCTGGAGCTGCGCCCAAGTCCAGAACCCAATCTCCTCTTTTTATCAGTCTGAAAGTTTGGTTCATCTGTAGTAGCTTAAATGCTGCTCTACTTCTATATCCAACTCTCTTTGCTTCCCAGTAGTAGTAGTCTCTTTTGTCCCTCATATCGCCTTAATAATCACTTTTCTTCTTCTAGGCCCATCAAATTCTAAGAAGAGGATTCTCTGCCAGGCTCCAAGCAAAATTTTTCCATTATTGACTGGAACGATCACGGAATTTCCAAGGAGGGAAGCTTTTATATGTGCATCGGCGTTGCTGTCTATTCTGTTGTGTTTATATATTCCGTTTTCGGGAACAAGTTTGTTTAAAAATTCGATAATATCTTCTATCAACCCATCTTCCGCTTCATTTATCGTTATAGCTGCGGTTGTGTGAGGAGTGTAAACTATCATCGCCTCTCCTTTAGCTCTTTTTTCTACCTCTTCAGTTATATCCACAACTTCAACCCTCTTTTTGGTCTCTATCTCTATAACATCCATAGTTACAGTGGAAGGCGTAATATATATTCTCTCTCTCCATCAAAACGAACCTCTCCTACTTCTATACGGTCGAAGTCATCGAACTGAGTCTCGATTAAGTATTTTCCATCGACCATACTCAGTATACCCATGCCAAGGTAGCGATCTCCCTTGTACAAACCACAGATTATCCCCTTCAATTCATCTTTTGTAAAGATAAAGACTTCTTCAACCCCGTACAATTCTTTCAGCCCTTTAATAATCTCGGGATCAATTTCTGCTTGTTTTTTTATGCAAATCGCAATATACTCGTCAGATTTTTTAACAAATTCGACTTCAGCAGAAATTAAATCTTGGATAAACTCTTTTGGTATTGGTTTTCCAGAAATCAACTCGAAGTTGTCAAGGCTGAGTTTTTTGGATCCCTTAAGCCACTTTGCATAATTTACCGCCCTAATTCTAGCTCTTTCTTCTCTGCTTCTTATTACCAGATTCTGACTCTCTACTTCAAATAATTTGTAGTCGGATAGAAATTCAGGTTTACCTTCAAAAGATGCCACAATGTCTGGATTTATGATCTCAAGCTTAGCTAGCTTGTATTCTCTTGCTCTTTTACCTTTTATCCACCCGGTCGTATCTATGATCTTTCTCCCTTCGAGCTTTGAAAGTTCTTTCCAAAGCTTTACCACTCCTCGCAAACATTTGGATTCTCTTCCCATGGGGGAAATGCTTCCCACAAAGAAACCGTTCTGCATTTTAACTTCAGATACTGATATCACGTTCTTCGCAAACCCATAACCCATCGCTGCTGGATGTGCAACATCAGCCTGTCCAACATCTAAATCTAAAATCCAACAACCATCAAGCTTGTTTGCTAGGTATGCTGCTAGAGTGCTCTTACCTCTATCTGTACCACCGTATATAAAAATAGTTTCCCAATCCAGCTTCGCTAGCTTCTTCCAAGAATCTGGGATCGTACAGCCTTCAACAACGAAGTAATCCCCGTTTATTTTTACTTCGGAGTCACTTAAAAAATAAACTGGAACGAACTTTTCTGTATAGAATTCGTTTCTCTTAGCCCCCAATACCTCAGCTTCCCCGTCGATTTTTATTTTACCTCTTGCAATCAGCGTTTTGTTCTTAGCTATCTTCATAATTTATTCTTCGAAGTGCATTATAATTCCTCTTATCTCTGGTTTGGCATCCAAAACTCTCTTGAATTCTTTATCAGCAAAAATCGCGATGCTTAAGCCATCTTCATAGTTTTCGTAGAAGTAGTGGGTTACGTTTTTCTCGCTTTCGTTCATTCCGACAAAGAAATAGTTTTCTGTAAAGTGGATGGCAACAATCTTCTCGTACATGCTTGAAGTCTCGTTAAACCTGTAACCCTCGAAGTAAAAGTTACCGTATGAAGTTTCGTTAGATTTTAAAGCTTTTTCTGCCTCACTACCGAACAAAAAGAAAGCGTAGCCAAAAGTTCCATTGAGTCTGGAAAGATAACTGTAAAGCTCTTTATTCGGTTCGGCTAAAATTTTTTGCATCGCTGATACAACAACCGGTGTATATCCAATTATTAGAGGCTCAGTTTCATCTACTAGTGCCACTTCTCTGTTGTTTATCTTAATAGTGAAGTTGTAAAAAGGTTCTGAGGTTGTAGATGTGAAGTAGACTTTACCTTTGTTTGTACTTACAGCATATACTGGGACTTGGTAACTTTCGTAGTAGGTTAAAAGAACTTCTCTAACTCCATAGGGTAGTTGAAGAACTTTCTGGCTAAATATTTTTGAGTCGAAGGAGTAAGAAGCGTTAATGGCTAGCTTGTAAATCTCGTTTTCGGTTTTTAATCCATGTGCGTACGTGAAGTTCAAGTATTCGTAAAAGCTTGCATTTAATGCAGCAGCAGTTTCTTTGAAATCTGAAAATTCTAGCTTTACATTTCTCTGTTCGATATTCTCTCTGGGAGAGATGTATGCGAAGATCGAACCTACCATAATAAGCGCTAGAACTATAGCCAGAATCCTCGCCGACCTTTTTTCCAGTCTCTTTGCCATTGTAGTCCACATTGTGTTGTTGAAAATAAAAATTTTTTGGAGAAGAACGATATACGCACCCGAATGATTAAACGATAGGCAAATTCTTTAAAACTAAATTCGTTGAAAGCTACGATGTGGCGAATTTAAACGAAATGGTACTCAATTTGTTACGGGATTTAGATCTGAATTTTTGAGTACTTCCCGACATTTCTTAAAACCAAAAATCTTAAAATCTTCCAAAAAGTATCTATTTTGATGGATAGCAGAGCTGTTTCACCGCTTATAGGATTCATCTTGCTAATGTCGATAGTAATGGGGCTGATAGGCATTTTACAATCTACTGCCGTTCCACAATGGAATAAAGCTGTGGAGGCTAGACATTTTGGCGAGTTGAAGTATGAGGTTGCAGATGTTAGCAAAGTTATTTCAATTTCTGCATCAACTGGAAGTCCTGCAAAGGTCGTTTTAAAAGCTGGTGTAGATTATCCGAATTATTACGTTCTTGTATCTCCATCGAAGGCATCAACAACGACCTCAGTTAAAGATTTGGGAGTTAGGATTTTAAATAGCGATGGAGTTGCTTTAGTGGATGAAAAAACCTCTGCGATTATTTTTGAACCCAATTATTTTTACTCTTCGCGCTCAAAGCTAATTTATGAGCATTCGGCGGTTTTAAGGCTTGAAGATTCTGTTGTTTTGAAGGAATCTGATCAAAACTCGTTCAGTAAAAGCTCCATTTCACTTTACATTTTAAAGGCCAAATTCAATAGCTTTGCAACAACCGAGACTGCAAACCTGATTTTGATTCCTATTTCTGTTGGAGGAAGAAATCCGTTCAGTGGGAACATCATCTTTGAATGCTTCGACGAAAAAACCGCTGAATGGTGGAATTCGACGCTCAAAGAAGTGTATAGAGATTCCGATGTGAGAGTTAGCAGAAATGATAACATTGTTGAAGTTGCGAATCTTAAAAATATCACACTTTCGATCAACGTGTTTGAGGTGTATGCAGTTGTTAGTGGTGAAACATCTCAAGCTTTTGGGATAACTCCAGAAAAATTCACTCCGCTTACAGATACTCAATTCAGTGTTTATCAGTATTCCACAGTAATGCTTGGTGCTAAGCTAGTAGATAGGTTCGGAAATCCCGTTAAAAATTATCCCGTAACGATATCTGTGTCTTCAAGCAACGGAGTTTGTAATTCCAATCCTTATCAGACTGCTACAAACGAGCGGGGCGAGATTTGGTATTACTTCAACGCAAATGTCACTCCTGAGCAAAATAAAACAATAGTTACATGCACGGTATCCTTTACGGCCGGAGATGGAGTGGAACCTCAAGACTTCACAGTGGAGGTTAACGCATCCGTCCCTTTCTGCGAAGAGTGTCCAGCTAATGGAGAATGTCCACCTACTTACTGTCCTCCAACTGGTGGATTATCTGGGGTGAGAAGTGGAACTTTAACAAGCTTTTCCTGTGCTAACGTAAAATCTCAATCCCAGTGGAATTATGTTATCTGTCCAAGTTCACCCTCTAAATGTAGTATTTCGTGGATTGACAACGACTTTGTCTGGTATAATCTCACTTCCGGCGCCGGTCATGGAAATCTCTGTCCTGGACATTTCTTTAACTTTACTTTACCTGACAACTATAACACCACCCGCGATTCCCTCTTGATAGTGTGGAAAGGTAGTTGTAAATATAAACAAGGAACAGCGTATGTTGACTTATATATAATAAAAAATAATTTATTATCCTACATCAACTCAAGCACTGAGGAAATAGAAGCGAATCTTAAAGCTGGAGATTACGTAAGTAGTGATGGTAGAATAACAGTTGCTGTAGTGTGTTCGAAATCAGATGATGCATTAAATTGCCCCCCTGGTCAAAGACCCTATAATTTAAGCACAGATTATATCGAGATACTTTTCATAAAGTGATAAAAATGTTTTGTAATCTATATATTTTACAGTCAACTTAAAAACGGAATCCGAAATTTTGGACAATTTTCTGTCGTAATACTGGATTTAATTTCTGCTCGGCCAATTGAGAGAAATATTTAAGAACAATTTCTTAAGTAAGGATGGATGGAGATTTGAATTTTAAACAAAATAAGCCGCCGGCGGGGTTTGAACCCGCGACCTGGTGATTACGAGTCACCCGCTCTTCCAGCTGAGCCACGGCGGCAGCTATTTTTATTTACTCTCTGTGTTAATTAATTTTTTGCTAGGGGTGTAAAGGATGAGAGAACAAAAAGATTTTAGCTTTAATCCTTCGAACAGGCGATTTTTATCCTTTCCTCGCCGTTTAAAAACTTTACGATCTTCGCAACAGATTTAGGAACGAATTTTTCCCATTCTAAACCTTCAAGCATCATCTGTCTGATGTAACTACCTCTGTAAAGTTCTCTGCTGAAAACTGGTGGTTGTATAACTTCAAGTCCAGCATCCATAAAAACCTTTGCAATAACGGGGTTTCTTGTTATAATTGCCTTTACGTGGGGAACGAGGTTTATTATGTAGAAAGCATGACCAACGTAAACTCGCATAGTTGGTACTGTGGCTGTTATTATTCTTCCCAAATCAACGTTGAACTCTTTTAGCCCTTCTCTTATCATCCATATCCTTTCCCCTGCCGTAAAAGGGTTCTGAAATGTGTGACTTTCGTCGGCCATTCCTATTAGAAGAACTAACTCGTCGAACTTCTGCAGAGCCCACTCCACCACTTTTACGTGACCCAAATGAAAAGGTTGAAAACGGCCAAATATCAGGGCCCTGTTTGGGATTGAGATCTTACCCTTATCGCCTTCTCCGGACATACTTTTGCACACACTCCGCAGCCTACACACGTAGCTTGATCTATCTCTACTCTTTCTCCATCGTAAACTATTGCGGGACAGTTGAAGGATTTTAGGCATTTCAAACATAGGTTACACTTTTCTGTTACTCTGAAGGTAACAAGAGTTCCCTTTTTCCTGCGTTCTCTTGCCCAAAGAATTGCACAAGGCTGGCGAGCGATTATTACAGCAACACCGTTGTGGTTTATTGCCTTTTTTAAGACTTCAATCATTCTGTTTACATTGTAAGGTTGTACAACTTCGATAAACTCAACTCCGCAACCTTTTACGATTTCTTCAATTTTGACAGCCTTTCCAACCCCTCCACATCCTTTAACTCCCGTACCCGGATGTGGCTGGTGTCCAGTCATTCCGGTAGTTTGGTTGTCTAAGATAACCAAAACAAACTTTGCGTTGTTGTAAACTGCGTTTATAAGGGCAGGTATTCCCGCGTGTATGAACGTTGAATCACCTATGGTTGCAATTATGGGGTTTTTTACAACATGAGCTAACCCATTGGATACACCAACGCTAGCCCCCATGCATATCGTTATGTCTACCCCTTCGAAGGGCTTGTTTATACCCAGGGTATAGCATCCAATATCGCTCGGCAAAACTGTGTTACCAATTTCGTTAACAACCTGTCTGATCGCATAGAAGCTTGCAGTATGTGGGCATCCAGCACATAAGACTGGAGGGCGTGGAGGAGCTTTAGAAGCGAGATAACTTACATCCTTCTGCTCAAAACTCGGTTTTATCCCCAGAACTTTTGCTATTCCAGCTTCAACTACGTTGACGTTGTATTCATAGTTCATGGGCATGTAACCGTTCATCTTACCGTATATTTCGACATCGTAAGTTCTTAGTTGCATCTCTAAGAATGGATCCACCTCCTCAACAACAATAACGCCATCCAGGTTAGATATAAAATCTTCCACAATCTTTTTTGGGAAGGGGTGAGGTGTTGAAATCTTCAAGAGGGGTAATTTAACTTTCAATCTTTCCATCGCCTCTTTGGCGTAAGCGTAACTTAAACCGCAGGTTAAAACACCTAAATCGCCCTCACCATCTTCGATCCAGTTCATACTGCTATCTTCAAAATACCTCCGAACCTTCTCAAGTTTTTCAAGTAATATTGGTTTCAGTTTTCTTGCAATCGCTGGAAGTACGACATCTGTTTCTGGATGTTTCACCCATTCAACCTTTTCAAGCCTTTTTTCTGGGATCTCTCCAAGCTTCACAATTCCGCTTGCATGGCTTAGCCTTGTATAACTCCTGAGAATTATGGGGATTCTAAATTTTTCTGAGATCTCAAACGCGAGTTTTGTAAAATCTTTCGCTTCCTGAACACTTGAAGGTTCTATCACTGGCAATTTCGCAGCCATACCGTACCATCTGTTATCTTGTTCATTCTGGCTGCTGTGCATAAATGGATCGTCGGCCGTTAGAAGAACGAAACCGCCCCTAGCTCCGACGTATGCAAAGCTGAAAAGGGTATCTGCAGCAACGTTCACGCCGACGTGTTTCATTGCAGCCATTCCGCGCTTTCCTGCAAGTGAAGCTCCAACAGCCACTTCAAAAGCCACCTTTTCGTTGGCAGAGTATTCCATGTAAAAATCCATTTTACCTCTAAGCAGTTTACAGGCTTCACTTAACGTATCTGCAACTTCACTACTCGGAGTTCCAGGATAGGCGGCGAAAACGTCTATTCCTGCTTCAATAGCTCCCCTCGCTATGGCTTCGTTGCCAAGTAAAAATACCTCCTCACCAGTGCTGTCTTTAATTACATCCTTTAGCATAAAAACGCAAAAGGATCTGTGTTAAAAACGTTTGCTTTACAATTTTGAAACGAAATTCTTAACGTTTTCTTCAACCTTTGAGTAGTCGTAGGTGCAGGATATTACATTACCAACTGGCGTACCTCGAAGCTTTAAGGGGTTGAAAGGTTCTCTACCGCCGTATATAACCAAGGCGTCGCAGCTGTACTTTTCTCCTGCAACTTCAACGGCTTCGACATGATCCTTACCTATGATGTTTATATCTCCTTCAAGTTTTACTAGCTCAACTTCGTAGTTCAGCCTGTAGAATTGCTCTTCAGCTACACTTACTATTTTATCTTCTTTGGTTACAAAGAGGATCTTCTTTCCAAGCCTAGTATTTCCTGCCATCAATCTTAGAGCGTTTTCTAAAGTGTATATCCCCCCAATCTTTTTGCCCAAAACGTTGAGCCTTGCGGGCGCAACATCTGTAGCTCCGGTGCATATTATTACTTTTTTGGATTCTAGTCTCTTTAGTCCTGTCTCTGAGCTTACGATGACTGGCTTGGATTTTATAACGGTCCCCTTCTCAACCGGAACTTCTTGACTTAGCTGTTCGACTTTTTCTATGTACTTCTCGTATCTAGCTCTGAAATCGCTGAGCTTTGCGAATGTGCTTAACTCACCTCCTACCTCTCGCATTTCGAATACAAGTGTGTTAAAACCCTTCTCGATCAACTTTTTACCGCACATTAGACCAGAATATCCTGCCCCCACCACTACGTAGTCCACCGATACCATCTGAGATCACTTTTTACAACCACTAAGATAATTAAGGGATCTCTGTATAAAAACCATTATGTCTGCATGACATTTTTCACAGCTTTTTCCTGCTCCCGTTACATGCCTGACACTGTCAAAGCAAGGGTTCAGCTTCAAAACCTCTTCAACTTCAGCTTCACTTACTAGATGACATAGACAGATTATCCGGCCGTATTTGGGATTCTCTTTTATAATTCTTTCTCTTTCTTCATCGCTCAACTCTGAAAATCTGACTATCTTTACTCTTTTAATTTCTTCTTTCTTTTTTAAGTTTATTCCACTGCTTGCAAGCATCCTTAAAACGTACCTTGCAATTGCTGGTACTGCTGCCAGGTTAGCATCCCCGAAAACATTGATGAAGTTTCTTACGGGTTGGTTTATGAAAAGGTCGCGGGCCGATCTTACACCAGAACAGTACGCTGAAACTTTTTCGGGCAAATTTTTTAGAAAGCTAGAAACACCATCTATCAGCTCTTCTACTTCCCTCCTGTGAATCCTATCATCCTCTTTACCTTCGGTATAAACGATTTTCGGTCCTAGAATTGTTCTGTTGTCTGCGCTTATTAGTAATCCAGGACTATCTTTGCCATTTATCGAAATCGGTACTATTAGATGGTTTGAAAAACCTATATCATCGAACGTTACGTAGATGCATCTTACAAAATTTGCTTTAGTTTTTGCTCTAGTTTCGCAGCCAACCATCTTCGCTACCTCATCTGCATAGATTCCGGTGCAGTTTATTACGTAGTTTGATTTAAAAGTACCTTCGTCTGTTTCCAGCAAAAAGTGGTCTGGAAACCTTTTTATGTTTCTGACTTTACAGTTGAACAAAAAATCTACTCCGTTCAATTTTGAAAAAAGAAAAGAAGAGAAGCACATTTCAACGGGATTTGTGATGCCGGCGGAAGGTATATATATACCGCCTTTTATTTTTTCATCTTTTAAATTTTTTTCCATTGCAATTATCTCTTCCTTGTTTAGAACCCTCAATTCAACATATTTTTCAATTTTTCTCTTCAACACTGGAATCAGGAGTTTCTTGATGTTATCTGTAGCGATCAAAATCAGCCCAACTCTTCTGAAATTGAAACCAAGTTCCTTGGCTTCTTTATCTATCATCTTGTTTCCTTCTAGACAGAGTTTACCTTTGAGAGATTTCAAAGGAAGCTGAAAGGGGTATATTACCCCACAATTTTCCTTAGTTTGTGAAAGTCCAACTCCCGGATTTTTTTCAAATACGGCAACTTTTAAGTTGTATCTGGATAGTTCTTTGGCCACAAAACATCCAGTAACACCAGCACCGATGATAGCTACATCGTACACGAAGTTTGTTTGCCTCGAATTTAAAAAATTTCCGTGGATTTTAAGAAAAAGATCTTTATGATGCCCTGGATAGTTATCATATGCGAGTTGCCCATACGCCAGATGCTGATGATGCCTTCATGTTCTATGCGATGCTCAATGACAAGATTCCGCTTAACTTTGAAGTTGAAAACATCGTTGAGGACATCGAAAGCCTAAACATAAAGGCGTTGCGCGGAGAATACGAAGTTACCGCATTATCTGTGCACGCTTACGCATTCGTTGCAGAAAAATATCGCCTTCTTTCCGCTGGAGCCAGCGTTGGGGATGGTTATGGACCAGTTGTGGTAGCAAAGAGAGATTTGGATTTAAAGAAGGCAAAGATAGCGATCCCGGGAAAGCTGACTACTGCATCACTACTGCTGAAGCTTGCGGTTGATGCAAAAACTGTGGAGATGAGATTTGATGAAATTCTGAATGCGGTAAAGAGCAACAAAGTCGATGCGGGGCTTCTGATCCACGAAGCCCAGCTAAGCTACGAAGAGTATGGGCTAAAGAAAGTCCTCGATCTCTACGAATGGTGGCATTCGCAAACAAAGCTTCCTTTACCGCTCGGAGTCAATGCAATAAGGCGGGATCTAAGCTTGGACTTGCAGAAAGCTTTTCTTAAAGCGATGAAGGAAAGCATAAGCTATGCACTCAAAAACGTTGACGAAGCTTTGAGCTACGCTGAACACTATGCAAGAGGAATGGATAGAGAGAAGCTCAAGAGATTCGTGACGATGTATGTGAACGAATACACCCTTGAGATGCCCGAAAAAGTGCTTAAAGCAATAGAAGTGCTTTTTGAGATGGCGGAAGAGAGGGGAATAGTTAAAAAACCTCCTGTGGATGTGCTCAGAGATGTCGATTAGAGAGATCGAAGAGCTATTTGCCAAAGACCTTCACGAGCTTGGATGCCTGATTAAAGCGGAAAAGATCGTAACATTCTCAATTAACGCTCACATAAACTACAGCAACGTCTGCGAAACCAAATGCAAAATCTGCGCTTACCACCGCAAAAATCAGTTCACGCTGAGTGTTGATGAGGTTGTTAGCGAAGCTTTGAAGGCTGTAAAAGCTGGAGCCACGGAATTGCACATCGTCGGCTCGCACAATCCCGAGCTTGGAGTTGAATACTTTGAGGAGATCTTCAGAAGGATCTCTTCGCAATGCTTAGCGACGATCAAAGCATTGACAGCTGCAGAAGTTCATTACTACGCAAAGAAGGAAAAAATGAGCGTTAGAGAATTTTTAAGCAGATTGAAGTCTGCTGGATTGAGAATCCTTGCTGGTGGTGGTGCTGAGATCCTCGTTGACAGCGTTCGCAAAGAGATATGCCCGAGAAAATGCAGTAGCGAGGAATGGCTTCGAATTATGAGAATAGCCCATGAGAGTGGAATCAAAAGCAATGCTACGATGCTTTTTGGGCATGTAGAAAGCATGAGGCATAGAGCAATTCATCTCTATAAGCTGAGAAAGCTTCAGGAAAAAACTGGTGGTTTTTTGGCTTTTATTCCACTCCCTTTCCATCCAGAGGGGACTGAATACAACTTTAGACCCTCACCAGTTGATATATTGAAGACGATAGCAGTCTCAAGGCTCGTGCTTTCAAATTTTAGAGCCATTAAAGCTTACTGGGTAATGCTTGGCCTGGAGCTTGCGGAGATCGCTTTAAGCTATGGAGCAAACGATCTTGACGGCACTGTCGGCTACGAGAAAATCGCCCACTCTGCTGGGGCTAAAACCCCAGTTGGGCTTTCTGTTGAAGATCTAATAAGGCTTATAAGAAATGCAAACAAAATTCCTGCTGAGAGAGATGCTTTCTTTAATCTTTTGAGGGTTTATGAGGATCGGCAAGTTCGGATTTGTGAATAATTTCCTTCCCTACTATAGGCTTGAAAAAGAAGGGAAGTATGAGATAGTCGAGGGGGCTCCGAGAATGCTTGCAGAACTTTTTGAAAAAGGTGCAATTGTTTACGCTCCTCTTCCAGCGTTTGAAGTTCTAAAAAAAGGTTATAAGGCGGGAAAGTTCTGCGTCGCTTCAGATGGAGAAGTCTACAGCGTGATTGTGGTTTCAAAGAGAAAAAGGCTTGATGATTCGTCAATCGCGATAACTGCAAATTCTATGACTTCTGCAAACATGATTAAAATTATAAAGGCTGAAAAGGGATTGATAAATAGACTGGTTGTAGTAAACGGGAAAGTGGATGAAATGCTCAGGGATTTCGATCATGCACTTGTTATTGGAGACGAAGCCATAAAGGCTCGAATGAGCTATAGAGTTCTAATGGACCTTGGCGAGGAATGGAAAGAGCTAACTGGGTTGCCAGCGGTCTTTGGAGTTTCTGTTTCAAGAGTTAATGGGATCGACGAAGAGATTCTCGACTCTTTAAAATGGGGAAGAGAGCACATCGACGAAGTCGTGAGCGTTGCAAGTGAAAAGTTCAGATTGCCCGAGGAATTCCTAAGGAGATACTTCGAAACGCTTATTCATGAGCTTGGAAGCAAGGAGAGAAGATCTTTGGAGCTATTTGGTGAGCTTTGCCATGAGCATGGATTACTCTGAGCTCTTCAGCCTTTCGCTTCCAGAACTTGGAAGAATTGCGAATAAGCTAACGCTTGAGAAGTGCGGAGACCTTGTGACCTTTGTTGCCGATGCAACGATCAACTACACAAACGTTTGCATTTCAAAGTGCAAATTCTGTGCTTTTTATGCAAAAAAGGCGAGTGACGAGTTCACTCTTAGTCATGAGGAGATAATAAGCAGAGTTAAAAGAGTCGTAGAGCTTGGAGCAACGCAGATCATGCTTCAGGGTGGTTTAAATCCAGAGCTGAGGCTAAAATGGTTTGAAGAGCTTTTTTCAAAGATCAAGCGAGCTTTCCCGCAGATCCACCTTCACAGCCTTTCTCCGCCAGAGATCGTTTTTCTTTCGAGCCTGGAGGGTTTAAGCTACGAAGAAGTCCTTAAAAGGCTCAGAAGAGCGGGTTTGGATTCTTTGCCAGGTGGCGGAGCTGAAATACTTGTCGACAGCGTTAGAAAAAAGCTCAGCCCGAAGAAGTGCAGTAGCGAGGAATGGCTTGAAGTGATGCGGAGCGCTCATAAACTCGGGATCCCAACTACAGCTACTATGGTCTTCGGGCATGTTGAGAGAGACGAAGACATCTTAGAGCATTTGCTCAAAATAAAGGAGCTTCAGAGTCAGACAATGGGTTTCACAGCCTTTATTCCGTGGACTTTTCATCCTGGAAGAACGGAGCTTGAGCATTTGGGCAAAGTTGGGGCTACGAGGTATCTTCAGATTCTTGCGATCTCGAGGATCGTTCTTGACAACTTCAGAAATATTCAAGCTTCCTGGCTTAGCCAAGGCTTCGAAGTTGCAAAACTTGCTTTGTTTTTTGGAGCTAATGACTTTGGCGGGACTATGTTTGAGGAGAGCGTGATAAGGGCTACTGGCAAAGATTTTAGAGCAGCGAGCTTTGAAGAAATCGTGAATGCTGTTAAATCAGTCGGCAAAAGGGTTGCGAGAAGGGATACTTACTATAGAATTCTTGAGTACTTCTGAAATTATCGACAAAATTTTTTATCTCTTTTGACCAAGAAACTTTTATGTTTGAGGAGCTGATGGAGAACTTTTACCGGATCCAGGTCCCACTACCACAAAATCCGTTAAAATCTGTCAACTGTTACCTAATAAGGGATGACCCACCTGTATTGATCGACACTGGTATGAATAGAGAGGAGTGTTTTGAAGTTATTAAAGAAGCTATAAACCTTTTTGGAAAGCCCAGAGTAGTAGCCACACATTTGCATGCTGACCATCTTGGTCTTGCGGGGAGGATAGCAGACACCGTTTACATGAGCGAGGAGGAAATAAAGTATTTGGAAAAAGCAAAGAATTTGGAGTTTTGGGTAAACACTATAAAGTTTTACATCGCATCTGGATTTCCAACAGAGCTTGCCAAGCTTGTATCTTCGGCACATCCGGGTGTAAGGTTTTTTGCACAGCCAAGGGAAGTTAGAAGGATAGTAGATCCTGTAAATGCTGGTGGTTACGAGTTTGAAGTCATTGTAACTCCCGGTCATACTCCTGGACATCTATGTCTTTACGAGAGGAGTGAGAGAGTGCTGATATCGGGAGATCATGTTCTTTTTGACGTAACACCCAACATAGGTTGGTGGCTAGATTTTGAGGATCCTCTTGGTGCGTACATCGAGAGCTTGAAAAAGATGAGAAATTTAGATGCTAGGATTGTTTATCCTGGACATAGAAAAGAGAGCAAAAGGTTGAAGGAGAGGATCGATGAATTGATCGAACATCACAGGAAAAGATTGGAAGAAGTATTATCAGCACTTAATGGTAAGAAAACAGCTTGGGAAGTCGCACAGAAAGTAAGTTGGGACATCAAGTTTGAATCTTGGAATAGATTACCTCTTATGCAAAAATGGTTTGCAGTTTCTGAAACGATAGCTCACCTTGAACATCTAGTAGCAGTTGGAGAAGCTGAAAGAGTTGAGGGAGAGATGGTATACTACAAAGTTAGATAGTTCAGCTCTTTTCTGTTTCTTCTTTTTCTGTTGTCTCACTTGCTTCGCCTATTTCAACCTTCTTTCTACTGAAAACATCTTTTACAATAACTATATCTCCAACCGCTTTGACTATCCTGAATGGGATGATCACTCCTCTTGCCTTTGAATCTATCAGGGCTTTGTTGAAATCTATTATTGCAAGACCTTTGATCGATCTCGACTCGCTGTCTATTATTACATCCTCTACTCTTCCAACGTATTTGCCTTCCTCAGTGAAGACCCTCATTCCAAAGAAGGTTGTAACCTCGCCAATCATGTTGGATATGCCAAGCTGAATATATATTAATTTAACCATCCAAGTTTCATTAAGTTGCAAGACGGTCAAGCTTAGCCTTTCTACATACCAAAATAAAAAGGTTTAAGCCTGTAAATCTATCGCAACAGATGAACTTATTGCTTCGCGGACAAAAAAATCCTATATTAGCGTGAGTAAGAACGGTAGACCACCTTCGAGCACTCTTACGTTTTTGAATCCTTCGCTGATCAATATTCTAGAAGCTTCGTAAGCCCTTAAACCTAAAGGACAGGCAGTTATTATCAATTTATCTTTTGGAAGTTCGCCAATCTTTTCTCTAAGTTTTGGAAGCGGTATGTTTATGACGTTTTTGATATTTACTTTTATATTTTTTGCTTCAACCTCGTTTCTTACATCTAAGAGAACAAAGTCTTCCCCTCTTTCGATCAGACTTTTAACCTCTTCAGCCTTTATTGAGTTTAACAACCCTTCAAACTTGTTTTTTACAACATGCGAGGCCGTTACGATCAGATCTAGTGCTGGAGAGTAGGGTGGAGCGTAAGCTAAATCTAGATCTTCAAGGTCATCTACAGTCATCTTGTTCATAATCGCAGTAGCAACGACTTCTATCCTCTTATCAACAACACCGTTTCCGATAATTTGTGCTCCCAGAATTCTTCTACTGTTGGAATCGAAGGTCAACTTCATCCTGACAACGCCCATCCCTGGATAGTAGTGAGTCCTGTCGTAGCTTGATACGAGGATGGATGAAGCGTTGAAGTACTTCTTGGCAGTTTCCTCATTAAGCCCTGTAACCGCAACACTGAAGTCGAAAGCTTTGAATATTGCAGTACCTATCACTCCTTTATATATCGAATTCCCACCAGTTATATTGTCTCCAATCACTCTACCCTGCTTGTTCGCAGCATCACCGAAGGGGGCGACAACCTTCTCGTTTGTTATTAAATTCGTAGTCTCGATGCAATCTCCGCCAGCGTAGATAAAAGGATCACTTGTTTGCAATCTCTCGTTGACAACTATCCCACCTTTGCTTCCTATCTCAATTCCAGCTTTCTTTGCAATTTCAACGTTCGGTTTAACACCGGTAGCAACCACTACAAAATCGGTACTAATTTTATCTTTTGCATGCACAATTAACTCGTTTTCACCGGAAATCTTCTCAACTTTTGTGGATGTTAGGATCTTGACACCTTTTTCTTTAAGATGAGAAGCAAGCAACCTCGCCATATCTGGATCGAGCATCGTGGGGGCCACTCTATCTAGTGCCTCTACGAGCGTAACGTCCAAACCTAAGCTTCTCAGAGCTTCGCAAGCTTCAATTCCTATGAAACCTGCACCAACAACTACGGCTCTTTTTGCACCATTTCTATATAGTCTGAGTATTTTATCGGCATCCTCCGGAGAATACAGGCCTAAAACTTTTTCTGAATCGATCCCTGGGATTGGAGGTTTTAAAGGTATAGAGCCCGTAGCTAAAACCAAGAAATCGTAATTTAGTTCATCTTCAGAACCTTTTTTCGAGATCTTTAGAACTTTCTTAGATCGATTGATTTCCAAGGCCTTTGTTTCCTCCAAAACTTCTATTTTTTTCATTTTTTTGAAGAATTCTGCATCTCTTACAACTCCGTAAGGTGTTTTTCTGAGATCATCTAAATTTCCTACTTTCTGTTCTATGTAGTATGGTAGACCACACCTACTGAAAGATAGCCACTTGCTAGCTTCGACGACTGTTATCTTTGCGTCGGGATCTCTTCTTCTCGCCCTCGAAGCTGCTTTCATACCTGTGGCTCCGCCACCAACGATGACTATTTCCATGGTAAAATTTATAGAGGCTACTTTAAAAAATTTACTCTAGGACGCTAACACTATCAAAAATTATATAAAAATTATTTGAAGTTTTGTCTTACTCTGAAAGTTGCGGATTATGTAAGTTCCAAACTTTAAAGGTTGAAAGTGATGAAATTTCTTTTTAGGTGCATGGGCTAAGTTTAAAGCTAATCACCACATGGCAACAATTTTAAAACACACCTCGAACTTTTGTTGTGAAGATCGAGAGACCAAGGGGGACGAGAGATTTCCTGCCAGAGGAGATGAAAAAAAGGAGGGAAATGGAGAAAATACTTCGGAGAATTGCAGAAAGCTACGGATACGGTGAAATAGCGACACCAACGTTTGAACACATGGAACTCTTCACGTTGAAGTCTGGAGAAGGTATTATAGAAGAAATGTACGTCTTTAAAGACAAGAGCGGGAGAGAGTTGGCTTTAAGACCTGAATTGACTGCACCAGTTATGAGGTTGTACGTAAATTCTTGTGAAGTTATGCCAAAACCTCTCAGATTTTACTACTTCGCAAATTGCTTCAGATATGAAAGACCTCAGAAGGGTAGATACAGAGAATTTTGGCAGTTTGGGGTTGAACTAATAGGTTCTGACTCTTATTTGGCAGATGCGGAAGTTATAATGCTCGCATATGAAATGCTAAAGGCTTTGAAGGTAGAATTCAAGCTTGAGATAGGTCATGTAGGAATAATGAGAGATGTTTTAAAAGGCATCGAAAATTCAGACAAGATGATGCGCTTGATAGATAAAAACCAGATCGATGAACTTGAAAAGTTCATGAATGATTGTAAGATTGATGAAAAAGTCAAAGAGAGGGTTTTCAGACTCATGGAGTTAAAGGGAGACGTTTCCATTCTAGAAAAAGTAAATTTTGCTGAGAAAGAGATAGAAAGGTTAAAAAGAATTGCAGAAATCCTGGATGCTGCAAGAGTGGAATACGAGTTCGATCTAGGAATTGTAAGAGGCTTGGATTATTACACTGGCGTGGTTTTCGAATGTTATGCTCCAAACTTGGGGGCTCAAAAGCAGATATGTGGTGGAGGTAGCTACGAACTTGCTTCCCTGTTTGGTGGGCAGAAAACTCCAGCTACAGGCTTTGCAATAGGATTTGATAGGGTTTATGAGGTTTGTGATGTAGATGTGGAGAAGAGAAAAACCGTTTTTGTTGTTGCATTTGAAGATACTTATTTGGACGCGCTTAAAATTGCAAAAATGCTTCGCAATAGCGGTTTTGTAGCTGTGATAGATGTGATGGAAAGGAATCTAAAGAAACAGCTGAGTTATGCAAACGACATCAAAGCCCAATTCGCAGTTTTAGTTGGAAAGAACGAACTTAAAGAAGGAAAAGTTTCTGTTAAAGATCTGAATAGTGGTCAGCAGATAGACGTTCCAATTAAAGAGCTTACCAACCTTCTTTCCAGTAAAATGGTGTAAAAAGTATCAATACAGCAAAAATTTCCAGCCTGCCGATCCACATATTCAGACACAGGAGCAGCTTTAAGTGTGCAGCCAAACTAGCGTAGGTTTCAGATGCACCAAATAAACCCATTCCAGGGCCTACGTTTGAAAGGGTTGCTGCGCTGGCAGATAATGAGGTTAGAAGATCGTATCCAGAAATCGTAATGATAAATGATGAAATCAAGAAAAGGAAGATATATAAAGTAAAAAAGGCCGCTACATCTTCTAAAACATCTTCTGATACAGCAAAGTCATTGTACTTGACAATGCGTAATGTTCTTGGTTCAGCCGCTCTTAAAATTCTCCATATCGAATATTTAATTAGTAGAAGTATTCTTATCACTTTTATTCCGCCAGTGGTAGATCCGCTACAGCCACCTATGAACATAAGTACTAAAAGGATGAATTTTGCAGGATCGGTCCAAGTGTCAAAATCGTACGTTGTAAATCCCGTTCCTGTCATCATGGATACAGCTTGAAAGGTTGAGTATCGCAAAGAATCCAAAAAATCAAAATTTCTGGAGTTGATTATTGTCAAAATGAGAGATGCTGAGAAAAGCAGAAAAATGTAAAATCGAAACTCTGAATTTCTTAAAATTTTCATGTTCGATTTAAAAGCAAAATAAAGCAAACCAAAGTTCGTTCCTCCAACTATCATGAAAAGGATGATGGTGACTTCAACGAGAACATTATTGAAGTATGCTATGCTCTCTGAATGTGTTGAAAATCCACCAGTTGAGATATTACTGAAAGTGTGAACTATCGAATCAAACAAGTCCAAGCCTAAAAATCTAAGAATTAAAATTTCCAATATCGTGAGAAATAGGTAAAGGAGAAAGATAGCTAAGGCAGTATCTCTAATTCTTGGCTTCAAACGGTCGAGTGTAATGCCTGGATATTCGGCTTTAAATATCATCGCTGTCCTTCTTGTCAAGGAAGGAAAGATGATAAGGAAAAGGACTATAACTCCTATACCCCCAAGCCATTGGGTAAAGGATCTCCAGAGGAGAAGAGATCTTGGTAACTCTTCAGGTATTAAAACACTGGCTCCAGTAGTTGTTAATCCTGACATAGCTTCGAAGAATGCATCTATTGGGTTTACTCCATTAAAAATGTAGGGAATCGAAGAGATGAATGCTATAAAAAGCCAAGATATAGAAACAAAAGTAAAAGCTTCCTTCGGTTTTATCGTGTCGAAATCACTGAAATCGTAGAGATACGGAAAGCTTTTCACAAATCTGTGGCTTTTTTCGCCTCTCGAACTAATATAGAAGAAAATACCTAAGAACATGCTTATAAACATGGTGTAGATATAAGGAGTAAGATCCTCTTCAAGTAGATAAGCTGCAAAGCAAGGCACAAGCAAGGTAACTGAAAAAAGAGCAATCAAACGTCCTAGAAAAGAGAAGACGACTTTCATGAAAAGATCTCTTCTATTTTTTCAATGTTCTCCCAGTTGGTAAATATCAGCAGTACATCGTTAAGCTGGATCTCCGTATCACCCCTTGGTATCAGACAGTCATCGTTACGTAGTATCGCTCCAATCAACACGTTTTTTGGTATATCTATCTCTTTTAACTTTTTCTTGGCTACCCTCGGGTTTTTGACTACAACTTCAACCACGTTTATATTTCCGATCTCCTTAACTTCAGAAGTTATGCCTTCTATCAGCTTCAAAACCTCTCTGTAAGTTATAGTTCTTGGATTTAGGGCGATATCAACCCCTGCAGCCTCGAAAAGCTTAACATAACTTCCCTTTTCTACTTTCGCAATGCTCTTTTTTGCTCCCATGCTCTTGGAAAGTAGAGATATCAGAAGATTTTTCTCATCGCTTTCGGTTGTAGCAATTACGATATCTGATTCGCCAATCTTTTCTTCTCTCAGTAGGTTTAGATCTGTCGCATCCCCACATACAACTTTTACGTTTTCTATGGACTCAGCGAGGTATTTACATTTTTCTGGGTTGGATTCAATCAATTTTATCTTCACTAAGCTACTCAGCATCTTGGCCACGTGCATACCTATTGCCCCAGCACCAAATATGGTGACCTTCCTTGTTTCGGAAAAGTCAAAAAGTCCAGTTAGTTCTTTAAGAGTTCCTGATCTCCCAACAATAGCTACCCTGTCACCACTTTTAAGTACGGTATCGCCGCTTGGAATTATTATCTCACCATCTCTGTATATCGTTGCAATTACTACGTTGGGTGGAAGATTCAGAGATCTGATCTCTCTGTTGTTTACTATCGAATCTTCTTTCACCAGAACCTCTACCATTTCAACTTTTCCGTTGCTGAGAGAATGAACTTCTAATGCACCTCGCATTCCAACAAGCTTTACAATTTCCTGAGCCAAAGCGAGTTGAGGGCAGATAACTACATCATAACCAAGCGGATGATTTTTTACGATCGGTTCTTCGACATACTCTGGATTTTCAACTCTAACAACAACCTTATTGGCTCCAAGCTTTTTGGCAACGATTCCGGCTACTAAATTTACTTCATCATTGCCGGTGACTCCTAAAAAAAGATCCGCTTTCTCGACTTCAGCAGCCTTTAGAATTTTTGGGTTGGCAGCATTGCCCTTTATCGCGTACACATCTAGGTTCGACGCTTCTTTGAGCTTATCTTCATCTTTTTCAATTAAGATTATTTCATGCCTTCCAGCAAGTGATGCCGCTAAATTGTATCCGACTTCTCCTGCACCGGCTATTACTATACGCATTGATTACTCTTCATCTTCTCAGGTATATACTATTTCCGATCCTAAGTAAAAGTAGACCCAGTTCGTACATCAGGCAAAAAGTTAGGAATCCAATTAAATTTGCTAGAGAGGCAAATTCGAGGGAGATGTTAGTGATGAAGATGAGTGCTGCAAAGTAAACAACGATCCTGAAATTTTTAAGTGCTTCATATTCAACAATTCGGAATTTCACAGCTAAAAACATTGCAAGAGGTATCTGAGAAGATATACCTATAGCTATGCTGATTTTGAATGCATTTTCGGCTGTTTTTAGTGCAGAAAAGTAGGGGTCGAAGGAATTGGAAATCGTGATAGAGTAGAGAACTGGAACTAGGAAGTTCATTGAAATTAGGAAGATAGAGACAAAGACAACGTAGCTCAGGGTCATTAAAAATTTGAAGTAATTTCTTTCTTTTTCGTAAAGACCAGGCTTCGAAAATTGGTAGATCTCGTATATTATGTAAGGATAAAGGATCAGAAAAGAAAACAGAAAAGCTATAATCAGCTGGACTAATACCCATTCGAGTGGTGAAAAAACGTAGGGTGGAAAGTTGAAGTTTTTATACCAAAAATGCTCGAATATGTCTTTTGAAAAAAAGAACGTTATAGGGGTTACGAATAGAAAGGCTAGAAGTATCCTTAAAACGCGTGTTCTGAGTTCTGCTAGGTGTTCTTTAAGCTCGAGCTCTTTATCATCCATCTTTTTTGTATTTTTCAATTATGCTTTCGAACGCGTTCAAAACGTACTCCAGTTCTTCCCAGCTTAGTCCGTAAGTTGAAAGCTTGAAAAATCTCGTCAATCCAGGCTTTATACCGTGAATTCTCCTCTGGTTTAGCTCTTTGTAGAGGAAGTATCTACCATCCTTGGCTTTTTTAGAAATTTCATATAAAACTTCTGAATGGAAAAACATAAGATCGTGGTTGTGTGGCTTCTCACCAAGCTGTTTTATACCTAAAGATTCCATTTTTTCAGAAAAGTATCTAGCTTTCTTTACTTCTTCATCCCACCTTTTCACCCTCTCAACTACATGCGGAAAAGATGCCATTAGAGTTAATATACCAGCTCCCCTTGCCGTACAA
>CAYZIW010000017.1:0-4516 GCA_964478605.1 uncultured archaeon | reverse complement strand
CTTGAACTTCTCGGACTTTCTTAGAACTAACTTTTCCCACTCCTCTTTCATACCAAGCACGCCTATAGGACCACAGGCAGCCATCGATTTGTGACCACTTGCGACTATAAAATCGGCCCCAATTTTCTTTAAATTCATGGGCATTCTTCCTACAGCATAAGCCCCGTTTATGAGTAGTGGAACATCGTATTCTTCGCATATTTTTGCAATTTTTAAAACGTCTGGCAAATTTCCATAGTTTCCGTCAGGATACGTTACCAAAGCCAGAACGACCTCCCCTACCCTTTTTGTTTCCTCTATAACCTCCGCATATCTCTCAGCTTGGATTTTATATTCCGGCTCTTCACTCTTTGGAACTTCAGCAATTTTTAGTTTGGCTCTTTCAGCAGCTATGTAGCTTGAATAGTGCGCGTTTGCATCTAAAACAACGTATGCATCTTTTTTTGACAAGGAATTCATTACTATGTATTTAGCTTCTCTTGCACCGGTCGTAATTCTCGTCACATCACATCCTATGAACTCTGGAAGTTCGCTGTGTACAAACTCATGGATCGGCGGGTTTTTTATTTCTTCAAGCCTACCACTACAGTAATCACAAACGCTATAACCGTCTCCCCATTCTACTAAGGCTTTTTTAGCCTCTTCAGTTAGCTTTCCTCCAGTTTGAAGCGGATCTATATTGATGAAATTTTTTACCTTTCTTTCAAACATCGTTGACACCAATTTTAAAGGATGAGAATTTTATTTATTGTTTCTTTCTAAGCTTTACGGCAGTTCCATAAGCTAAAAGTTCTGCAGCCCCAGCCATTGTTTGAGAAGTTGTGAATCTGACATTTATAACTGCATCAGCTCCAATTTTCTTTGCTTCCTTGATCATTCTATTTAAAGCTTCTGTTCTAGCTTCTGACAGCATTTCTGTATATTCCTGTATCTCCCCACCAACAATGTTCTTGAACAAGGCGGAAATATCCTTGCCTATATGCTTTGCTCTTACCGTGTTCCCAAAGATGACACCTAAAACTTTTTCAACCTCGTAACCAGGAACGTAGTCTGTTGTGGTAACTATAATCTCCTCCATTTCATCTCACCTCTTCTATCTTCTCCTCTCTCCCTCTGAATATAATTAGTGCTGTACCTATTAATATTAGCGGAATGGAGTATATCAGCAAAAACGGAAAAGCTAGTGGTGAAATCAGGACGCCTAAAATAACAAAAGCTACACCCCACTTAGTCTGTGATCGCATAGGTTAAAAATTACACGAATGTTTAAAAATTAATCTATTTCAAAGCCTACAACAACCGAACCTCTGTCAGCGGCATCTTTTTTCATAATATTTTTTATATAAAGATCAGATGGAGTTGATGGGCTTCCGACAACGACCCTTTTCGCATGGGGCACGTTTTTTATCCAAGAAAGCTCCAGTGGGGCTATTACAAGGGTAGCGTCTCGTAAATTTACAATTCCGAGTTCTTTTATCTTGTCGGAGTACAGAACGAAGATATCCCCAATTATCCTATTACCTTCGTTTTTAAGCCTTCTGAGTTCGTTTTCATCTCTTATCTCTTCCCCTATCACTTCTCCTCTATAAACGAACTTAACAGTCCCCCTTATTGGCCACTCAAATTCATCGTTGGTTATTGCTGCAACTGTAAAAGTTCTTGAAATAGCTTCTCTCACACCCTGGTTAATTCCGGGCATTAGGCCCATAAGTGAGGATCTCTCAGCTTGCTCTTCAATCCTCATCAACTCTCTTTTTTCAGACTCCGTAAGCAGTTTAACATCTTCAACGCCCTTCAAGGATTTTAAAAATTCCATTATTTCTTCCATTTTCGTTTTCATACCTTTACACCTAAAACTCTGGCTTTGTTAAAGTCCAGAACCTTCTCTGGACATGCTGCTACGCATCTCCTGCAAGCTGTTCCTAAGCATAGGCTTGAACTTATCTGGATTTTTCCATCTTTCACGGAGATAATAGCATTTTCTGGGCAACTTCTGACACATCTCTTGCATTCCTTACAGCCTTCAGCCTCGATTTCGATAAGCGTTCCTATGTCCGGAACCACCTCTAAACCTAACTTACCCAGTTCGGCGATATCGCGTGGAACAACCTTCACAACTTCGGGAGCTTTTGCTTGGGCTGTGATTTTCTGGTTAATTCCATAAGCCTGTAAGAACTTGTTGTAGTTATCAAGACTCATTCCTTCCGTCCAGTAGGCAAGTTCTAAGGTGTAAGCATTCTGAAAAACCTCTGATGTTGCAAACATAACGTGCTGAGCTCTAAGCTCACTTGCAAAGCTCTGCAACTCATCCAAATAGTCTGGATTCCTGATCAAATCAGCTGCAAGTGCTAGAGATGTGTTCCCAACTTGATAGATTTTTTCCGATGAAGGAGGAATTTCACCAACTATTCTAGCTTTTAGAGGATCTACATAGAATCCTGAAGCTCCAGCCATGTACATCGTCTTTATTTCTGTAAAATCTATCCCTGCCTCTTCTGCAAGGGTCAGAAATCCTGCTCTAAATGCTCCAAGTGCTTTTCCTGCCTCTTCAACATCTTTTTCTGTCAGATAAATTTCATCTTGAAAATGCAGTTTTCTATCCTGAGTAACTATCTTTGGTGGTTTAATCAATCCCTTGCTTAAACCAACCGCGATACCGGCTATCACTCCCGTTCCAGTAATACCCTTAGCCCTCTTGTGCATTGAGCCCTTCTCTACAACCCTTCCATTTGCAATATCCACTACATCTCCAGGCTTTGCATACATTTCTTCGCTGAGTACATAGTTTCTCCAGCCGGAAATCTCGAATGAGATATCTGAAATCGCACCTGGCGAGGCTAGCATACCCTTTTCGATATGCTGCCCCTCTATAGCTGGTCCTGCAGCACAGCTGCCTGTAAGTATATCATCCCCAACTTTTAAAGCAATTTCAGCGTTCGTTCCATAGTCCGCTACTAATGCTAGCTCTTCTTTGAGAAATCCTGATTTTACCATCATTGCTATCGCATCCGCTCCAAGTTCATGTTTTATGCATGGAGGGATATAAAGATCAACCTCTTTTGAAAGGTTCTTCAAACCGACATCTCCTGTTTTTATTATCGCAGCATCTCTTTTTGGAGGTTTTACTCCTCTCAACTCCAAAGCCCTCTCGCCAGCATAGGCGAGATCTCTGATCTCTATCCCCTGAAATATGGATAGCTGTGTAGGGTTTCCACTGACTGCCATCCTTTCCACTTCTCTTAAATCAATCCTCAATTTCTTCAGCAGCTTGTCTACGGCATCGATGACTATAGAGTGGGCAAAGTCCAAACCATATTCTATCGCAAAGGTAAGATGATCCATCACATTTATTCCTGGTAATGGGTGGCGGAGGGTTATTGCAGTTGAGATAACTTCACCAGTTTCTAGATCAATTGCCTGAGCTCTAAACCCGCTTGTCCCCAAATCTGCTGCAACTCCGATTCTCATCAATATCAGCCCTCCTTGTGTTCAACCTTATGGTGTTCATCTTCATGCTCAACGAACTCGTAATCAAATCCAAACTTTTTCGATTTTTGTGTAAGTTCCTCTTCAAATATTTTTCCTATCTTTTCAGAACTTAACTCTTTGTCTATAAGTAGAACGTTGATGGTTGCGTTAACTATCCAGCCCATCAAACTACCATCTACGCTTACAGTATCCTCTTTCTTAGTCAGGCCAAATTTCAGTACCCCACCGTTAGATACGAGAATTTTGTAGTGCTGGATATTTCCAGCTCTATTCTTTAGGCTCTCCATAAGCTCGATTCCAAATCTTTTTACTTCAACTCCTGAAGTGGGTTTTTTGAACCTGACTAATATCTTAGTCGAATACCAAGAAGCTTTAGATTCTGCCGTTGAGTCGATAAACTCTTCAACCAACACTTCAAAGCCTGAAGTTGAATTTAGAAGCTTTATGAGTTCTTTTATACCTTCTCCGGTTTTAGCAGAAGTAAAAACGATCTTAGCTTTTGGAGATAATTGTTTCAAGATCTCTGTCAGAACGTTCAGTTCAGCCTTTGATTTTATACAGTCAATTTTGTTTATCGATATTATCTCAGTTTCTCTAAGCTGCCTCTCTATAAACTCCCTTGACTCACTATAAAGCCTTACAAACCTTGTAGCGTCTGCAACTCCAATTACTAAAGCATCCAGGTCGTTTTTTCTTGCGATCTTTTTTATAACAGAGGGGAAAGCAATCCCAGTCGGTTCAATCAAAATGTACTCGGGAGCTATAGAAGAGAGTACGTAGGACAGCGTAGACTCTAGATCTCTTCTAACTGTGCAGCATATACATCCTTCAGTTATCTCATAGGAATCCATTCCAGACTTTTTAAGAAAATCACCATCTACACCTATCTCGCCTATCTCATTTACGATTATAACAACTTTCTTTTTCAAATCTTCAGCAAAATATTTTCCAAGTCTAAAAATAAGACTTGTTTTTCCACTCACCAAAAATCCGCTTAGAATAAGGGCTATAGGCATTCAAACACCTA
>CAYZIW010000016.1:6153-35527 GCA_964478605.1 uncultured archaeon | reverse complement strand
GTGCTTCCCGCACTTTTGAGCAAGATTTACGACGAAGGAGTCGAGTTCTTCCTCTTCTTCAAATATTACGTTTGTTTGTATGTTTGCGTAGTTCTTGTGAAAGACGTAGAGATGCTTTCTGTAACCGTTGCAGGATATATCTTCGAGCATCTTGTCGAGTATCAGGGCGGTAACTTTGCCATAGAAGAGAAAATCTCTTATTATATAATAAAGAATTTTGTAGTAGCTTCTAAGCTCTAACTTGAAACCAATTTCTTGAAGCAATCTATCGAAGTTCTTCTTCAAAACAACCTCTTTACTCTCCTTCTCATCAGAGTACCTTTCAAGTTCATCACGTAGAATAATAGACATCTCTCCATAAATTTCAACCTCTAAAGGAGACAATCGTGGTTCAACAACCACGTACCTGTAGTCCTGCTCCTCCTCGTTGTATATTATATAAACCTTGCAGAACGGTTCTATGATCCAGTAATCCTCAACGATCTTCCAACCATTTGGAGGTTCATATTCTATCAGCTCGCCATGTTCTTGAATGTTGTACTCAATCTGGATCCTTTTGCCGAACTTTTTCTCTTCTCTAACTTTAAGAGCTTCAACTACTTTCTTTGCTTGTTCTATAGCTTCAAGAGCTTCTTTTTCATAATCTTCAAGTTCCTTCTCGTTAATTTTCTCATCCTTCTCTTTTTCCTGAGATGACCTTAAACTGAGCTTTAGCGGTAGTTTCGGAATCCTCATTATTGTAATGTGAATTTTACTCCTAAATAAAGCTTTTGAAAATATATTTTTATAAAAATGATTTTAAACTTGCAAACTTCGGTCTTCGAAGCATTACAGCTCTTTTTATTGCATCTTTCAGTTCTCTACCATGCAATCCCTCGAGTTTAACGATTTCATTACTTAAAAGACACAATTTTATGTTCCCATCTGATGTTAGTCTTATCCTGTTACAGTTCAAGCAGAATTCTGTGTTATCTATAGGTTTCACAAATTCAATTATCCCTTTAGATGTCCAGTATTGTTTTCTATGGTGCATAGATCTTATTAGGATCTTGTAAGCTATACTTTCATATCTCTTTTCGATTTCTGAAATGTCTAAGTAGTACTTTTTTAGCTCACCATATGGCAAAAGTTCTATTAGCTGCAGAATTGCTTTAATTTCTTTTTTGTTGAATGAGTTGGAGTAGGTGAGCATGTTATCTATTTCATTATCGTTTACGTTTTTCATGACCACCATGTTTATCTTCACCGGCGTAAGATCAACATTGCAAGCTTCTTCAATACCAGAGAGTACTTTTCTTAAGCCTCTTTGTCCAGTTATCATCAAAAATTTATCATCGTCGAGTGTATCAAGACTCACGTTTACCCTGTCTAATCCACACTCTTTCAATTCTGCAGCAACTTCTTCAAGTAGTATCCCGTTGGTGGTCATTGAGACTTCTTCAAATTTGGGAAGATTGCAGAGTATGTCAAATAAGTCTTTCCTCAGCAAGGGTTCGCCACCTGTGAACTTTAATTTTTTAATTCCAAGATCATAAAAAGCTTTTATAATTTCAATCACCCTCTCAGCAGGAATTTCATTGTTACAAGAATTCTCACCTTCTTTATGACAATAAAAACATTTGAGGTTGCACCTCCTCGTAAGGACAATGCGAAGATTTGTAACTCTTCTGCCGAAATTGTCTATAAGCATAACCTTAATTTTTGCGGTAAAATTTAATCTTTTTGGATCAGAACTTTTTGGTCTTCTTAAGTGCTGTGATTACTCCGTGGCATTTGCAGGCAGTTGCAACAATAATTCTTCTGTCTTTGTAGGCTTTTTTGATCATCTCCTGAAAGTCCTTTCCTTTTATAGCACCCAAACCTGGAACAAGCTGGTGACTTATCAGTATATACGCTTCTGGAGAAGCAAATTTGATCATTTCGAACATCGGACAAGGCCTTTTAATTTTGGTTACGGGACAAAGATCTGGGGAGCTGCAGTTTTCCAGGCACATCCCATCTCGATTGTAGCTTACAACTATACTACCTCTCCCTATAGAAACTACTATTTTTGGCGGAATTCCACATAGTATCGAGTTAACCACATCAATCCATGGCTCAAAATCTTTTTTTAGAACTTCCGCAGCAATATGAATGGGGGCGGTTGGAAATATCCAATCTGGATTAAATCTTTTTGCAAGTTCAATTAGATCTGTAGCTTGACCTTTGATAACTTCTATACCAAATTTTCTCGAAACTTCGCAGTTAGGATCTGGGTCGAGGACTAAAAATTCTCTTTTGTTCTTCATTAAGTATTCTACAGCTCTAGCTCCATACTTTCCTCCACCAACCACGATATCCATAAGGACACAGAAACTAAAAGTCTTAAAAATATTTGAGGTCTTTTTTATGAAGACTTTAGGGATCTTCAGCTTAAATTTAAAATTTCATTTAAAGCCATAATCTTAAGCGTCTCACCAAAACACTTAAAAAACTTCTGATCGCTGATACCTAAAAGCCCGGGTGGTGTAGTCCGGCCCAACATGTGGGCCTGTCGAGCCCACGCCCCGGGTTCAAATCCCGGCCCGGGCGCTTTTAATAAATTTAAACGCACGGTAAAATTTTGAATTCTTAAATATCTCTTTCGAAATAAAGGAAAAAGCACTACAGAAGGCTTTGAGTGATTTTAAATTTCAATGATTGAATTCAAAAAATTTTTTAACTCAAATTTTTAAATCCGAAAGCTACCCAGAGATATGCTCTTCAATGAAGCTCTCGGACTTCTGATGCTCTTAGTTAGTTTCGCTGGTATAATATTAGCATACAGACTTTTTGGCAGAGCAGGGCTTTTTGCGTGGACTTCTATGGCAGTTATCTTAGCCAACGTTCAGGTTCTAAAGACGATAGAGTTTTTTGGTCTCGTAACAGCGATGGGTAACGTCGCTTACAGTTCAACTTTCCTCGTTACAGATATCTTATGTGAGAATCATGGAAAAAAAGAGGCTAAAAAAGCTGTAATGATTGGATTTTTTACATTAATAATGTTTACAGTACTTATGCAGATAAGCTTAGCCTTCATACCTCATGAAAGCGACACGATGCAACCACATCTTGAAGCTGTTTTCAGCGTTTTACCAAGGATAACGATTGCCAGCTTGACAGCTTACATAATTTCTCAAACCCATGACGTCTGGGCTTTTGAGTTCTGGAGAAGAGTCACAAAAGGTAAGCATCTTTGGTTAAGAAACAATGCATCAACTATGGTTTCTCAACTGATAGATAATGCAGTATTTACGTGGATAGCCTTCGTTGGTTTTGGGGTGTTCTGGGAGCAGGTTTTTACTTGGGACATCATATTCCAGATATTTATAACATCCTATGCTATGAAATTCATTATTGCAATCCTCGACACACCGTTCGTATACATTGCGGCGAAGATGAAGGATCAAACGTAGCCAAGCCACTCTTTTTTTAGTTCGTAAAAGCTACAGTCTTTTATAGATTCTCTTATTTTTTTCATGAGGTTGAGTATGAAGTAGAGGTTGTGATATGTTGCCAGTCTGAAGTAAAGGAGCTCGTTGGAAACGAACAAGTGCCTAAGGTAGGCCCGAGAATAATTTTGACATACTAAACAATCGCAATCCCTATCTACAGGTTTTGGATCCCTTCTAAAAGCTGAATTTCTTATGTGTATTCTGAACTTGTTCTTGGGATTTCCACCCTCAGCTGGGCTTATGTAGAGATGCCCTCTCCTTGCCCATCTTGCGGGAGCGACACAGTCGAACATATCTATACCTCTCTCAACACAGTTGAAAAGATCTTCAACCGCACCGATGCCAAGAAGATGTCGAGGTTTCTCTTCAGGCAAAATTGGAGTAACCCAGTCTATTATATTCAGCATATCCTGTTTGGACTTTCCTAAAGAACCTCCAATTCCGTAACCAGCGAAATCTCTTTCAGCCATGAACTTTGCCGATTTTTCTCTTAGGTCTTTGTATTCTCCTCCCTGCACGATGCCAAACAAAGCTTGTTTTTTGTCGTAGTACTTTAGGCACTCTTCAGCCCAGCGGTGTGTTCTTTCTAGGGCTTTTGCTGTATACTCTTTATCTGACAAAGGTGAAGTGCACTCATCTAATGCGAAAATTATGTCTGAGCCTAAATTTGATTGTATTTCCATGGATTTTTTCGGTGTAAGTTCAACTACAATTCCAGATTTCGGGTCTTTGAATTTTATTCCATTATCTGAAACAAAAGCAAGCTTTTCCCCTTTGTAGGAACAATTTTTTAGCCCATCCAAAAATATATTGTTTGCAATCTTCCCTACTCCGTGTTCTAACCCATAACCTAAGGAGAAAGCCTGAAATCCACCTGAATCAGTTACAATCACTCCTTCAAAGTTCATAAATTTGTGGATACCACCAAGCTCTTTTATCAGCTGGTCACCGGGACGAAGGTGTAGATGGTACGTATTTGCAAGTATAACTTCTACGCCCATATCTTTCAGATCTCTATTATCTAAGCCCCTCATAGCCCCTAAAGTTGCCACAGGAATGAATACAGGAGTTTTAAAACTACCGTGAGCCGTTGTTACTTCCCCAACTCGCATCCTTTCAAAAGTGTGCACGATCTTGAATTTCATCCGAAAATGTCGCGGCAACTGTTTAACAAATTTGCGAGAATTGCACTTAAATAGCGTTTAGCTAATAATTAGTTTTAATGGTGTTGGTTTATGGTTGAGAACAACTAATTCGCTAATCGAAAAATTTTAAAAACAGCGAGAGCTAAAGATAATGGCTATTCTAAAAGCCAAAAAAGTGGTAAGCATGATGGAAGAAAAAATATATAAGGGAACTACGACCGTGGGGTTAATCTGTAAAGACGGGGTAGTCTTGGCTACAGAAAAGAGGGCTACCATGGGCAACTTTATTGCCAGCAGAGTTGCTAAAAAGATATACCAAGTTGCAGATAGAGTTGCAATGACAACCGCTGGAAGCGTTGGAGATGCACAGTACCTTGCGAGGCTAATAAAAGCTGAAGCAAACCTTTATGAAATTAGAAAGGAAGAAAAACCTACTGTAAAAGCGATCGCAACACTCACTTCGAATATATTGAATTCGTATAGGTGGTATCCTTACTATGTGCAACTTTTAATAGGAGGAATAGATAAATATGGAGCAAGCATTTATTCTATAGATCCAATTGGTGGAGCTATAGAGGAGAGAGGGATAGTTGCAACTGGAAGTGGAAGCTTAACAGCCTACGGAGTTCTTGAAGATAGGTTTACTCCTGAAATAAGCGTAGATGACGCCGTAGAGCTTGCAATCAGAGCTATATGGTCCGCAATGAAGAGGGATTCAGCATCAGGCGATGGAATAGATGTAGCTAAGATCACGGAGAAGGAATTTTATCAGTTCAGGGCAGAGGAAATTGAGAGGATAATCGAAAAGTTCAGGAAGTAGTCTGAAATGAGGTTACCGCTTGATGAGGTAAAAAGTAAGATAAAAGAGAGCGTATCAAAGGAAGTAAAGATCAGAAACATCGAATTTGAGGGGCCAAACATAGTTATCTACGTCGAAAATCCTCAGGAAATAGCCCAAACAGATGTTGTAAAGAAGTTAGCTAAGGAGCTTAGAAAGAGGATAATAGTAAGACCGGATCCCAAAAGTTTAAAGCCTCCAGAGGAGGCAAAGGAGATCATAAAAAAGATTGTCCCAGAGGAGGCAAAGATTTCGAACATATACTTTGACGAAGAAAATGGAGAGGTGATAATTGAAGCAGAGAAGCCAGGAATGGTTATAGGGAAGCAGGGTACGATGTTTAGGGAGATAATAAAAGCGGTGGGCTGGAGTCCAAGAGTTGTAAGAACTCCACCGATCAAGTCTAAAACCCTCGAGAGTATCAGAAATTATCTTATGAGTGTAAGAGACGAGAGGAAGGATATTTTAAATCGAATCGGCGAGAAAATACATAGAGGGACACTTATAGAGGAAAAATGGGTCCGAGTTACCTTTTTAGGCGGAAGTAGGGAAGTAGGAAGAAGCTGTTATCTTTTGCAAACACCAGAGAGTAAGATACTGATCGATTGTGGTGTAAACGTTAGCAACATCCAAAGCACACCGTATCTTTATGTTTCAGAAGTTCAGCCGCTAGATTCTATCGATGCAATAGTTCTAACGCACGCCCATTTAGATCACTGCGGCTGGATTCCCTTGCTATATAAGTTTGGTTACAAGGGGCCAATATACCTCACACCACCTACTAGAGATCTGATGGTTTTGCTTCAACTAGATTTTATAGAGGTTGCAGCAAGAGAAGGGTCTTCACCGCCGTACGATTCCTCATTGATCAGAGAGGCGTTAAAACATACGATTCCACTAGATTACGGTGTTGTTACAGACATAAGCCCAGATGTTAGGCTTACCTTCTACAATGCTGGGCATATACTAGGATCAGCAATAGCCCACTTCCACATAGGTGAAGGGGTATACAACGTTGCATTCACTGGTGATTTTAAATTCGAAAATACTAGGCTTTTCGATAAAGCAGTATCAAGTTTTCCGAGGTTAGAGTCTCTTATCATGGAGGCAACCTATGGTGGAACAAATGATGTTCAACCATCTAGAAAGGAGGCTGAAGACAGGTTAGTTGAAGTGATTAAAGAAACGATATCCAACGGAGGAAAAGTTCTGATCCCAGCTTTTGCAGTTGGAAGAAGTCAAGAAGTTATGATCGTTTTGGAGGAGGCTATCAGAGAAAAAAGGTTGCCTGAGACGAAAGTTTACGTAGATGGAATGATATATGAGGCCACAGCAATCCACACTGCCTATCCAGAGTACTTAAACGCTAATCTGAGGGACCTGATATTCTACCAAGGAATAAATCCGTTCATAAGTGAAAGTTTTGAGAGAGTGGATTCACCAAGTAAAAGAGAGGAGATCATAAAAGATCCAACTCCCTGTGTAATCTTAGCTACTTCTGGCATGCTTAACGGTGGGCCCGTAATGGAGTACTTCAAACATTTAGCTGAGAACGAGAAAAATACGATAATCTTCGTTGGCTATCAGGCAGAAGGGACATTAGGTAGGAAGGTTCAAAAGGGTTGGAAGGAGGTACCTTTTCCAACGAACGGTAAGAGAGGAGTTTTGGAGGTAAAAATGAGAGTGGAAACTGTCGATGGATTTTCGGGGCATTCAGATAGGAAACAACTAATGAATTACGTGAAATCTCTAAATCCAAAACCGGAAAAAATTGTAACAGTGCATGGCGATGAGGCAAAATGTTTGGATCTAGCTTCAAGCATATACAAAACCTTCAAAATAGAAACGAGAGCACCACTGAATTTGGAAACGATTAGATTTTACTAGTCACTATATCCCCATTTAAGAAAATTTTAAATTTACAGCTTGCAAAGGAGTTAGATGAAATTGCTTGTGTGTCCAGTGTGCCGTTCAAAGGATATAGAACTTGATTCTGGTGGCTATACTGGCAAATACAGATGCAAAAGCTGTGGATACACTGGTAGTTTTGTTCTTGAGATGGACGAAAGTGCTTACAAAGAACTTTATGAAGGAGAGGAAATTTTGAAGGATGCTGAAAAGAAGAAAGATTAAATTTGAGAAGCTTCTCAAACTTTATATAACTTAGCGAAAAGTTGTTGGTATGGAAAAGATCATAGAGAAACTCAGAAGTGGATCACCAATAATTGTTTTTGATTCTAGCAAAGCTGTGGTATGTACAGCCGCAGAAAACGTAACTTCAGATATTATCAAGTTCATGATGAAAAACTGTGATGAAATAAGAGTGGCGATGCCGTGGAAAAAGATTCTAAGTCTGGGTTTGAACAGGTACAAGTTTTACAATGGAAATCTTATTCCTTTAGATTCAAAGGATGTTTCCGCCGAGAAGAGAGCTGAACTGATTAGGAAAATAGCTGCAGAAAAGATAGATTTTTCCCAAATAAAATATCCTGGAAGAATATTTATAGAAGAGGCAAAAGAAATGGGCGTTCTCGAAAGGCCAAGAATTGCGGAAGCTTGCATAGATGTGGTGAAAATGTCTGGATTCTCTCCAGTGGCTGTTTATGCACCACTGATAACTTCCAAAGGAAGCATAGCAACAAAAGATGATATAGGGGAATTTTTATCTTTTGAGAGTGTAAGTGTTCAGGAACTTATAGAGTATAGATTAAAAAAAGAGAAGCTGGTTGAAAAGGTCGTGGAAGCTACTTTACCGACGAAGTTTTATGGTACGCTTAGAGCTATAGGCTACAGAACACCAATTGGGGAGATAATAGCTTTAGTTTCCGAGAACTTTGACAGAAATGAAACTTTAGTAAGGATCCATTCCGAATGTTTAACTGGAGACGTTTTTCACTCCCTTCGCTGCGATTGTGGAGAGCAACTTGAAAGCTCGCTTAAGATGATATCAAAATGCGGAGGGGTTTTTATCTACATGCGGGGGCATGAAGGTAGAGGGATTGGACTTATTAATAAACTCATGGCCTACAGGCTTCAGGAGGAGGGTGTGGATACAGTTGAAGCCAATATAGAGCTGGGATTTCCACCAGACTTGAGAAGTTACGGAATAGCTGCGCAGATACTTATGGACTTGGGTGTTAAGAAAGTTAAGTTACTCACTAACAATCCTTTAAAGATTGAAGAGCTCAAAAAGTACGGTTTTGAAGTTGAGAGAGAAGCTATAGAAGTAGAACCTTCTGCAGAAAATCTACAGTATTTAAAAGCTAAGAAGGAAAAGATGGGGCATATGATATGTCTAAACGACTGATTTGCAGTTGTGGTTATGAATTGTCTTTTCCTACGCAATTTTGTTTGAGTTGTGGAAAAAGAAATGCATTCGCGTGTGGTGTTTACGTTAATGAAAGCTTTCTGCATTCCATTTTTATAGGGGAAGTCGAAGAAACAATAAAGTTGAAAAGGTACGAAGATTCAGTTAGAAACACTTATGAAATCCTTGCAGACAAAATCTACGAAAGAAGACTTGAAGAAATTTATGTATCTGCATTTAACGAAGTTCTGCTGGATGAAGCGTTCAGTGAACTTGAAAAATCTTATTTCCCATTTAGATTATACAGAACGGACATCTTCGATAGTTTTGAAGAATTTTCTCGCAGGTTGCGGCTTAGGATAAAAGTTGAAAGGGAACTACCGAAAGTAGATGCTAGGGCTGAGGAAAAGATAGGAGGTAGCCATTCGACTATAATAGGAGGAAGAGATGGATACAATTTAATTTTAAGGTTAGCGGCATCTCCCTATGTAAAGAAAGTCGTTCCAGGTGTTATAGAAGTTGGTAGCGGGGTTGGAGGCGGGGTTAGAATGAAGCTTACGAGGAGTGATAATAAAGGTAATTTAAGAGCGTTGTTGATAGATGGAAACACCGTTCAGCAAGTTCATGTTATAACTACTGCCCGAAACAAGGAGGAAGGAGAGGAGATACTTAAGATGTTGTCTTCGGTGCTCAAATTTTCTTGAGTTGCATCTTTGAGATTGTTCTTGTTTAATTATTATTAAGTAGTTTTCGCAGTAAAATTAAAAAAGTGTAGTAGCTAATTACAATAACTATGAACAATTCCAGAGTTACATCGAAACTGCACAGAAACTTTTGAAAGTCGTCTCACGCACCGGTATCGTGGAAATACTTGTAAACTTAGAAAATGGCCCAAAAAAATTCTCCCAGCTTATGTTCGATACTCAGTTGAATCCTGGAATACTTGATCGTCATTTAAAAGCTCTTTTAAACGTTGGTCTTGTAGAGAAGGATTCCGAAAATTATGTGTTGACAAAGACCGGGAAAATCGTTTTGGATAAGCTTGCGGAACTCGTTGCAGCTTATGAGAATGTTTTTTAAATTGCAAAAAATGAAAACTATTTAATGATAAATCTTAAAAGATCAGAAAAGGTTTTTTTCCCACCGTTGAAAAATATACATGCATCTAACTTTGGACAGGTTTTTCCCACTTTTTGATGAGGAGAAAGAAGATCATTACATGGTTGAAGAAATCAGATCTTACCATCAGAGTTTACTTAACAAACTGTATGAAGCTTACGAAATAGCCAAAAAAGCTAGATCTTTAGCTTTAGATCCCGAACCTTTTGTAGAAGTTCCAATTGCAAGAAACATGGCTGAAAGAGTAGAAAAATTGATGGGGCTTCCAGTTTCGGAAAGGATACTTGAGCTAGAGAAGCAGGGAATTTCAAGGGAAAAGATGTGTTTTATAATTGCAGATGAGATAATTGAAGGAAAGTTTGCGAAGTTGGATAGGGAGGAGGCAATCGATAAAGCTGTGAGAACAGCAGTTGCAATAATGACTGAAGGAGTCGTTGCAGCACCAATAGAAGGTATAGCGAAGGTAAAGATATGGAAGGACTCGCAGGAGTTTATAAAAGTTTATTATGCTGGTCCTATAAGAAGTGCTGGTGGTACAGCGCAGGTTATATCTGTCCTTGTTGCCGATTATGTTAGAAGAAAGCTTGGAATATCCAAATACGTTCCTACCGAGGAGGAAATTTTGAGATATTGCGAGGAAATACAGCTTTACAAGAAAGTTGCAAATCTTCAGTATTTGCCGAGTGAGGATGAAATAAAACTCATCGTTTCCAATTGTCCAATTTGCATAGATGGCGAACCAACGGAGGAGGCCGAAGTCTCAGGATACAGAAATCTACCAAGAGTTGAAACGAACAGGGTTCGTGGAGGAATGGCTTTAGTAATCGCAGAAGGGATCGCTTTGAAGGCACCTAAATTGAAAAAGATAGTAGAGGAGGTAAAAATAGAAGGATGGGAGTGGCTCGATAAGTTAATCAAGACTGAAAGCAATGGAGACAGCGAGATAATAAAGCCTAGAGATAAGTATCTCTCAGATATAGTCGCTGGAAGGCCAGTATTTAGTCATCCGTCAAGGAAGGGTGGGTTTAGATTGAGATATGGCAGAGCAAGAAATTCCGGTTTTGCCACTGTAGGCGTAAATCCGGCAACGATGGTCATCCTGGATTTTCTTGCTGTTGGAACGCAGATGAAGATAGAAAGGCCAGGGAAAGCTGCGGGGGTTGTGCCGGTTTCGACGATAGACGGTCCGACGGTAAGATTAAAAAACGGTGATGTAGTTAGAATAAATTCAGTAAATGAAGCCAAAGCTCTAAAGAATGAAATCGAACTTATACTGGACTTGGGTGAAATTTTAATAAATTTCGGAGATTTTCTTGAAAATAACCATCCTTTAATGCCGGCATCTTACTGCTACGAATGGTGGATTCAGGAAGTTGCGGATTTAGTTCCGAAGAAAGATTACAGAAGGATAAGTGAAGATGAAGCTTTAAGACTCTGTGATGAGTTCAACGCTCCTTTACATCCCGACTATACTTATCTGTGGCATGATATAACTCTGGAGGAGTTGGAATATTTAAGGAACTGGATCTCGGAAAGGGGAAAAATTGAAGGTAGACATGAGCTTAGCGCCCTCGTTTTTCCCTTCGATGCAAGAGCGAAGGACATACTTGAGAAACTTCTCGTCGAACATAAAGTTAGAGAAGGAAATATAGTAATAGAAAAATATAAAGTTCTAATTAGATGTCTGGGACTAGATGAGAAGTTAAGAAAGATAAAAGAAGTAAAGGGTAGTAGTGTTCTGGAAGCTGTTAGAAACCTATCGGGTTTAGATGTCAGAGCTAAAGCTTTGTCAAGGATTGGAGCAAGGATGGGAAGACCAGAAAAAGCTAAAGAAAGAATGATGAGCCCTCCTCCGCATCTTTTATTCCCAGTAAGCTTGGCTGGTGGAAAAACGAGAGATGTTGTTAATGCAGTAGATTTCACGAAGGATTACAATTCGCCAAAGGGAGAGATCGAAGTTGAGCTGAATCTAAGGAAGTGTAAAGGTTGTGGAAAAGAAGTTTTCTGGCTTAAGTGTGATTGCGGTGAGTTGACCGAACAACTTTATTATTGTCCGAATTGTAAAATAAAAGTTAATAGTGAGGAATGTAAGTGTGGTGAAGAGACAAAAGCGTATTTAAAGCGCAAGATAAATATAAAAGAACTATTTGATAAAGCCCTTGCAAATCTCGGGGTTCAGAATCCACCTGAAACCGTCAAAGGCGTTATAGGAATGTCTTCCAAATACAAGATTCCCGAAAGAATTGAAAAGGGAATTCTGAGAGCCAAGTATCATGTTTACGTTTTTAAAGATGGTACATCGAGGTTTGACATGACAGATCTGCCTTTAACACATTTCAAGCCAAAGGAGATTGGAGTTAGTGTAGAAAAGTTACGAGAATTGGGTTATACGAAGGACTATCTAGGAAACGATTTGAAGAGTGCAGAGCAGATAGTTGAGCTTAAACCGCAAGATGTAATCTTACCAAAATCTGCGGGAGATTATTTGCTTCGAGTAGCGAAGTTCATAGATGAACTTCTCGAAAAATTCTACGGACTTGAGCCCTACTATAAATTAGAAAAACCTGAAGACCTAATTGGACATTTAGTTATAGGATTAGCTCCTCACACCTCAGCCGGCGTGCTTGGAAGAATAATCGGTTTTGCGGACGTTTTGGCAGGTTACGCTCATCCTTATTTCCATGCAGCTAAAAGAAGAAACTGCGATGGTGATGAAGACTGTGTGATGCTTTTGTTGGATGGTCTTCTGAACTTCTCAAGAAAATTCCTACCAGATAAGAGAGGTGGACAGATGGATGCACCTCTGGTTCTTACAGCCATTGTAGATCCAAAGGAAGTTGATAAAGAAGTACAGAACATGGATATAGTTTCGATGTATCCTTTGCAATTCTATGAAGCTACCATGAGGTATGCTAATCCAAAAGAAGTTGAAAGTCTGATTGAAAAGGTAAAAGACAGGTTGAAAAGCGAGTTGAGATTCTGTGGGTTGAAGTTTACTCATGACACCGTGGATATAGCTTCTGGAAACAAGGAGAGTGCTTACAAGTACCTTGAGACCATGCAGGATAAGCTAAGGGCTCAGATGGAACTTGCAAAAAAGATCGTAGCTGTTGATGAGTGCGACGTGGCGGAAAGAGTTATAAATGTTCATTTTCTGCCAGATATAATTGGAAACTTGAGGGCCTTTTCAAGGCAGGAGTTTCGCTGTCTCAACTGTAATGAAAAGTTCAGAAGAATACCTTTATCTGGAAAATGTACTAAATGTGGTGGTAAACTAACTTTGACCGTTCACAGCAGCTCCATTACTAAGTACCTAGCCTTATCTAAGATGCTTTGCGAAGAGTTCAAGGTTTCCGAGTATACGAGGCAGAGGATCAATCTGATCGAACTCGAAATAAAATCCCTGTTCGAAAGCGATACAAAAAGACAGGTTAGTATAGCAGATTTCTTCTAAATTTTCTGAAAGTGAGATCATGGAGCTTTTGATACTCCAAAATGGTTTCTTTGCCGAAAGATTCGTCGCAAATCTGATGAATTACCCAAACTCCTGTCCATCTTACGGTGCGTGCGGAATAGATGCATGCACTCACTGCAAAGCCAACACCTACTCTTTTACGAAAAACATCGTTGCAGTTTATTCCCTTCCAGATCCAAAAACTATGCCAGATTTCATAGAAAATCCCAAGGATTTTCTACCGAAGAAAATTGTAGAAGCGGATGTAGCCGTTTTGATAAACATTCATCCAGATATATTGGCATCTATGCCCAGTTATCTTGAAGGAAAAGTTTCTGCAGTGATAGTACCGGTTGAAGAGCCATCATGGTGTAAAGCAGGGCTTAGAAAACAAATCTCAGAAAAATTTTTAGAGTTAGGAATTGAATTCGAAGCCCCAAAACCTTTCTGCAGCTTCAAACCATCGACTAAAATTTTGAAAAAATTCTACAAGGAATTCAACGTTGGTTATCCAGAATTTGAGATAGATGTGGAAGATGGCAAGATACACTTTATAAGAGTACTGAAAAGTCAGCCCTGCGGAGCTGCGTGGTACATAGCTGTTAAGCTTAGAAATAGAGAATTTGAAAATATGAGAGAATTGTGGAATACGATATCGGAAGCGCACCACAGCTTTCCTTGTACTGCGAGCATGGAAAAGGATTTGGAATATGGAGACACACTCTTACACGTTGCAGGGTACATAGCAAGGCATTCGGTGAACAAAGCTTTGAAGTATAGTGGAGATGAAGAGATACCCGATAATTTAACAAAAGTTGTTTTTGGATGTTGAGGCATAACAAAAAAATTAAAAGCGAAGGAAAGAGATCTTTGCATGGTAAAACTCAGAGGACATCATCTCATTTGTCTGCATTTTTTTGTTGGAGAGGGCTACGATTTAAGGTTTGTTGAAAATTTGAATGAAGTTCTGTCTAAAGTTAATACTGAGGCTGTCGAAGTCGTCGAAGGCGTAGATGATGTTTGCAAGGCTTGCCCTTACAACAAAGGATACTGCGCTTATTCAGAAACGGCTGAAGAGGAGATCAGAGAGATGGACGATTTCGCTTTGAAGATACTTTCTCTAAAAGTTGGGGATAAAAAATTCTGGAGTGAGATTAAAGCTGAAATCGTGAAAATTCTGGATAGATGGAAATTTTATTGCAAGAACTGTGAGTGGAGGAGAGTATGCAAGATGCCACTCATACGAGATTCTTTAGATGCTTAGCTGCAATAAACAAAGAATTTTTCATTTCTTCATCGTTCAGTCTTCGAGCTATTTCAGGATACTGGAACGCTTTGTACGTGGGGTAGTACTGGAACATGAGGTTGAATCTAACGTCGCTACCCAAGTTTTTCGAAACCCACTCTACAACTTTTTCAGTGCAGCAGTTTACGTGGTTGGGCATTACCAAATGCCTTATAAGCAGTTCTCCGTTATCTTTTGCCCTCAAAAAATTTCTTGTAACGACTTCCCAGTAGTTGGGAACTTTTGAATACTTCAATGCACATTTATTGTTTCCATACTTGAAATCTCCAAGCCAGACGTCTACAATATCTTCGATTATCTCGGCAAGTTCATCACTGTGGTACATGTTCGAGTTCCAGACTATAGGTACGTTTGATTCGACATGTATGAGCATCTCTATTATGTTGTGCGAATGCTGGTCAGGGTTCCCCCCTACAAGGTTGACATTCTTGCTACCCTGTTTCCTGCGAACATCAACAATTCTTGCCATCTCTCTAGCATCGAAAATATAGTCGTCGCTGTAGACAATATCGTAGTTTTGACAGAATACACAGGCAAAGGTGCATCTGTTAAAGAATATGGTGTGTGAAGGTACGAGTTCTGGTTCTTCACCAAAATGCAGAAATTCGCTGCTGTAGTAGCTTAACAAACCACATCTGCAAAATCCAAACTCTTCATATCTGTTTACGCCACATCTTCTCTCGCAGAATCTGCAGTTTTTTAGCATATAGAGCAGTATATCTCTTTTGAGGTGAAGAAAAGAGTATTCAGCTGGATGCTCTTTTAAAATTGATACATCGTCCTCCTTTACAATTCTTCTAAACTCGCTTTTGATTTTGGAATGTATTTTCAGCACTTCTTCAAAATTTTCAGAACTCTCTGCTGGCAAGCGTTTTGCTATCTGGAACTTTGCAGCAACTTCGTTTGAGTTTATAGCTTCGTACCTTTCTAACCCTCTGACCACGATAATACCTACAGCTTGGGGATAGATAAGCATTAAGTCAAGGTAGTCCAACCTTTCTGAATAGATTTCTGGCGGCTATTACAAGCGGATCCCAGACACGTGTTAAGGGAGGATAATAAGGGAAGTCGGCAAAAAACAGATCTTTAATACTGCAGTTGTTGTAGAGAAGAACTATTGCACCATATATCCTCATAGCGACGCCTTTTCCCATAGCCTGAACACCCAAAAGCCTACCGTTTCTTTCTGCGACTACTTTAAGATGTATTAAACCGTTCGGTAAGTACTTTGCCGAGGTTCTGGAGGTTATAAAAGTTGAAACTACATCGTATCCCTCTCTTACAGCTTCGTGTTCACTTAGACCAGTTTTGCCTATTTCAAGATCCATAAAGCTTGAAAACTGGCTTTTTAGAGATCCTGGATAATGAAGTTCTTTTCCTGCGATATTTACTCCCGCTACATACCCCATCTTGTTTGCAGGTGCTGCTGCGGCTATCCAGTCAGGTTTTTTTGTTATCAAATTTATAGATTCTGCACAATCTCCTGCAGCGTACACATCTTCATTTGAAGTTTGCATCCTGCTATTTGTTTTTATAGCTCCTTTTTTGCCAATTTTTACAATTTTTTCAGCCAACTTTGTATTTGGAGACATTCCGGCGGCGACTACTACAAGATCACAACTGTACTCGCCTTTGTTTGTGATAACCTTTTCAACCTTATCCTTTCCTTCAAAATCTATGACTTTTTCACTCAATTTCAGTTCAAGATATTTTTCCATCTCCGATTTTAAAATGGCGGCCATTTCAGCATCGTATTCTGGCAAGGGTCTTTCACTGGCTTCAATTACCGTCACCTTCTTCCCGAGCTTTACAAGTGCCAAAGCCATTTCAACGCCTATATACCCTGAACCAACGATTACAACTCTGTTAGCTTTCGTCGCTGCAATCTTTACTTCCTTAGCCTTTTCAAAGTTGTCTACGTAAAGAATCCCATCCAATTCATCATTTTTTGTACTTAACCTCTCTGCTTTAGCTCCCGTAGCGAACAAAAGCTTGTCCCATTCGTAGGTGTACTCTTTCCCATCTTTTTCTGCAACAAGGTAATGGTCACCGACTTCAACAACCTTTGTTTGAATTCTGACATCCAAACCTCTTTCTCGTACAAAATATTCAGTTGGATAAGTACAAAGTTCCTCAAAATGTTCAACCATTCCTGAGATGTAGAACGGAACACCACATGGTGCATGACTAACGTACTTAGATTTTTCAAAAACAACAACTTCCCAACTTGGCTGAAGGGCCTTTATTCGTGAGGCTGCAGTCATCCCAGCGGCCCCGCCGCCGATGATCGCTACTTTCATTCCATTAGCTCTTGATGATTGATTCTTAAATTTTTTGGTTGATCTGAGAATCGAGAATTTAAAAAGCGATTGAGGGGAGGGAAATTAATTTTATATATAAAACTTTTATATGAACATCTGTTTTGGTGGTTGTTTGGAGGGCATCTTGAGTTTTTCAACAATACCAAGGAGGTCGGAAGTTAATATAACTTCTCTCTCTTCCGCAATCGCTTTGTGGAGCGCAGCTTTTATAACCTTCTCCACAATATCTCTTCCACTGAACCCTTCAGTAGCTTTTGCAACTACCTCTAGTCTCGCATCGACCTTCAACGGAAAGTTTTCAAGATTTCTACGTAGTATTTCAAACCTCTCTTCCTGATTTGGCAAGGTAAATTCTATCTCCTCCTCAAATCTACTTCTTATCGAATTATCTAGAAATTCCACCCTGTTTGTTGCTGCAATAGTACAAATTCCGGTGTTGCTCTGAATTCCATCGAGCTCTGTTAGTAGAGCATTTACAATCTCAGAAACGTCTCCTCTAAGATCTTGATAACTTCTATCTAACGCTATAGCATCGAATTCATCCAGAAATACGATACAAGGTGCGAGCTTTCTGGCTCTTTCGTAAAGTTCGTGGATCTTTCTGGCTCCATCTCCAACATGTTCTCCGATGAGTTTAGTAGACTTTACGGAAAGAAACGGCTTTTTTGCTTCATTTGATAGCGCTTTAGCAAGCATAGTTTTTCCAGTTCCTGGAGGTCCGTAGAAAAGAATATTTTTTGGTGCCCATTTTCCAAACTTCTCAGGGTTTTTCAAATACTCTAAAATAACCCTAGCTTTTCTCTTTGCATCTTCTTGTCCAACAACATCTGAAAGCTTGACATCCCGGACTATTTCTGTTTCTATCACTTTTGGTTCACTTTCAACTAAAATTATTGTTGAGTCAGCAATGTAACCTGCAGAGGGCTCAGCATCTAGGACTTCGAATGCAAAATCTGGAAACATCCTCATATCAAAAAGTATCTTTCCTTTTCTTACGAACTCTCCTTTCCACTGTTCTTTGGCATAGATGTCAAAAACCTTCAAGTTGTCTACCTTGGGGTACTCGTGGTAGCTCGCTTTCAGTGGATATCCAAGTGGTCTCAGTATTATGTACTTCAGTTCACTCACTTCTTTCGCCATTTCATAAACACTCTACCTCATTGGTTATTAATCCTTTCCCGTGATTTTTTATATCGTAGGCTTTGAAGTTGATAGATGAGGATCTATTTGTACTGTGATAGTTGTGGGGAGGAAACTTTACATGAGTTGGTGAGGGAGGAAAAGATGTTATACAAATGTACAGCTTGCGGTATGTATACCACGCATACTCCAGAGAAAGAGTTAAGTTTAAGGGCTGTAATCAGCAGCGGACCAGAATCGCAGAAGGGGGTTTTGAAAGTAAAAGAGTATGAACTAGTAGAAAAAGGTAGGGAATTTATCGTAGAAGTTGCTGGAGAGCATAGAATTGGGGAAGTTACTAGTATTGAACTAAAAGATGGTAGAAAAAGCGAAGCTGGATTGGCAAAAGATGTATCAACCGTGTGGCTTAGGGATGTTGGAGAAGTGATCGTTAGGTTGAGCCTACATAAGAGAAGTGTAACTACACCAGTAAAGATAATAGTTGATGGTGATACTGAATTTGAGGTAGGTGAGACAATAGAATTTGAGGGAAAGAAGTTCAGAATAAGCAGGATAAAACTCGTCAAGGGAGAAATACTAAGAAAGGCTGGTAGTAGGGCGAAAGCGAAAGAAATAAGAAGAGTTTATGCCAAGTATGAAACCTATAAGGCTTAGAGATTTTATTCGAGTTAAAAATTACTACTTTTCTGTCGTAGGTTATAAAAATGAAAGAACTGTAAAATGTTTTTTAAGGTACACTCAACATGAGGAAGGAGACAGAATAAAGAATGGTACGCGTTTTAAGAAACTCAGCCATGAAGAAGCTTTGCATGTTAAAGAATGGAGAAGATACTTCGATGGAAAGATATTCCGCATACCACTGGATATAGTTGATGAAGTTTTCAAACCCGAGGAAAGATTATTTGAGGTCATGGATTCAGAAGTGAAAAAGGTGGTACAGCTATTCTCGTCGATTCCGAAGGATAAAATGGGAGTTACAGGGTCTAGACTCATTGGTTTGGAAGGAAAAGACTCAGACGTTGATTTTGTTGTTTACGGAAAATATTGGTTTTTTGCGAGAGAGCTGATAAAAAAGGGTATACTTGAGGGAAGACTAGCTGAGCCCGATGAAATAACTTGGAATTATATATATAAAAAAAGAAAAGTTCCGATACCTTTTGAAATTTTTAAGGCTCATGAAAGGAGGAAGTACCACAGAGCTTACATAGGCAGCACATACTTTGATCTGCTGTATGTTAGGGACTACGATGAGATAAACAGAGACGTTCCGGAAGAAGTTGGAACAAAATACGGTTTTTGCGAAGTAGAGGCTGAATTGCTAAATGATTCGCTCGTTTATGACTATCCAGCTTATTATCCTGTAAAAAGTACTCAAATAAAAGCCATTCTCTGCTTTACCCATACCTATGTTGGACAGGCTTTGAAGGGCGAGAGAATTTTTGCAAGGGGCGTGCTCGAAAAAATAGGTGACGATTTTTATTTAGTCGTTGGAACAAGTAGGGAGACTCAGGAAGAATTCATAGTTTCTGTAGCTCTTATAGAAAAAGAAGGTCTTAAGGAGGAATTTGAGAGCTGGCTAAAAGAGCGGCCCCTTTAGCGACTGCAAGATCGTCTTTTATCGTAACTATCTCGAAATCGAATTCTTTGGCAGTATACTTGCAGACGTTTTCTTTTACGATCTTTGCATTCAATCTTCCACCGATCCTACCTCCTAACGCTACTACTTCTGGATCTAAAAGCATCACGGCGAAAGCCAAACTCTTACAGAAGAGTTTGAATCCTCTAATTTTATATATTCTCCCACTTTCGAGCAGACTCCTTGCATCCATATATCTGCCACCAAATGAAGCCTCTAAATGCCCAGTCTCTCCACAGCTGCAAACTCTTTTTGTTTCAACGAAGGTATGACCAATTTCTCCAGCAATTCCGCTTCCGGTGTATAATCTACCATCAATTATTATCCCACTTCCAATTCCGGTGCCAACTGTAACTCCGAAGAGGTTTTTTACGTTCAAAATTTTTGATGCATAGATTGCAAAGCAGTTTGCATCGTTTTCGATTATGCATTTGGGTCTAAAAAATTCCAGTACTTCATCACAAGTTTTTAAACTTAGATTTGGTGCTTTTATAATTTTTCCATTTTTTATCCATGCTGCTATACCAACTCCGATCGCTTTCGCATCCTTAAAACTCATTAGTCTTTCAGCGCACAACTCAGCCGTCTTGAATGAGGCTAAATGTTTGAAGTTACTACCTTCAAGGGAGACTATGTCTGTGTTTGTACCTCCAACGTCAATTCCAACTATCATAGTTCCTGCGGTAAAGCAAAGATATTTCTTTCTTTTGTGGTAATTTAGGCTATGAACAAGTTAAGTATTGAAGATGGTGAGAAGGCTGTAAAGCTTGCAAGAAAAGCGATCGAACATTATTTGGAGACTGGAAACATGATAAAAGATCGCTATACTGGTTTTTTTGAAGAAAAAAGGGGAGTTTTTACAACTTTGATTAAGAAAGGGGAACTTAGAGGCTGTATAGGATTTCCATATCCGATAAAAAGGCTCGACGAGGCGATAATAGAATCTGCAATCGCTGCAGCAATTGATGATCCACGCTTTGAACCAGTAAGAAGGAGTGAAATGGAAGAAATAGAAGTCGAGGTTACCATATTAACCCAGCCGGAGAGAATAAAAGCAAAACCTAAAGATCTACCTAATCACGTTGAGATCGGAAAGCATGGTCTAATGGTAAAGCTCGGCCCCTTTTCTGGTCTACTATTACCACAGGTGGCTGTGGAGTATAAGTTAAGTGCCGAAGACTTTCTTAGTGAAACTTGTATAAAAGCTGGACTTCCACCTGATTGCTGGCTTAGCGGAGCGGAAGTTTACAGATTTGAGGGTCAGATATTCAAAGAGGAGAGGCCAAGGGGGAAAGTGATCGAAGTTTGTCTGATTTGATCATAATTTTTTGACAACACAAAAACTTATAAACATTGATCTCTGGAAATTTCTGGAGGGCCCGTGGCTCAGCCTGGTTAGAGCGTTCGCCTGATAAGCGAAAGGTCCGGGGTTCAAACCCCCGCGGGCCCATTTCTAATATGGAAACAAGGATGAAAGCTGACTGAACTTGATTTCTAAAGCTTTTTATGAGGTTTTCGATGAAGGCTGAGATTTTAAAGATATTTTTCGAATTTGGTAGTTTTCCAAAATCTTATTCTTGCTCCAAGACTTCTAAAATCCTCATAAAAGCGCCGGGGGTGGGATTTGAACCCACGCGGGCAGAGCCCAACAGCTTAGCAGGCTGTCGCCGTACCACTCGGCAACCCCGGCTTCAGCAGGAGTAGGGTCTTACGGGTTATAAGATTTTTCTTGAAGTTTTTAAAGGTTCTCTACCCCGAAAAATTAAATATTTATAAAAAAATTTAATTAAAAATTTTTAATGTATTGACTAGTTACATTATAAGTGAGTACTTCAAAACGAGAAAAGTTCTTGTTAGTCAATTCTTCATTTTGCTTGTTTTAATCTAACTATGCGTGCCAAAAAAGACTTTAAAGCTCTTGAAAAGATAAGTACGTACTCGATTTATCTAGCAAATTGCTATTGTGTCGCTACTTTCAACTTTTAACAGATTTTTGTTCGATGTCTGAGTTTAGCAATCGAAAAATTTTGTGAACAAATCTTTACATTTAAGTTTTTATTTATAATAAATTATTAAAATTATAGAGTATATCCTCTACCAATCACAACGAGCAGAATTACAATGCAGGTTTTCAACGTATTTTTGGATTCTTAAAGTTGAAAGCAATTCTAGAATTATACAATTTTGTCTTTGCCCTAGAGTACTATGGTATTTTTCGCTACTTTGTTTTTGCTAGGGCTTTTATCCCAAAACTGCTTTTAGAATTTTACATTCTGGAACACTTTTTAGCTATCGATTAAAAAATTTAAACTTGCTAATAGATTCTCACAACTTCTTCGTAACTCCAAATTCCCTTCACTTTTCTTGCACGGCGATGTTTTTACATCAATTATTCTTGCAGTGTTTGGTAGATTTTGAGTAGCTCAGTGTTGCAATTCTATCCTTCGCAATATTGCACTTTGCAATCTCCTTGTCCACATAGGAACTATTTTTTCTGCACAAAAGCTAATAAAAGTTGCCAAAACTATTAAAGGAAACAAATAGAATATTTATTTCTTCATACCAACCCCTAAAAATTCTTAACGAGGAAGTTTATAAATTTGTCGAGTAGTAATGCATCTCGAAGCCATCGGTGGAGGCTTAGAACGAAAGAATAGAACAGAAAACAACAAAAAGTTAATATTTTGCAATTTAACGGGCTCGCCGGGAGTTGAACCCGGATCGGGGGTTCCGGAGACCCCCAGGATGTCCGCTACCCCACGAGCCCGTATTCGAAACTGTCTTATTTATGAAGGTGTATTTAAAGCTATGTGGAAAAAGATCGCTGAAAAGTTCGAGAAGTATCCATCGCAGATAGCTGTAGCTAGAGAGTTTTTAAGACTCGGGATTTCTATAAAGAATGGAAAAGCTTTCTGCGGAAATATAGAGCTTATTCCAACAAAAATTGCTGAAGCTATAGGAGTTGACAGAAAAGTTGTTTTGGCGGCGATTTCAAACATAGAAAGTGATGAAGAGCTAAGAAAAGTTTTTTCATCCTTGAAGCCTGCGGCAAACATAACAGAAGTTGCAAAGATATTAGGATTTGGAGTACTTGAAGTTTATGCAGATAGTAGAAAGTTTGGAATTGTTGCTGGAGTGACATCGATCCTTGCAAGGGAAAAGATATCCATACGCTACATGCTCGCAGAGGATCCAGATATAAGCGTAGAATCGAAGATGATACTTGTTACTGAAACAAAAATACCCGGTAAGTTGATCGACGAGATTCTAAAAATAGATGGTGTGGAGAAGGTTGTAATAAGCTAGAGACCAAACTTTATATAACCTTTGTTTAACAAAAAGCATGCGTTATACTTTGGGCATCCTATTGTTTTTCTTACTGGTATTACCAGCAGGCGCTTTGTCTGTGGATTATCAGATATCTCCAGAAATCCTGTTGCCAGGAGATCTAGCTGACTGCATCCTTGAAATTAAAACCGCTGAAGAGGTAAAAATTAACTCTATCTGGATTACAGGTTATGGAGTTAGTATTGAGCCAAAGAACTTTTACTACGTTGGAAATGTATCTGGAGTCTACAAGTTGCCCTTCTCAATAAAAGCGGAGAAACCCGGAAAATTCAATGTTGAAGTTCTCATATCTCTGGAAAATGCGACACTAACACAGAACATAATGGTTGTTGTTGATGATAACTTTCCATCTATCTCAGTCAACGAGCCGCTTTACGTTGGAGAGATAAACTATGCAAAATTTTCGATATCTTCTCCTGTAAAGCTTACAGACGTAAAGATAAGACCTCTATTTAACTCCGTTCCACGAGAAATTTTTATTGGAAATTTAGACGGAAAAGAGGATTTTCAGCTAAAATTTGAACCCCAGGAAAAGCTGGAGTTTAAGGTATCCTTCTACAACGGACTGAACTATCATGAAATCGTAAGAAGGGTTGATGCATCGTACTTGCCGTCAAAGGGGGTTTTTGTGAACGTTAACTCCAGCCATTCCTCTCTTTATGTTGCAGACTGTATAAGGATAAGTGCCGAAATTTCAAACTTAAGGGGGGATGCTATCTACGCTCTTAAACTTAGAGCCCTAAGTGATCTTGGAACGTTCGATTCCGAATTAAAGGAACTGAGTAAGCTCGACAGCAAGAGCACTAAAGTTGTAGATTTTGTTTACACACCACTAAGCAGCGGGGAGGATACGATAAAAATTGTCGCAGAATTTAAAGATGAGTTTGGAAAGGAGTACATTGTTGAGAAAGAACTTAAAATCAAGGTTTTGGATGGCTACCCTTTGCTACTTAGCTTAACTACAACTGGAATTGGTAAAGTGTCGATAGCTGGAGTGGTAAGTAATGTTGGAAGAAGCGCTGTATACAACGTTTATGTGGTAGCAGCGTGCATCGATAAAGCTGAGGAGTTCGTAGGTAACGTAGACCCTTCAGATTACCAAACGTTCGATTTGAGTTTGAGATGCAATAAGACAGCGAAGGTAACTGTAACTTGGACAAACGAAATTGGAAAAAATTTTGAAATAACAAGATTCCTAGAAATTTCTGGTACGGAGAAGGAAGACGTCTCCAGCAGTCAGACATCTTTTTTTGTCTCATTGGGTGCTTTGGTTTTGGTGATAGCAATAATCTTGGCAATCTTGTGGAAGTATAAGAGAAGAACATGAAGATAATTGAGTTGATAGATGTTCAAAAGATCTACAAAACCCAATATTATGAAGTTCATGCCCTCAGAGGGGTAAGTTTTGATGTTGAGAAGGGGGACTTTTTGATAATAATGGGTCCTTCGGGAAGTGGAAAGAGCACACTTTTGCATCTGATCGGATGCTTAGATAAGCCGAGTGCAGGGAAAGTTTTGATAAATGGCGTTGAAACATCGAAACTCAGCGATTTTGAACTTACGAATTTAAGAAGGGACAACATAGGTTTCATATTTCAGCAATACAACCTTGTATCAACTCTTACGGCTCTTGAAAATGTCGAACTTCCAATGGTCTTCAAAGGCACTCCAAAGAATTTAAGACAAAAAAGAGCGAAAGAACTTCTAGAACTTCTCGGACTTGAAAAAGAGATGGACAGGCGGCCAAATGAGTTAAGCGGTGGGCAGCAGCAAAGGGTTGCAATAGCAAGAGCTTTAGCAAACAGTCCGTCTGTTCTTCTATGCGATGAACCCACTGGGAATCTGGATAGCAAAACTGGAGAGCAGATAATGAAAATTATCAGAGATCTGAACGAAGAGAAGGGTGTTACAGTTATCCTCGTTACTCATGATGTAAATTTGAAAAAGTTCGGTGATACGGTGATCCATCTTAGGGATGGAAAGATACAAGAGGTAGAGCATGTACGTTGAGATCGCCCGAAGAAATCTAGAAAGAGCAAAAATTAGAAGCGTTTTAGCGGTCGTGGGAATATTTATTGGAGTTATGGCTGTAGGTGCAATAGGAATTTTTGGAGAAAGCTTGAAAGCGGCTGTGATGCAGAACTTTGAAGATGTTGCAAACGAGATAGTTATCTATCCAAATCCGCAGCAAGGTTATTCGTATATTGAAGACAGAGACATAAGAACAATAGAAAAAATACCCGGAATTAAATCTGTTATAGCTTTAAGATCCGATGCTTTATCGATTGAATTCAAAAACAAAAAAGTAATAGCTACCGTCTACGCTATAGATGAAAAAAATCTCAGAGAGATGTTTGAAGCTGAGAGTGGTTCAATAAAACTTTCGAGCGGAAGCTGTGTAGTTGGAAAAAGACTGGCAGATTTTCTTTCTTTGAAAATTGGATCTAAGATAACTTTGGAGGGAAGAGAACTTAAAGTAACTGCAATACTGAAAGACGTTGGTGCAAGATTCGATATAAATCCAAACTTCGCCGTCTTGGTTTCGGAAGATGATTTCAAAAAGATTTCAGGTTCAGAAGTTTCGATGGTTATAGTGAAGGTCGAAAATCTGGAGGATGTTCCCGAGATAAAACAGGTTATTGAAGAAAGGATCAATAAGAAAGAAGAGAAATTGGTCGTAGTGGAGATGAAAATGATATTGCAAACAATAGAAAACGCATTTGGACAAATAAATTTGTTTTTAATGGCGATAGCCGCGATTTCATTGCTTGTGGCTGGGGTCAGCATTCTAAATATAATGTTAATGTCTACAATAGAAAGAACGAAAGAGATCGGGGTGATGAGAGCTATAGGAGCGCAGAGATCAACGATTTTAAAAATTTTTATAACAGAAGCTGCTATCTTGGGGTTAATCGGTTCGATGATAGGCAGTGCTTTAAGCTTGGTAGGAGGAATAGTGATAGATTACGCAATATTGCAAGACTGGAGCTACGCTTTACAACCTTCAACAGTATTTTATATAATTTTAGGCTTATCTATTGGGATTTCTACAGCAATCGTTAGCGGCCTGTATCCAGCTTGGAAGGCAAGCAAGCTTGAGCCGATAGAGGCCCTTAGGTATGAGTAAGGTAGTAAACTGTAACAGGAAGAATAAGACAGCCCATGCAGTTAACTCTTTTTACTTTCAATCTTACAGCCAAAATACCGATAAAAGAAGCGGCAAAGAATAACATTAGACCAAAAAGTCCTGTTAAGTAGCCTATCAAAACAACGAGAAATCCAATGACAGCTAAAGAAAGCTTTCTTGCGTTAACTTTTGATATCTTTTCTGATAAAAGATAACCAAAAGCGATCGCTATAAGCAGAGCAGCGAATGCTGAGATAATCGCTAAAAAAGCCAAATCTAGAAATTCAGGATAATAATGAAGCTTTTTTAAAGCATCTGCAGCACCACTGCGAGTTCTATTTGTGACAATGTAAAAAAACAGGCAAAGAATTGCATTTGCGCTGTTTGCAGCGCTTATTGCAGAAATGTACCTCTCTTCCTTTTTCTCACCAAGCGTTGATACGACAGTTGCCACTCCACTGCTTATTCCAGGAAAAAGACTTACAAAAAATCCAGCTAAAGTACCCTTGGTTACGGAATCTAAATCCGGTATTTTAAGTATCTTTTTCTGCTCCGGAACGGGATTTGAAGATGAAAAAACCAAGACTGGAGTTGCAAAAAGTCCTGTTAAAAGGGGTAATAAAACGGATCCAGCTGGATGGATCTCAAAAAGTTGAGAATTTTTTAATGCTATGTATCCAAGAAAACCTGAAAGTAGGAATACTAGAAGGGCGTAAGTTCTTTTTAGCCATACAGAATATCTTCCAGCAAAGGGCTCTCCTTTTTCACTAAAAATTAGCAAAAAAGCGACGAATATCAAAACGTAGGGGGTCAAGAACCTTAAAAGGCTGTAGTAGTGAGCGATGCTGTTTATCGTCAAGTATAACGGTAAAGAAATTAGGATGCTTAAAAAAGATGCTAAAGCTGAGATCGTTATTACTTCAAAACCTCTTCCCTCGAGTACCATCTTATGCGATGGTAGAACGCTTAAAGCCGTATCTTCATCTGGAACACCTAAAAAAGTGGCTGGAATTATGTTTACAACTGTATACGTTATGGCAGAGGATATTACTATTACTCCCACATCCCCGAAATTTGAAGCAGCTAAAAGAAGGAGCGCTGCAAAGGTGTTGCTGTGTATACCTGGCACAAGGCCAGCAATTGTGCCTAGTATTACCCCTATAGCTAGTTCATACCACAGTTACAGGTTAGCTACCAACTATTAAACTTTATGGCAAATACGTAAATAAAAATTAAATTCTCAAAACTCTTCTTTTTTCGACGACTACTTTCTCAAGTAGCTCCGCAGCCTTTGCAGGATCCTCTTCAACTATTACTTTTCCTCCCGTAAGCTTTTCCACGTCTTCGCTAAGCAATTTTACAACTTTATCGCTTCCTGTTATCGGCGGAACGGGCGAAACATGGGTTGCAAGTCCATAAGCAATTGCAAAAACCGCATCTATCGTTGCCTTCTGCTCCATGTATTCAGGAGCTGTAACTGCTACGGGAAGCTGTGAAACGTCTACGCCAAGTTTTTCGGCGAGCAATCTCAGCAGATAAGCAGCTCTGCCAACGTCTGTGCACGTTCCAAAGCTTAAAACTGGAGGAATCTTTAAGGCTTCGCAGACTACTTTAAGCTTTTCTCCAGCCAATTCTTTTGCTTCCAAGCTCGTAAGCCCTGCAACCTGCAATCCAGCGTTTCCACAGCCCATTGATATCACAAGTATGTCCCTCTTTATCAGTTCTTTAGCAATTGCAACTGTGTTTGCATCGTGAGGACCGTTTTTCAGCGTTGTGCAGCTTACAAGAGCTACAATTCCCTTTATTTTTCCATCTTTTATTGCATTTAAAAGCGTTTCAAAGCCCACAAGCTTTTCTATTGCCTCAACTGAAAAACCAACAACTATTTTTTGCTTTTTATCGATTTTTACTGCTTTACTCTTATCTCTTTTTCTGAAGTTCTCTATGGCAATCTCTATGAGCTTTCTCACTATCTTTTCAACCTCTTCAGGCTTGTAATCAAGTCCCTCATCGATTCCCCTGAACCTTACAAGCCTACTAACTGGAACTATTTTGACACCATACTTCTCGTATTCCGGCAAGGAAGGCAGAGCACAGTTCATATCTGCAGCAAATAGATCAACACAACCAGTTGCAAGAGCAAATTCCTGAACGATCCAGTTACCAACGATTCCAACGAATACCGGGCTACTGATGCGCTGTAAAATTTCCTGTCCAGTTTCTATAAAACCTATGATTCGCAAACCCTTTGCTCCCGCCTTTCTTGCCATTTCCTGCACTTCTTTCCTTTCAGCAAGCTTTATCAAAGCCATGCCAACGAAAGGCTCATGCCCATCGACCGCAATGTTCACGTAGTCCGCATCGAGAATTCCAAGGTCTGCGAAGCTTTCGTGAGGCATTGGAGTGCCAAATAGGATGTCCTGGATCATTTCAAGCACAAACTGCGCAGCAATGCAAGTTGCAATGCTCATTGACATGCTCTTCTTTGCCAGCGAGACATAATTCGAGTCCACGTTTGTCATCGCGGAGCTTCCAAGAGTTAAAAGTTCTCCAAAAATACCCTCAGGAACAATTCCAAGCTTTTTCCAGATCTCTTTTCTTTTTTCAGGAGCAACAATCTCCACGATTTTGCTTTTATCTGCAGAGCTTAGATCTGCTATAATAAAATCTGCCAGTCTTATTGCAATCTCTTTTGCATCTTTGCCATCAATTCCGAGCAAATTTGCAAGCCATCTAAGTTTTTCAGGCTCCTTTATCTCGTAAGGCGTCTTCCCTTCAGCTGTAGCTTTGAGCGTTTTTGCGGCCTCTATTGCATGATAAGTGTATGCTTGGGTTCCAAGCATGTTCTTGAAAACAAAATTTCGCATCACCATTCCCGCTGAGTCGATTCCACAGGCACCATATGGATTCTTATCGGTTATTCTACAGGGACCCATGCTACAAAGCTGACAGCTTAAGCCTTTTGTGCAGAATGGACAACGAGTTTTTTCTTGTTCGTTAAATCTGTCCACAACGTTTGTTGTCTCGCCTTTTACTTTTTCGTACATTCGATTTACACTTTCGTGATAACTTGGTTTTTCAAATTTCATAACGTATATATCTCATCTTTTGTGCAGAATGGACAACGAGTTTTTTCTTGTTCGTTAAATCTGTCCACAAC
>CAYZIW010000016.1:0-6053 GCA_964478605.1 uncultured archaeon | reverse complement strand
ATTTACACTTTCGTGATAACTTGGTTTTTCAAATTTCATAACGTATATATCTCATAATAAATAGATAAAGTTTTCGCCTGAATATGTTCGCCACTCTTTACTCCAAAAGCCTTTTCAGCATCTTTTTTTGTGCCCTTCTTAAAATCTCCGAAAGTGTTGAAGGAGCTATTTCAAGTTGTTTTGCAAGTTCTTCAAGCTTTATCTTTCTTGGATAGTCAAAAAATCCTTTCTCTAGGGCAATTTTAAGTATTTCTTCCTCTTTAAAAGTCATTTCATCTTTAGATTCAAAAAAGCCTTTATAAATTATTTCATAGTCGATATTTTCATTCTCAAGCGCTTTGATTATTTTTAAAAAGCTCTCATCGTCGCAAAGCAAACTCCAAACGATTTTTTCGCCTTCGATTCTCATTTTTGTTATCAAACCTCCGCTTTTAAGCAACATCGAAGCTATTAAACATGGATGCTCTTTCAAAAGAATTTTTGCAGAGCTTTTTGTAACTTTGAATCCTTCACAAAATTTAGGAAGATTTTTCATTAAATTCTCTACATCCTCACTTTTAAGTTTTAACAAACCTCTAACTGCATCGTCAAAATTCGATAGACTTTCTACATCTACTTCAACCCTTTTGGCAACCTCTTTCAATCCATTAAAAACACAGTTCTCCACAATACTGGTACTTATTTCGATTTTTAGCATGTATATGTAACGACATTAAGCCTTAAATCTCTTTCCTGAACTTTTTTACTCAAAGACGAACCATAATTTCTGTTCGTTATATAATATTCAAAAGTTTTGAATTTTGCTTTATTATCCTCTAAACTCGACAGTCTCAATAAAGTTTGATACAAAAATTTAAAATTCTAGTAAAATAAATATCGCCAGAGCGAAAAGGATATATTTCTCAAGAGCTAAATAATACTAGAAAACTCACTTGTCTAACGGATTATTGCAAAACTTAAAGGAGGTGATCAATTATGCGCCTTGTCACTCTCTCACTCCTTGAGATAGTCCTTGGAACTAGCTGGGGTGTAATCGCTAGCTTATACGCTTTCACGTTAGTTTCAGGAGGATATGAAGACATCTACGGATTTCTAGCTATCATAACAAGCCTGGTAGCAATACTATCTACTATGCTGACTGGGTTTTTGTACAACTATGGGGTTAGAAAATTTTTGATGCCTTTAGCGGCCCTTTCTATATCTCTCTCAATGTTTGAGCTATTTGAAGGTAAATTTGTTCTTTTACCGATACTTCTTGGCTTGGCATCTGGAATACACGGAGTCAGTTCGCTTTATGCTGTAAGCAATCTTGAGGGAAGTTTCAAGAAGTACTCAATAGTATATGCATCGAGTCTGTTTGGGTTATCTTTTGGAGCTTTGTTGGTGGCCATTAGTTTTGCAAGGGATCTTTATGTGATATTGTCGGTCTTAACAATTTTTGTAGGGTTTATATACATCAAATTCGTTTCAAATAGCAGAGTAAACGCTAGAACAAACAGAAAAGAGACTAAAATCAAAAAATTTCCCTATCTGTACCTCTTAGCTCTAACAGTACTTCGGCGTTACAATTGGCATGACAGCCTACAATGCAGATTACTATTTGATCCTCAAATTTGAAGCAAGGGAAGAAGAAGTAGCCCTAATGCTCTCTATAGCTTCTCTAGCTGCAGCTTGTGTAACTTTGGCTGGAGCTAATCTAATAAAAGGGGACGTAAGGTTAGTCCACAGCATCGCGATATCTATCCAAAGTATTTTCTTTGTTGCAATGGCTATGGTTCCAGCAATAAGCTTTGCTATAGTAGTCTACGCTATGAGAGACGTCGTTGGTGTTGTAGCAGAATCGACAATGGAAGCTATCTTGATCGAATCAAGCAAAGAGACGAAAGTTACATCTATCTCCATATTTCAAGTACTTTGGGAGTTGTTCACTGGTGTTGGAAAGTACATAGGCAGCTCTATAGCGTTAGTAAATCCTGACTTACCTTTCCTGATTGCTGCGGCTTTTCTCTTCGTTTACAGTGTTGTTTTTGTCTACTTATCTTACAACAAGGAAGAAAAGTCGGGAGAATTTGAGATTTCAAATCTTAAAATCAAATCAAAAAACAATTTAAGATTAAGTTTTGGCTATAAGAAAGTACGTTTAGTAGCGCCCATATCACTCTACAAGTTCGACACGATATAGGTTGTGGGAAGACTTTGATTGATTTGGAAAATTATATCTAGCTTGTACCAGTTTTTGATTTATGGAAAAAATATTTGCTCCATGGCGAATAAGGTATGTCTTAGCTCCTAAACCGAAAAACTGTATATTCTGCGATTTTCCTAAACAAAATAAGGATAAAGAGAATCTGATTTTATTCAGAGGTGCCAAAGCCTTTATCATCATGAATAGAAACCCCTACACACCTGGACATGTTATGGTGTGCCCATACAGGCATGTACCCTCAACACTTGAGCTGGAGGATGAGGAACTCAAAGAAACAATGAAACTTGTAAACTTAGCTATCAAAGTTATAAAGGAAGCCATGAATCCGGATGGTTTCAACATCGGTGCAAATATAGGTAAAGTAGCTGGGGCGGGAATAGCAGAGCATCTTCACATCCATGTTGTTCCAAGATGGAGTGGAGACACATCATTTATGCCAATCCTAGCTGATGTTCAGATAGTTCCCGAAGCTCTAGAAGAAACCTATGAAAAATTGAAGGAAAAAATTGAAAAAACGAAACTATAAAATTCTTTTAATTCATTCTACAACTTCAGCAAACCCGTATTTCCTAAGGACCTTGGTTATCTTGACTGTTACTTCATCATTTACCTGAACTCCTGGTACGAAAATCACAAAGCCGTTGATTTTCGCTATCCCATCTCCACTACTACCCATCGCCTCTATCTTTACAGTCCTTACATCTCCGACCTTCACTGGTGGTTTTCTCTCGAACTCCCTAAACTCTTTCAAACTTCACACCTCGATTTAATTTCTAACTCTTTTGTACGAGGATATAAAAACGTTTTGCTTGAAGTTTTTTGAGTTAAATATTTAGTAATAAATATTTAGCGTTAGATATATTAATACCAACTTCAGGCAATATAAAAAGGTATTTAAGTCTTTATTTAAGCTTTATAAATTGGTGAAAAGCATGGAAGACTACAAGATAAAAATTGAAAACGTGGTTGCATCCACCCAGATCGGCGAAAATATAGATTTAAATAAGATAGCTAAAGAAATTAAAGATTCCGAGTATAAACCGAAACAGTTTCCTGGTTTGGTTTTAAGAACTAAAGAACCAAAAGCTGCAGCCCTTGTTTTCAGGAGTGGGAAGGTAGTTTGCACTGGGTCGAAAAGTATAGAGGAGGCTAGAAGGGCTGTGAAGCAGATAGTAAACATCTTAAAAGGAATCGGAATAGAAGTGATCGATGAACCTGACGTTAGAGTACAGAATATAGTAGCTTCAGCTGATCTGGGTGTAGATCTGAATTTGAATGCTATAGCCGTCGGTTTAGGGCTTGAAAATATAGAGTACGAGCCTGAACAATTTCCTGGCTTGGTTTATAGACTAGACAATCCGAGGGTCGTAGTATTAATATTTGGCTCTGGAAAGATGGTAGTTACCGGTGGTAAAAGCCCCGAAGATGCACAAAAAGCTGTAGCTCGTATTGCAGACGAACTAAGAACTTTAGGACTGATGTAGATGAATTTGCTTGACAAAAAAGGCTTCATTTTAGATATAGATGGAGTGATAGGGAGAGGTGATAAACCAATAATAGAAGGTGTTGAAGGAGCTAAGAGGCTAAAAGAAGTTGGTAAAAAACTTGTTTTTGTTTCGAACAATTCTACGAGAAGTAGAAGGATTCTTCTAGATCGTCTGCAGAATTTTGGGCTGGACGTCGATGAAAGAGAGATACTCGTAGCAACTTACGCTACGGCAAGGTATATAGCTGAAGAAAAGAAGAATGCGAAAGTTTTCACAACGGGAGAGGCAGGGTTAATTGAGGAATTAAGATTGGCCGATCTTGAAGTCGTTGACTACAAAAACGCTGAATATTTAGTTGTCGCGCAAAATAGAAATCTTAGCTATGAGCTGATTACAAAAGCATTAAGATTATGCTTGAAAAAAGATGTCAGATATGTTGCAACAAATCCTGACAGAATTTTTCCAGGTGAAGATGGCCCAATACCCGGAACAGGAATGTTAATTGGAGCTTTATATTGGATGACTGGTAGAATGCCGGATGTTACAGTTGGAAAACCTTCGAAGGTTATTATGGAACAAGCTTTAAGCATCTTGGGACTTAAAGCTGAAGAAGTTGCTGTAGTTGGAGATCAGATAGATGTTGATGTGGTAGCTGGGAAAAACATTGGTGCTACGACGGTTTTGGTTTTGACAGGTGTTACAAGTAGAGAGAACTTGAAACCTTTAATCGAAAGGTTTAATTTGAAGCCCGATTTTGTCTTTAATTCTCTTTTAGATTTGGTGGGGGATTGAAATGGATACTGCAAACGATTTTCGCATTCTGATGGCAGAAAAAGGTGTTTTAGAGCTTAACAGGCTTGCTAGCTCCTTAAAGATTCCAAAAAAACAACTTGGACTACTTTCGACTCTGAATTCGGAAATACAGTCTCTTAAATACAGTTATCTACCCCCAGACGAGCTGATGGAGTTAGAATCTCTTAGAAAACTTGTTGACGTCTCAAAAGATATTAGAAGTAATTTAAAGATCGAAAATTACACTACAAAGCTTGCAGCTTACTGGCTAGAGTATTTGGAGCATCTACCAAAACTTTTAAGTAGAGGAGAGATTCAAAAAGCTTGTGAAGCTGTAAGATACTTCTCCTGCAAAATTTTATCAAGACAAAAACTTGGATCTCTGTTTTTGTGTATTGTAGAAGGAGATAAGAGGTTCGAAGTTGTGACAAACAGTGAAGAGCTTGCCAAGAGACAGAGCATAGTTGTAAGCTATCTACCTCCAAGAAAATTTGGTGAAGTTGTAAGTGATGGAATGTTCGTTGATGCTAGTTTGAAAAAAATAGGAGAGCTGGATTTTGAGGAGGTAAAGTCTATAAAGAGCAAACTAAACGAAGTTGAGACAGTCTTGATAAACATTGTTAGATCGCGTTAATTTTTTTGTTTGTATTTTATATTTTATGTCAAAAACCATTAACGCAGCTACAGATTTATATACTCAGAAACAGTAGAGATCTTAAAATTTAAGCGGGGGTTGCCGAGTGGACAAAGGCGCTGGATTCAGGGTCCAGTCCCGTAGGGGTTCGGGGGTTCGAATCCCTCCCCCCGCATTGATTTAAAAAGCGATTTTTTATTGGTTCTGAACGTGATAATGCCTAAAACGCCCCCGCCGGGAATCGAACCCGGGTCTGAGGCTCCGAAGGCCTCCAGGATATCCTCTACCCCACGGGGGCTTTTGATAACTTTGCTTGTGTAGCAAGGATTTAAAACATTTCTTAAAAATCAGTTAAGACTACCAATCTTAGCTGCCAGCCTTGCCAACACATCTTTTCGCTTCGCTTGTACGAACTTTATCGATCCAACAACCAAATGCCCTCCACCATCTATTCCTGCAACTATCTCACTTTTAAGTTCCTGTACGATCTTGGGTATATCAAGCTGCACTCCATCGCTCCTTATAACCGCAAAATCTGGCCCGTAACCAATAGTAACTAATCTACTGTACTTCTCCTTCAGTCTATCATGCACTTCTCCAGTCAACTTTCCTGGTGGTGGAAAAGTGAACTTCTTTCCATAGTTCTCCACGTCAAGAGCTGCAAGAGCTATGCCGTTAGGTAGAATTTGAACCTTCACGCTTTCCATTGCGGTTGAAAGCTGATCTTCTATTGCTTCTCTAGCACATTTGGAGAGGATATCCACTAGTTTCTTCTGCCTATCTTTTCTCCCAAAACCAAGTATCTCGTGTATTATACCGCTTGCAGCCCTAAACCTCAGATAGAATGACTCAAATTCTAGGGCTAGCACTATATCTTCGAGCTCTTCTCTACTAATCCCCGAAAGCTCGATATATCTCTCTACTTCTCCTTCTG
>CAYZIW010000015.1:0-35992 GCA_964478605.1 uncultured archaeon | reverse complement strand
GCCCGGATGGGGTAGCGGCTATCCTCTGGGACTGTGGATCCCAGGAGGCGGGTTCAAATCCCGCTCCGGGCCCTATTAATAAAGCTAAATGCACGGAAAGTTCAACGTTTTAAATACTGTAAGGGACACAGTTAAGAACGTGGAAATGGGGAAGTATAGAGTATGATGCAATGCTAAAAAGAGAGCTAAGATTGCTTGAAAAAAGCAAGATAGAAGCTGCAACAAAGAATCTGATTCTCCAGTTCATGAATTACAGACTCGCAAATGGTTTGAGCATCGCAAAAGTGCATAAGGAGTTGAAAAGTCTGAGATTGATCTGTGAAAGATGCGACCTTGATTTAAAAAACTGATGAAGTTGCTTTAAATTAAGTTTTGCCAAAATAAACATGTCCGGACTCAATTTAAACGTATAACTGAATACAAAAACCCCTGAAATTCTTCTTACAATTTCTTGGAAAAACGAATTTCCAGCGAAAATAAAAAGGAAAGAACCAAAAGATAACAAGCTCACGAGAGAGGATTTGCTGAGTGTTGCGATGAACGAAAGAGATCCAGCGATGATAATGTGTCATCTTGATTTGCCTGCAGACTAGAAGAGTTGTTAACGTTAAGAGTTGGAGGCGTTGTGGGAGGCTCGCTTGGAATCCGAGTAGAACTGAAAAGAGTAAAACCACTCGTAGATCTCCGCATCTGAGCTTTATTTTGCCTTATGTTTCTTACTGGTTAATGTTCACCCGCTCAAAGACGATCCTGATGCTCCCGCATGGCTCGACTTGAACAAGTTCAAGGAAATGATTTTGCAAGTGTTGAGTGATGAAGGAAAGATTAAGATTTGATTTTTTCTTTTTCGAGAAAAGACTGTAGACGCATCACCACGTTTTTAACGATAACACGTCCACAGCTTCCGAACCCTCTTCTCTCAAGGAGGTGAGCTAAAAATGAGCACTAAAAGCACCACCAAAACAAAAAACTAAATAATCTCTCGAAACTTCTTTAATGGCTCTTTCAAGGATTTCATCAAACTTCATACGATTCTCACCTCCTTCACCAAGCCAACTTTTTTAAGATGCCCGAGAAGAATCAGAAAGCTCACAATATCAAGACCTAAATGGTTCGCAGCATCCTTGAGTCTTATTTTGCGATTGGAAATTAGTTTGAGCTCAAAAATGATTCCATCGCCGTGTCTACAGAGATATCTGTAGGCCGCAACACTCGGCTTTTTGCTGAACTTCAGCTCCTTGACCATGTGAACACCTCAAGGCTTAGCTGAGCTTTTTTGTGAACAATATAAGCATCTATTTGGACTCCGTTAGTTTTGCAAAACTCTATGATTTTTTCTGCTGAAATCCCAAGACTGATTAAGTAACGATAGCTTTTCTCGCTAAGTTTTCCTACATGCTCCCGCTTGACGTGCTCGAAAGCAGAAGTGTTTGATGTGAACTTTCGGCCGCGGAATGTGCATTCTATCGGTTTTCCTTCGAACTCATATAGGAGTAGATCTATTATGAGTTTTTGCTCAATTGGTTGTAAATTTTTAGAAATTTTGATGATCTCGAGCATTCAGATCACTCTAGCTTTTGAAAGCTTTAAGATCGCACAGACCCCTTCTTCGCTGTCGAACCATGCGCAAAAATCAACGCAGTATGGATCCTGGGTTGCGATTTTTCATCTCTTTTTCGTAAATTTGGGCCTTGTCAAGGTGGAGGAGTTTTGGGAGCTTCTCTGAATCCTGGATACAAATACAATTGATAAATTTTATATATGTGTGAATGTTCTAGATTCTTCGTGAGAGTGACTAAACAGAGCCTGCTCGAGATCTACGCCTTTGGAATCCTAGCCGTGGCCAGCATGATGGTAGGAGAATGGGTGCCAGAGTTTGCTATGATAGTGGTACCTCTTGCTGCTATAGCGTTTGGGATTTACCTGATCTACTGGTTTTATACAACGAAGAACGAGATTAACACATTATTGAGAATAAAAGGATATAGTAAACAGATTCCTTCAGTACTTTGGATGTTGGTCCCGCTGATGAATCTATTCTGGGAGTACGATTACCTAATGGGATTTGAACTCGCAACAGGGGAAGGAAATGAACAAAACGCAAAGTTTTTTGCAATCATAGTCGCCTTACTCGTCCCAGTGGTCTTTTATCCACTATTTGTACAGCCAAGACTCAACAAGATTGCAGAGAAATTCGAAGTCGAACAGACATAGTCTTCCATTCGGGTGCTACTCCAGCCATTTCTTATTGCGAAGTAAACTACAGCATATAGAACATACCTTGGATATGGTTTTCTAAATCAACAAAGCAGGAGTTTCTTGAATGGTTTGGGGTTTATTAAAGCGAAATAGAGGAAGATTTATAGACTGAAAACTGTGTTAGTATCTCTTCTACTTTTTCTTTTTTGATGTGTTAGATCTCTAAAAAATTTTTTGAACATATTGGTTTTTCTGCGCTTTGCTCCTTCTTCGACTTTTTTTGTTTTTAACGGATCTCCGATTAAAATCCAAAACCTTAATATACTCCCGTTCAACCATTCAGCGGTGTCTGTCATGAGATATCTTGTACTGTTACTTTTAGTTTCGATAGCTCTCTCGGGATGCATAGCTGAAAACGCTGATATAAAGGCCAAAGCTGTGGAAAGTAAAGTTTACAATTGCCAATGTCACGAAGAGCCTTGGAAGTATGCTCCACATTACGAGACAAGCTGCAAAGATTGTCACGGGAATGAGATAGTTCTAGCCCATCTGAACGTTAGTGGATGGATCTGGAGTAATGTAACTGTCGTAAATTGTGAAGACTGCCATGAAAAATCGCTTCTCTCGAACCACATGCCTTCTGGTTGCGAGTTGTGTCATACGACGATGGTTGAAAGGCATAGCAAGTACCTTGAAAAGTACATCTGGCAAGAGGTGAGATCGTGAAGTTGGCTTTGTTTCCATTGTTTCTGATTTCCCTGATCGCTATAGTTGTTTTTCTTCCCCTTAGCAATGCCGGACAGAGTGAATACACGTGCGACACCTGTCATACGCATGCAAATGTTTACAAAAGCCATTTATCTGCCTGGAACACCTGCTGGAGTTGTCATGGCGAAGTACATGCAACTCACGAATCTGTTGATTGCATCTCCTGCCATGAGGTGAATCCTTTTACCATACTGTGCCACTCAGCACCAAGCAATTCGCAGATCCCGATTTCAGGGATAAATGCTACATGCGCTAACTGCCATGCAATAGTAACCGAGCATGGAGGAAACTGTGTGACATGTCATACTGAAGACGTCAACGAGATACATTCGTCTGCCAACGTATTCGGGAGGTGATATAAATGCTTGAGTATATATACTATTTAATGTTTATTGTAGCTGCAGTGATATTTGCGAGGGGTTTGAAAAAACAGATCGATTTTGTTAACAGCGGTCGTCCAAGTGCTGAGCCGAGGACTAACAACTTTGTTAGAAGATTGAAGTATGTTGTATTCGACGCTTTGTTGCTCGTAAGAGTCTTTTTAAGGGAAAAGAAGATGGGTATAGGGCACTTCTTGGTACTATGGAGCTTTGTAATTTTAGGTTTATGGATAATCGCATTCACGATCTATGCTGCGATTCCAGAGGCCTTTAGAGGTGCATACCTGTTTTTCAAATACTCCATGACAGCTTCAGCGATCCTTTTCTTTGCAGGGCTTTTGGTTTTTGCAGTGAACCGTTACATCTTAAAACCCTCAAGGTTTGCAAGGAAGTACGACAATGCCAACGATGACGACCTCGTTCTCTTGCTTCTTCTGTTTGTTGCCATCTTTGGAATAGTACTCAAAGAGTACCTCAGATTCTCGCCAGAATTTGCGAACAGTATTGCAGTTCAGGTCTTCTGGTACCTACATGCTGCAGCGATCCTTGCATTCTTCGCTTTGATTCCTTATACAAAGCTCATGCACATCTTAGCTGCTCCGATCAGCATTTTCACAAAAACTGAAAGAAAACCTGGCCAAATGAGACCAATGCCACAGGAAGAAGGATACTCTGGCCTTGTTAGTAGAAAGGACCTTACAAGGAGAGACTTACTTGCTAGCTTAGCCTGCATGCGATGTGGGAGATGTCAAGACAATTGTCCAGCTTTCAACTCGAAAACCTCTTTGTCTCCGATGTTCCTAATTCAGAACATAAGGCATGTTGATAAGATAATGAAGCACGAACTGCCGATAGGGAAGCCTTACGATGTTGTTACTGAAACCGATGGTGGCACTGAGGCTGAAGAGCAGGAAGAACAATCTTTACTCGATGTACTGCTTGACATGGATGCCGTTTGGGCCTGCACAACTTGCAGGGCTTGCATGGAGATGTGTCCAATTTATGCAGAGCAGATGGAGCTTATAATTGAGATGCGCAGAGGAATAATTGAGAGTGGAGAAGCGCCACCAGATATAAGAGATCTTCTAACGAACATCCAGAAACAGAAGAATCCATGGGGAGAGGCGAAGTTCAAGAGAGACCAGTGGTTCAAGAAGGTTGAAGGCGGGGTTCCGACTGTTAAGGATAATCCGGAGTTCGAGTGGTTGTGGTTCGTTGGTTGCGCACACAGCTTTGACAACAGAAATATTCCAGTAACGGCGAAACTTGCTAAGCTATTGAAGGACATAGGAGTCAACTACGCTGTGCTTGGAAGGGACGAAGGATGCTGCGGAAACGATGTTAGAAGAGTTGGCGAAGAAGGATTGTTTGAGCTTTTAAAAGAAGAGAATATAGGAATATTTGAAAAGTACGGTGTAAAGAAGATAATAACTACTTCTCCACACTGCTACAACACTTTTGCCAACGAATATGAGGGGTACGAGGTTAGATTCATCCTTGAACTCATTTACGATGCGATAAAGAATGGAAAGCTTCAGTTGAAGCATCCGATAAACAAGAAGGTAACCTACCATGATCCCTGTTATCTTGGCAGATACAACGGAATCTATGAACTTCCAAGGGAGATTTTGAGATCGATTCCTGGAATTGAACTCGTTGAGATGCCAAGAAATAGAAACAGGAGCTTCTGTTGTGGTGCAGGTGGAGGAAACTTGGTTAGAGAGTACCCAGGAGAAGACAGGCCAAACAACATAAGAGCCAGAGAAGCAGCTGAAACTGGAGCAGAGATACTTGCTGTAGCATGCCCGTTCTGCATGATAATGCTCGAAGATGGAGTTAAGACTGAGAAGCTCGATGATAAAATAGTCGTTAAGGACATAATTGAACTCGTTTACGAATCTGCCTACGGACAATCTTAAATTTTTTATATAATTACAGCTTCGATATCCATCGCTGAAGCTCTTCTAACCAGCGTTTTAAGGGGGTCGTTCGTTCTTCTGAAGTTGTAGTTCCTGTTGTAGACCACATATCCATACTTCATGTTGAAAAGCTCGTAGCCTCTAATTGCAGCCTTAAATATTGCCGTATCATCGTCGAGCAAGTATGAAAGAAAGTGCATCTCATCAAGTAGAGAAGGGCTTGCGATCATTGCGTTATCGCTGCCTATCATCCAAAAATCGTAGTCCTTTAAAATTTTGTAAACTTTGGTGTTCAAAAGTCCAAAAAATGCGTTACTCCTTGCACAGCTTACGATCGGTATTTCCATAGTGATTACGTCTCTAAGCATCTCCTCACAGCAGTTCATGTGTATCAATAAGTCGGGTTGAAGCTCTAAAGCACTTTCAACGTCTCCGCAATCTTTTTCACCAGCATGAATTGCAAAAATCATCTTTTTCCTTTTTGCTATCTCTCTTACCTTCTTTAAAAGTTCTGCGTCGTGATCTCTCGTACTACTGTAAGCAAAGCCAAAAGCCCGAATTTTTTCTGCCTCATCCTCACTTTTCGGTCTTGCCAGAGCTATTATTCCATCCAATCCTTCGACTATCTTTAGCCCTTCTAAACCCCCTTCTCTAAAATCTAAGAAGTGTGAAGTTCCGCATTTTCTTGCAAATTCAGCTTCTTTTTTAATCTCTCTTCTCAAAACTTCTGAACTGGTTGAGTTTAGCATCTTTTGTTTATAGCCATTAGGTGCGACAAGTTTTTCAAGCTCAATTCTTGGTGCTTCTTTGAAAGCTGCATCGCCAAGATGAGTGTGGGCATTGAAAAAAGTTTTTGAGAAGTAAAAATCACAGTAATCCACTCTGCTTTCTTCAAATTTCATTTCTAAAGGTATCAGATACCCGTGTTTTAATCCTTCTTCGGTTATTAAAGCCCCACGCCACACGTAAAAGCTTATATATTACTTCACTTAATCTTTTTCATGGCACAGGTGAAGAAAACGAAAGAAAAAACACCTCCGCTGATGTCTTCAGCTGGAATAATGAGGTACTTTGAGGAAGAAAAAACACAGATCCAGTTCAGTCCCAAAACTGTGTTGATAGCTGGAGTTGTAAGTGGTTTGCTGATAATAGTTCTTAACGCCTTTTACGGGCTTTGGCCCTAAATTTGCATGTCAAAATTAAAGGCATTTTTTGAAATTACCAAACCCAAGCAGACCCTTCTTTTGATGTTAACATTTGTCTTTTCATACATCCTGGCTGACGGGCGTTTGGGTGGTATTTTTCTAGTCACATTTTTGGCAACATTTTTGGCGGTAAGTGGAACAACCGCCATAAACATGTGGCTAGATAAAGATATAGACTCTTTAATGCCAAGGACCAAAAATAGGCCTTTGCCAGCTAAAAAAATAGAGGAAAAAGATGCTGCAATCTTTGGAACCCTTCTTTTCATCGCTTCTTCAGCAATTGCTATCAAGATCGATCTAGAACTTTTTCTAGTCATATTAGCTGGTTTGATCTTTGACATATTCTTTTACACTCTCATGTTGAAAAGAAAAAGTCCTTATTCTATCTTGGTTGGCGGAATTGCTGGTATGATGCCAGCTTTAGCTGGCTGGGTTTCGGCTGCGGAGCTCAGCTATGCAGGGATACTGGTAGCTGCGATAGTTCTTATATGGATACCTTCACACATATGGTACATTGCGATACACTACGAAGAGGACTATAGAATTGCAAAAGTTCCGATGTTTCCTGTAGTTTTTGGTGTAGAAAAAACTGCGTGGGCAATAGTGGTGGCAAACACCTTGATGATACCGGTCTTAGTACTGATATACCTCTTTTTAAAGCTCAACTTGATTTTCGTCGCTTTGGCTATCTCCGTTGTTCTTGTATTTCTCTACAAAGCAGTAAAGTTTGCAGTTGCACCAAGTAGAGAAGGTGCTAAGATAATGTACAAAAGCGCGAGCATGATGCTAAGTGCAATCTATATCTCACTGCTCTTCGGCAAGTTAATATAAACGGAAGTTGCAAGACTGAGTGATGTGGAGCATACTTAAAGCTTTACGAGAGAATCCCGATATTTTGAGAAGTTCGCAGATGAGGAGAAACGAAAGTGTGGAAATCGTAGAAAGAGCCGTTCAGCTTGATAAACTCTGGAGAGAGAAGCTGAGAGAGGTAAATAACTTAAGAAAGGAAAGAAATGAGATCTCCAAAAAAGTAAAAGATTTAAACGGAGAAGAAAAACATATTGCAATAAAAAAGGCAAAAGAGTTGGCTTTGGTATTGGATCAGAAAGAAAAAGAACTTAAAGACATAGAAAGCGAGTTAGAAAGAGCTCTATTGTCTATTCCGAATTTACTTCACGAAAGTGTTCCTACAGGAAAAAGTGAAGAAGATAATGTTGCCGTAAAGTACTGGGGAAAAGCAAAGGTCTACTGCGATGATGTCGACCACTTTTTAAAACTTACAAACGGAATGGCGGATTACGAGGTTGTAGATGTAAAACCCATTTCGCATGCAGATGCGGTAGAGTTGTTTGGATGGGCCGATCTGCGAAGAGCTGCGAAAGTTTCTGGAGCTCGTTTTTACTACTTGTTGGATGATTTAGTATGGCTGGATTTTGCGCTGCTTATGTATGCTCTTGATTTCATGTCAAAGAGTGGCTTTAAAGTTGTAGCTCCACCTTACATGATAAACAGGGCTGCTTACAGTGGAGTCACGGCTTTTTCGGATTTTGAAGAGGTGCTTTACAAGATCGAAGGTGAAGACCTCTATCTAATAGCAACAAGCGAACATCCTATAGCGGCGATGTACATGAACGAAGTATTAGAAGAGGGGGAATTGCCTCTACTTTATGCAGGTGTGAGTCCATGTTTCAGAAAGGAAGCTGGAGCTCATGGGAAGGACACAAAGGGTATTTTCAGAGTACACCAGTTCAATAAGGTTGAGCAATTTGTCTTTTGTTTACCCGAAGATAGCTGGAAGTGGCATGAAAAGTTGATTGAGAACGTAGAAAAGATCTGGCAGGGGTTGAAGATACCTTACAGGATAGTAAATGTTTGTTCCGGAGATATAGGAGTTGTTGCAGCTAAAAAGTACGATCTAGAAGCATGGATGCCCGCACAGGCTAAATATAGAGAGATGGTATCTTGCAGCAACTGTACTGACTGGCAGAGCTATAGATTGAACATTCGTTTCGCTGAGGAACGTGGAAAACCGACTAAAGGGTTCGTTCATACGCTAAATTCAACAGCAATTGCAACTACGAGAGCTATAACGGCTATAATAGAGAACTTCCAGCTAGAAGATGGGAGAGTTGAAATACCAAAAGTTCTCAGGAAATATCTTGAACCGTTTGATGCCGCACCCAAAGACCACATAGTGCCAAAAGATGTTAAACTTTAATCCATTTTTTATAATTGGTAAGTACTTCACATCCGCTTTTCATAACAACAACGGTGTCTTCCACCCTAACTCCGCCAACATCTTTGTAATACAAGCCCGGCTCAACTGTAATTACCATTCCTGCCTTCAGTTCAACTTTTTCATCCGAAATTCTAGGCTCTTCATGGATCTCAAGTCCGATTCCATGTCCTGTAGAGTGTATAAAGCCTTCAGAGTTTTTAGTTTTAAATCCATAGCCCTCAAGAATACTTTTAACTTCCGCATGAACCTCGTTTGCCAAAATACCATCTTTTATAATTGATATCGCCTTTTCCTGAGCTTCAACTACAGCTCTGTACATCTCTTCTATTTTTTCGTTTTTATTCAAAAACATAACCCTTGTAAAATCCGCATAATATAAAGTCTCTCTACTCCTTGGAAAAACATCGAGAACTATGTGGTCTTCAACATCTCCACTTCCAAGCGCATGCGGATCGGCAGAAAGTTTACCGCTCGATGCTATCGTGTTTTCAGCTATACAACCCATCTCATAAAGTTTAAGTTCGATAGCTTTCCTGACATCTTCACATTTCCTGAAGTTAAAATTTCTCATTAGCCAATCGAAAGCTTCAACCGTTATTCTGGCAACCTCTTTAATGTTTTCAATCTCGTAAGTAGATTTTACGACTCTTCTAGCTTTTACAGGATTTTCAAAATTCAATTCGAACTCATCCTTTAATTTAAAAGCTAAAAAGGCTGGAGTTTCATGCGGTAGAGAGACAGATTTAGCTCTACATTCCTTTAGAATTTGAATTATCAGCTCTGACAATGCTAAACGTCGATCTTTCGTTTTTTCGATCAGCTCCCTGTATCCGAGATCCTCGTAGCATGCGATTTCTTTAACCCTACTCTCTCTTTCAGCTCTTCTGAGCTCCATGGAGGGAACAACCAAAAGTTCTGTACCATCCTTGCAGATTAGGTAGATGCATGGATCAGTTGTTCTGAATTTTGTGAGATAGTAGAAATCCGCATTCCTTGCATCGCCTACAATAAGAAAGCAGTCTGAAGCGAACTGCATATACAAATTCTCACTGAATTTTTAAATCTCTCGACAACTTTTTAAATTTCTTGCCTAAGGGTCGATGATGCTGATAGCCATTGAAGGGATCGATGGAGCTGGAAAGACTACAATAGCGAATTTCCTAGCTGAAGAACTTCGAAAGATGGGCTACGATGTGGTGGTTTTCAAAGAGCCGAGCAATAGTGAGTATGGGAAAAAAATAAAATTTGCTGATAAAAGGCTCAGCTTAGAGGAGGAACTGGATCACATTATCAAAGACAGAATTGAAGACGTTAAAAACAACATAACTCCGGCACTCAAAGATGGTAAAATTGTAATAATGGACAGGTACTACTATTCAAATGCAGCGTACCAGTCTGCGAGAGGAGGATTAAATGCTTTAGATATATTAAAAATGAATGAAAAAATAGCTCCAAAACCCGACTTGGTTTTACTTTTAGATTTAGACGTCGAAGTAGCACTAAAAAGGCTTGAAAGCAGAGGAAAATTAAGTATTTTTGAGGATAAAGAATACTTGGAGAAGGTAAGAAAGGTATTTTTGGAAATTGCAGACGAGAGAACGGTTGTAGTTGATGCTTCGAAGCCTTTGGATGTGCTTAAGAAGGAGGTTTTAAAAATGGTCAAATCTTTTCTTCAAGCAGCACCTTTATAAGATCCTTGTCTCTCACCAATCCCGCAACTCTGTTCATCGAATCGAGCACGGGCATATGATCTATATCTTTTGCCACCATCTTCTTTGCACATTTAGATACACTAGTCTGCGGATAAACGAATTCTGGACTCTTCATGAATTTTTTGACAGGATCTTTTGGTAGCTTCACAACGCTCACTTCAAAGTACTTGAAGGTAACGTCTCTAAGCCCGCTCCAGCTCCAGTTATCATCTACATCGCTCGAAGATGAATAGGTGGTTTGTTCTATAAATTCATCTATCAGCGTTTCAGTGAGCATGACCTTCTCATCTATTATTCCAACGAGGTTGTTAGAATCATCAAGAACTCCACATATCTCTGAGTTACTCAGTCTCATTATCTCTCCAACCACGTTGAGTGGTGTTTGGTTCCATACGCAAACTATGGAGGGATATATGTAATCTCTTACGCTCTTCTGTATCTCCATCTCAGCGATCTTTTTTATGAGATCTCTAACGGTTATTATACCTACAAGCTCTCCGTTTCTAACAACCGGAAGCCTTCTGAATGGAGTTCTAGTAAGAATGCTTACAACCTCTCTTATATCTGTATCTGGTTCGACAGTGACGGGATTGGGTGTCATAAGTAAAGCGAGCTGGTTTTCTTCGATCTTTCTCAGAATATCCTTCCTGGTAACTATACCTACAACCTTTCCGTCTTTTATAACAGGAACAGCGGAGATCCCATGGTCTTTAAAAAGCGAAAGTATCTTGTCTCTCGTACTTGGAAGCGTTGCATATACGACGTTAGGATTCATAACTTCAGCAGCCTTCATCAAATAGCCGTGAGATTTGAGGATAAATAATTTGCTCTTTTCGTTGAAAAGTTTATACTTTCATTAAAATCAAAAATTTCTCTCAGCCAGAGCGTAGCAGTAGTTGCAAAACTTCTATTTGCGTCTTTAGTATTTAAATTGCTTAGAGGATCGCTGTCCAGTTTGTTGAAAGGCTGTGAAGAGATGAGCGTTGAAATGTATCTAATGGAAAGGTTTAAATACCTCATCCACTACAACCATTCAATGTTAGGTAATCTATGTCTTAACAAAGTTTCGAATTTTTTGGGCTTCTTCTTTAGCTTTAGCTATTGGTATTGGTTTAGCTATTGAATAGCTTAGCGGGGGTGGCTTTGTGGTTGCTTCTGTATGGTCTATAAATATAAGAGGTGTTTTATATGATCGGTAAAAAAAGAAGATTAGGAAAAATATTGAAGCATGGAAGGACTCTGATAGTTCCAATGGACCATGGAGTCTCAAAACCAGAAGAAGGACTGGAAGACGTCGATAGAATACTTGAAGAGATAGACGGTTATGTGGATGCTGTAGTGCTGCATAAGGGAGTTGTGAAGTACTCAAAAGCGCTTGAAAACTTCAGCGGTGCTTTGATAATTCATCTAAGCGCATCTACATCTTTGTCGCCAGATCCAAATGACAAGAGGGTTGTTGGTAGTGTTGAAAGAGCTTTAGCTCTTGGGGCTGATGCCGTAAGTGTGCACTTAAATCTAAGCAGTGCAACTGAAAATAGACAGCTGGAAGAGATCGGAAAACTTGCTGACGAATGCGATGCCTATGGAATACCTATGCTTGCAATGGTCTATCCAAGGGGTAGTGTTGAGACCAACGTAAGTACTGTAAAACATGCCGCAAGAGTAGCTTATGAACTTGGTGCGGACATAGTTAAGGTTCCATACGTTGAAAATTTCAGAGAAGTCGTTAGAAACTGCAAAATACCTGTTGTTGTAGCTGGGGGGAGTAAAGATAGTGAAGAAGCATTGTATACGAAGATTCAGAAAGCCATAGCTTCGGGGGCTGCAGGAGCAGCCGTTGGAAGAAACGTCTTCGGAAATAGAGATCCGAAAAGGGTTGCCTTGAATCTTTATTCAATAATACACGGCGAAATAGCGGAGTTGATAGTATGAAGGAGATTTGGGTAATTGCTGATGGAAGTTGGGAAGAATCGAAGGAGATTCTTAGAAATGCGATAGAGCTAGGCTTCGATGGAGCATTCGTTAGGAAAGAATACGTTGAAAAGGCAAGGAAACTTGGGAGAATAGATGTTGAAGCGCTTGAAGATTCTCTAGTTGAGATAAAATCGGCCGAAGATCAAAAAGTAGCCATGGAAAAGAGCTTAGCCCTTGTCAAATTCGTTGACTGGAAGATAATTCCACTCGAAAATATAATTGCAATGAAGAAGGGGAAGGTGATCGCAGCTGTTAACAGCGAAGATGAGGTTAAAACCATTCTAACAACACTTGAAAAAGGTGCTGACGGTATAGCTGTAAAAGGAAGCAGAGAAGAACTAAAAAATTACGTTAAAATTGTAAAAGAGACTAGCAGGAGAATTGAACTTAAAAGAGCGAAAATAAAAGAGGTGAGAACTCTTGGGGTTGGGGAGAGGGTTTGCATAGATACTGTAACCCTGATGAGCGTAGGTGAGGGGGCTCTTGTTGGCAATCAGGCGAACTTTATGTTCTTGGTTGCAAGTGAGAGCGAAGAGAGTGAATACGTCGCTTCAAGACCGTTCAGAATAAACGCCGGCAGTGTAAATGCTTACGTAAAAATAGGAGAGAAGACGAAGTATCTTGCAGAACTTAAAGCTGGAGATGAGATCGAGATAGTAAGGTACGATGGTAATGTAAGGAAGAGCTTTGTAGGAAGAGCTAAGATAGAGAGAAGACCTTTGATTTTACTGAGAGCTGAGTGTGACGGATTTGAAGGTTCCATAATACTACAGAACGCTGAAACGATTAAACTTGTAAATCCAGCTGGAAAACATTTAAGCGTTTCACAGCTTAAAGCTGGAGATGAGATCTTAGTTTGGATAGGGGATAAAGCTAGACATTTTGGAGTTTCGATAGATGAGTTCGTGGTGGAGAGATGATGCATAAAATAAAACTTGTAGCGACCGTTTCAAGCGATGGAGAATTGAAATTAGCCAAAAAAGCAGATGTTATCGAGTTTAGACTCGATTTTGGGGAAATAAGTGCAAAAACTGATAGAGAAAAGATTCTGACAATTAGAAGGAAATCAGATGGCGGAAATTACAGCGGAAGTGAGGAAGAAAGACTGGATAAAATTTTGAGATTGGTTGGACGTTTCGAATATGTTGATCTTGAATTTGATTGTCCAGATTTTATATTTAAAGATCTTTCAAAAAAGGCAAAAATTATCGAATCTTATCACAACTTCAAAGAAACTCCGGAGTACAAGTTTCTGAAGGATTTAGTTGAGAATAGGAGAGGAGATATATTTAAGATTGCAACGATGGGTAGAAGCTATGAAGACGTTAAAAAGATAGTAAAGCTTCTTTTAGAATACGAAGATCTTGTTGCTTTCCTTATGGGTGAGAAATTCTCATTCACACGCATCCTTTCAGCATTTCTTGGTTCTCCGTTCATATACTGCTACGTTGGAAGTCCAAAAGCTCCCGGACAAGTTGAGTTGAATTCGACTTTTGAAATTTTGAGTAGGTTGGGATTGAGATGAAGATCCTTATATATGGAATGGGTAGCATGGGTAAACTCTTCTATGACTTTTTCTCGAAAAAGGGTTACTTCGTAAAAGGCTACGATATAGATGAAAGAAAAAGAGAAGTAAGTAGCTTTGAAGAGTTCGACGTAATTTTCCTCTGCATTCCAATGAGCAAGATCGGCGAGACCGTTGAAAAGCTTAAAGCTGTTAAATTCAAAAGCAAACCTTTACTTGTTGATATCTCTTCGGTCAAAAAAATCTCTCACGAATTTTTAAAAAATTCGGGATTCGATCTTTTGAGCATACATCCAATGTTCGGTGGAGATGCCGAAATTGGATTTTCGAATGTTTTAGTTGTCGAAGAATCTGGAAGAGAGGAAGAGAAGATAATTCTTGAAGAATTCAAAAAATCTGGAGCTATTTTATCAAAATTGAACACTGAAGAGCATGACAATCTGATGGCTAAAATTCAAGGAATTTCTCATTTTCTGTTAATGGCATTCTCCAATTTTGTTAGAATGAACGCCGATTGTTTAAGGTTTGCACCTCCAATTTTCGGAGTTCTTTACAGGCTTGCAGGCAGAATACTCAACCAAGACTGGGAGATGTATTATATAATCCAGAAAAACGCTGAAAATGTAAGAGAGACTTTTTTAAAAGAGATCTTTGATCTTCATGAGACCCTGAAGGATGCGGCGACTTTTAGAAAATTTTTCGAAGAGTTGAGGGAAATATATAGCGATAAAGAAAGCTTCCTACTCCTCGAATGCTTCAAAGTCACTCAGGATCCAGAATCTATAGAACAATTAAGAGCTTATATAAAAATTGTCGATCTGATTATTTTGAACTTGCTGAAAAAAAGGATCGATGCAGCAAAGAAAATAGCTGATTTTAAAGCCGAGGTTGGAGAACCGATAGAAAAGAAAGAGTTAGAGGAAGAAAAAATTAGAGAGATTTTATCGAGAACGGAGTTAAATCCTCTGAGGGTCAGAAGGATATTTGAGGAGATAATAGATCTTGCAAAGGATGAGGAGTACGCTCATTTAGGAATTTCGAAGAAGGTAGCCGTTCTGGGGCCAAAAGGTAGTTTCAGCGAAGAGGTTGCTTTAAGACTGATCAATTCAAGGTTGCCGCTTATATACTACTCAACAACCGATGAGATCATAAAAGCAGTAGAAATGGGTGAAGTCGATTATGGGATAGTTCCGATAGAGAATTCAATAAACGGGACTGTTTTGCCGGTTCTTGACGCTTTGATGACCCACAACGTTGAAGTTTTTGGAGAAGCTGTGCTTGAGGTAAACCATTCCCTTGTTGCTAAGAGAAAGATGGAATTGAAAGAAATAAGGAAAGTTTATTCACATCCACAGGCCATAGCACAGTGCATGGGTTTTATAAACAACTATCTACCGCACGCTGAGATAAAGTATACATCTTCAACAAGCGATGCCGCAACTCTTCTTGACGATTTTTCTGCAGCAATCATGTCAGAAAACGCAGCAAAAATTTACGGACTGCAGATTTTAAGAAGAAACATACAAGATCTGAAGGACAGAAACGTTACGAGGTTCTACGTTGTAAGAAAAAGTGGTGGAAAAAAGGAAGGTAGGATCACTTCTTTGTTTTTTGGAGTTCAAGACAGGCCGGGAGCTTTAAAGGATGTTCTTGAAGTATTCTACAGAAAAGGTTTCAATTTAAGGAAACTTGAATCTAGGCCAGCAAGAACATACCTTGGGGATTACATATTCTTTACAGAAGTTGAAGCTGCTTTGAGCGATGAAGATCTAAAGGAGCTGAAGAACGTAACCACCTTTTACAAGATTGTGGGAGTTTTTGATAAAATCGAGAAGCTAAAAGTTGGCTAAAATTTATTAACTTCCTTAAAGAATGGATTTATGAAGTACAGGATATTGGCTAAACCGAGTTACAGTCTTTTAGAACTTGAACTTGAGGCAGGAGAGGAGGTAATAGCGGAATCCGGCGCGATGGTTTACATGAGAAACGTCGAACTGGTGACGGAAGTTAAAGGAGGAATATTTGGCGGGCTTAAGAGGGCGATGCTCGGCGGGGAATCGTTCTTTATAAATAGGTACCTTGCCAAAGGAAAAGCTCTTTTGGGCTTAGCTCCACCTTACAACGGAGATATAACCCACATCAACCTATCTGGCAGAATTTATGCACAGAGCGGGGCTTTTTTGGCATCTTCACCTTCAATAAACATAGATACGAAATGGGGTGGTGCTAAAACGTTTTTTGCAGGCGAGGGTCTGTTTTTGCTGAAATTGGAAGGGGTTGGTGATCTTTTTCTGTCATCTTTTGGAGGGATAGAGGAGATAAACGTCGATGGAAAGCTTGCTGTTGATACCGGCCACATAGTGGCTTTTGAAGAAGGTCTCGACTTTAGAATAACGAAGGTTGGAGGTCTGAAGGCTACGATTTTAAGTGGAGAAGGACTGGTTGCTGAGTTCAACGGAAAAGGCAAGGTATGGATTCAGACGAGGTCGATTGGAGAATACATTGGCTGGTTAGCTTCTCTGCTACCCTCGCAGAAGAGATAAATTTTTCATTATGATTGTTATAAGTATAGTGTAAATTTATTTTTAAAAACGAAAGATTTTTAAGTAGATTGTGCAATTATAAATTATCGTGAGGTTAATGGGAGGAGAGTTTATGGCTCGTAGATCTCGGTGGGAGATAATTTTTGAAATTCTGGAATGTGTGGAGAGAGGGATTAAAGGTAAGAGTAGGTTGATGCATGCGACAAATCTAGACTGGAGAATTTTTAGCAGGTATATTAGCTACCTAGAGAAAAGAAAGTTACCTTGTTTACAACGATGGCTACGAGATTACGGAGAAAGGCAAAGAACTGCTGAGAAAGCTACGTGAGATTCAGAGAATAGCGGTCTGAAAATTAGGCCTAGTTCACTCTTCTTAGCCACTCTTACTTGCTATTTTACTTGAAGTTTGTGTTTAAGTCATATGTTTTTTTGCTGTGATTTTGTCTTGAGTTTATCTCTCGAGCTTTAGTCTTGCGCCATACACCTGGGACAGTCTCTTAAGATTTAATCATATGTTTTTATCACAAAATCATTATATAATTGTCTACAGTAAATATACTGAGGTGATTAGATGAAAAAGTTTGGAATAATGTTTGTGGGGTTGCTCGTAGCGCTTGGCGTTACCGCAGCAACCTTCGCCGGCTGGACGGATCAGCTGGTAATAAATGGTAGTGTTGCAACTGGAGAGCTCGATCTGCAGTTTACGAGCTGCAGTTGTTCGGACAACGAAAATATATACAACGTTGGAGTGCCAGCATGTGCAATTAAACCGGGAGGAAAGGAGGCAAATATTACTGTATCAAACAGCTATCCAGGCTATGTAGCAACTTGTAGTTTGGTAATAAGCAATGTAGGAACAATTCCTGCAAAAATAACTGCTTTGACTGTGAATAATCCGAATAGCGAAATTAGCGTTGGCTTAAGCGGTGTTAGTGTTGGAGATATAATCCCAGTTCCCGGAACGAAGACCTTGACTGTTACAAATACTGTAAACGATAACGCTCAGGAAGAGACAACTTACACATACACGATAACTATCGACGCTGGACAGTTCAACCAGTAAAGGCTTAAGTGGTGAGAGAGATGAATATAAAATATCTGAGCATCTTCCTTGCACTGTTCGCAGTGAGCTTCAGCTATGCTAACTGGGGAGATGGGCTCGAAATTGGAGTGCAAAACGATCCAAACGAAGTTACAACGACGGAGATGGACTGGGACATAGTCGTAAGCTGCTGGGAAAAGCCGACTTTCAAGGATTACTATCTGAAGCAGAAATGCGCGCCACTTGAATGGGGATGCATATTGTATTGGCCTGAAAACTATGGAACCACAACTGGGACTTACAATGCAGAGAACATGATAGTAAACATCAACGTGGTCAACGCGTATCCTGGCTACGTATTCGCAACAGATTTCTGCATAAAGAACACAGGCAATCTGCCTTCGAAGCTTAAGGACATCGATGTAACCTACGACAACGCAGCACTTGCAAGCTATCTGAAAGCATCGGCGAAGATAACCTACAAGACAAGCCCACTTGCATGGAGTGTAACAAAATACTACACAAACAAGAGCCTTGAAGAGCTCGCTACCGCAATTGAGAACGATATCGCAGGCATAGTCTTCAAGCCAGGCGGATATATCTGCTTTGGCGACGAGCTTGTTGAGGAAGAGAACGCAAACACTGGCAGTGAAGGCGAAGAGGAGAACACGATATACTTCTTCTTCCCATACTGCTCGAACATTCCGATGAACAGCAACCTGAACTTCAGTCTAAAGTTCAACTTCGTGCAGTTCAACCAGTAAATCCTTTTATTTTTTAATTTTTAGCCTGTGAGAAAACGAACTCTATTTTATAATTCAGAAGCCTGTTTTGGCTTATATCCTCGAAGTAAATCCAAAGTCCTTCGTCGAAGTCGAAATTTCCCTTTGAGATCACCTTTTCTTCAATTCTGTGCTTTCCCAATGGCTTTGAAAAGGCGATCCATCCGCCGTAGGAGAACTTCTTGTCCTTGAGCTGTTCCTTAAGGATTTTATCGACTTCGCTTAGATTGTAGCCGATGATCGCGATTTTGTAAAGCTTGGAATCCAGCGGGTTGGTTTTGTAGTAGACAAAGACTGCGGTCTTTGCGTCTTCATCGAAGTAAACCCTGACATCTTTAAGCGTCGATGGGATTCCAGAGTTTATGAAGATCGGATAGAAAACGACTGCATAGCCAGGATAGGCGTTCTGAACGCTGAACACGAGTTCGTCATCACATCTTTGAACTTTCAGCTCAGCCAATTCTTCGCAACTGCAAGACTTTTTGCAGTTCAAAATGCATTCCTTGCCTGAGCCAAGCTTAAAGTCAGCGTAGTCTGGAGAATTCCACAAGCAGGAATCGGAGGGCAAAATAAGAATCCAGTTCACGTTCAGGCAAGAGACAGTGTAGTTCTCAACGTCAGACAAGAACGGCAAGGTTATCAGCAACGGGACAAAAAATAGTAATAGCTTTTTCATGCTAACCATCGTTGAACTGCGTGAATACGAAGGTTATGCTGAATCTAAGCGTCTCTCCTTGTGGGGGATTTGAGGAGTAGGGGAAGTAGAAGTAGATCGTATTCCCTTCATCACCGCCGAACTTTATCCATCCGTTTTTGCTGAAAATCTTGCCACTGAGTTTTTCCATTACATCCTGAGCAAAGCCTTTCATCGTAAGCCCTGCTATATATCCCCCGAATTGATTCTCATTTCTATGTCCGCCAGTTGTATTAAACTGCATCTGATATGCAACTCTTATTTCTTTTGCTATATTGTTTTGATCACAATCAGCTCCATTGCAGTCAACCAAGACTTCCTTGAGCTTAGATGGCAGATTACCACTGTTTTTGATCTTAAAATCTACATAGAACGTATAACCCGGATACGCGTTGTTAACTGAACACGATATCGTCGTTATACCATTAGTAACATCTTCTGCGTTGCAATTTACGTCGCCAAAGAAATCTTCAGCTAAATTCGGAGAGATGGGATTGAATTCTCCATTCCCTAGCTTATAATCACCATAAACAAAATAATCAAGTGTCCATTCGAGGTTCGAAGTCGTCACTTGCCCGCTGACCTTCACTGAATCGGTGAAGACAGAATAAGTCACGCTGAGCGCAACGATGATCAGCGGAAGCAGAAGCATTTTCGCTGTCATTCTCTACACCCTTTAAAAAAGAAAAATGGTCTTAAGTAGTAGGTCTTAAGTAGTAGCTTGCTCGAAGTTGGCTATCACTTCATATGTGAATGAGTCGCCTTGAGGTGTATTTTGCAAGAACGTTGCTTTAACGGTAGCAGTAACTACTTGACCAGCAGGTAGTGGATTGGGGACTGGAGAAGGATTGGTATTAACAACCGAGTAGCTTACATAGTTTACAGTTTTATTAGTTTTTATAACAGGATTAGACCACTTTGCTGGAATTGTCCCCTTGTTTTCAACTGTAAACGTGCAAGTGAATTCAAGCCCTGGATAGGCATTTCCAACGGTTACCGTTGCATTTCCATTTTGCTTACTCGAAGAAACTTGGGCCAGTGGTGGTGCATTGCAACTGACTTCGGTAATATCAACCTCGAATGTTCCTGTTGAAACAGTCCCCGTCACTTGAACCGTATCGCTCCAAGCCGCATAAGTCGCTCCAACCAAGCCCAAAGCTACGAGCAATACTACAAACATTGCTCCGAACTTTCTCATTCATATCACCTCCTTTCGTTGCGATAACTACTTTAAGGAGATTAAAATAATTTGTGAAAATAAAACACAGAAAAGAAACATGTGCAAAAAGCACATGCTAAAAGCATGGCCTGATGTCGCATAAGCCTTTTAAATTATTAAAACCAGTTATTTCATGCATGAGCTTTTCAGGGAGATGGACAGAAAACTTGCGAAGATGTTATATGGAGAAAGCTTTAGCCTTGAGTTCATTGAAATATTCGAATTAGCCGGGTTCCTGAAAAGAAAGAAAGACGGTATTGAAATAAATTCAGAAGCGATAAAGGAATTCTTAATGCTCCCTGAGGTTTAAGATCTCTAAAACCTCTCTGAACTTTGTCAAAAGCTTCCTACCCTTCTCTGTAAGGTAGAACCTTTCGCTGTTGCAGCAGATCAGCTGTTCTTTTAGCATGTAATCTACGTATCTGCTAAAGTTTCTCCAATCGAGGTTTGAAGCATACATAAGGCGGGTTTTGGTGTTAACAAGATTCAACAGCTCTCAGGATTTCAAAAATTATCTCCATACGGGAACGTTTCATAGTGTCCCCTACTTGAGGGGGACTTGGAGCTATAAAAATTTATCGGAAAATATCTTTATGAGAAATAATTATTGTGGTGATAATGATGAATAATCAAGAAATTTTTTAGTATGAAAAACCTTTTTTCAAATTTCAGGACTTTGAAACTCTTTTAGCCGTATAGAAATTTTTTTCTAACAAGGAAATTTGAAAAAACTTACACAAAGTTTAAGTTCTGTTAATGTTAAAGATTACATGCTCACGTTCCCAGCTTTGATCGTATTTGCGGCAACACATTTACTACCAGGTGAATTCTCTTTCTATTCAAAAATCTTGGCAGGAACTTTTCTAGCTTTTTCGGCCATTTATGATGCAAAGAAAAGATCTTTGAATCTCATGTACAAGCCCATTCGTCTTAAAAGTTTTAAAAATCCGGGATACCTCGCTTTATACATTGCAGTTCTTCAGGTGGTGGTACTAATAACTCTTGGAGTCTTTCTCGGATTTGGTAAGAGTCCATATTCCTTTACACTCCTCGGGATAACAACAAACTTGGCTTACGTTTTTTCTACGACAATTGGTTTCGAATTGAGCAGAACTTACCTTGCAAAAATTCTGACGAGAAGATTTAAAGAAAATTCCGTTGTAATTGTGGCAACTTTATATACAGTAATTTTAATAATTCCTTTTGTATTAAATTTTCCAAAAAAGCCTTTAGATCAACTAAAATTTTTTGGAAACGTTTTAATTCCTGTTTATACCCAGCAGCTATTTGCATCCCTCTTAGTTTACATCTATGGAGCAAGGGGATCTCTGGCGTACATATTTCCAGTCACTGCATTTGAATGGTTCTCGCCAATATTACCCAACCTTAATTGGACTCTTAACGCTCTCGTTACAACAGCCATGCCTGCGATAGGATACTCTATATTGGAGAAAGAAAGAGAAGTGAAAAAAGTGGAGATAAAGAAAGAAAGTCCAGCTTCCTGGATAGCTTTCTTGATCTTGGCAATACTCACTTTTCTATTCTTCACCGGGAGCTTTGGAGTACATCCTGCGGTAGTAGGGAGCGGAAGCATGAGTCCAAGCATACAGACGGGAGATGTAATAATAGTTGCGAAAATTGATACGGATGATTTAAATATTGGCGACATTATTCAGTATATGGCCGAGGGCTATACAGTAACTCACAGGATAGTTGATATACTTGAAACGGAGGAGGGTAGATTTTTTGTAACGAAGGGGGATGCAAACGAAGCCCCCGACGATCCTATAAGCGAAGATCGTGTTATTGGTAGGGTCATTTTCGTTGTTCCAAAGTTAGGACTTTTGCCTTTGGGAATCAAAAAGATGCTGGAGATGTGGGGTGTTTTTAAATGAGGATGTTGAAGAGTACTCTCAGAATTTTGATAGTCTCTCTTGTTTCTATTGCGGCATTTTTTGCATTTTTAGCTTTCTACTTGAATCCAATAGACAAGTTAGAGTTTGTCAGTGACGAGATAATTTTTTCAGACGATTTGAAGGTGATCGCAAAGCTTAAAGATAACTCACTTTTTGAAAAAAAAGAAATCGAAACGGATAAGATCTTCGTGAACATAACGGAATCGTGCAACGCTTTTTATAAACTAAATTTGATCTGTTCGAAGTGCAATGCTAAAGGGAACTACAGTGTCGAAGCAATTCTTGAAACAAAAGATTGGAGTAAGGAGATGCTAAAAATTTCAAACGATTTCGTAGATTTTTACTCAATATCAATTCCTATCGACTTTCAGAGTTATCTAAGTACTTACGAGAAAATAAGTTCTGAACTTGGCTATAAAGCTTCTGAACCGAAGGTAAATATAAAGATTTCAAGTTCTGCAGCAAATTATACATATGTTAGGACTATTACGCTTCAGATCGCAGAGAAGTTGTTAAAGATAAGCGTAGATGAACCAAAAACAAAGAAGTTCATCGAAAAAGAATCGGCGCTTGTTGAAAGGGGTGAGATAACAATAATAAAATACCTGCTTGCAGCTCTTTCAGCTTTACTTTTTGTTTTAGCAGCCGTGCTTTATAAAAAGGTGGAAATTTATGAGGGAGACAGGTTCAAGAAGTATGAAGGTATAACTATAAAAGCTAAGGGTGCATCATCTGATAAAATTGAGCTTGAAAGCTTTGAAGAACTTTTAAAACTTTCGGAATATCTGAACAAGCCGATTATAAGGTTGGGTGACGAGTTTATGATTTCAGACGGTTCAACAACTTATTTAGTAAAAATAAAATAAAAAATTTTTTATTTTACCATCTCTTTATTCCATAGTTCCAGTACACGTAGAGATTCAGCACATCTTTTGTGTCGATCTTCCCATCTCTACAGAAATCGTAGTATTGCACGTAGTTCTGAAAATCTGCGCTGTTATAGTTCCACTGGAAGTATGCGACGTCGTTGAAGTCAAAAACTCCATCGCCGTTTATGTCTTCATAAAGCCCATCTCCATCGAGGTCCTTTGAGCCTGCTGGGAGGCTTACCGAGGTTTTTGTCTCGTTCAACGTTGAACTCAAACTGGTAGTTGTAAAAGTCCAGATTTCGGAGTTATAGACTTCCTCACCACATTTTGCCTTAACAAACCATTCATAACTTTTTCCAGCTTCGAAGTTCGCTTTTATACAAATATCTCCTTTTCCGCTCGATGTGCCGAGAAGATTTGTAGCATAGAATTCAAGCGAGCAATATGTATCGACGTTTGCGCAAAGCTCCGCAGACAGGCTTACGTTCGTAGCAAAATTTTCAGGCTTCAGAAGTTTCAGAGTTGCATTCTTGACCTTCACGACTATCTTTCCACTCACCGTTTCACTTCCGCTGGAAACTTCGAAATTTATCGTGTAGTCCCCCACCTTTACTGGTGTCCAAGTAATGATCATATTTGAACAGCTAACTCCACTTGGAGCTGAAGTTATTCTACAAGACGCTTCTTTGTTTGCGTCTATCTTAACAGAAAAGCTCTCAGCAACCTTTACTTCAATTGAACTTGGATAGTTTATCTGCAGGGGTATTATAGTGGAGTTATTGGTTGAACTGTTTGAGTTAGGTTTAGCGTAAAAAGTGTACCATGTTTCCCTCAATCCGTTCGAAGCTCTGAGCAAGAACTTTGCTTCACTTACCGGATTAAAGGTGTATTCGTAAACTCCCCTCTTAACCTCGACGAGTGGAACACTCTTATTTGTTAAGTTAAAAAGCTTTACCGTAGTGTTTTCAGTGAAAACAAACTTCACAACGCCTTCAAAGCCTGGAATTCCATTTAATTCGCTGTATTTTCCTACTACACTGAACTTCGGTTTGTTAACTTCAACATTGCTGAGCTGGGGGAATCTGAGTGTTGGATCTCCGATAAGCGTTGCCATCAGATAAACACGCAGTGCCCAGTCGTCAGCTTTTGTTGCTTGGCTCAGCTTTACATTTGGCGAATAGCTTGCCATTGCAGTTTTTAGTGCAAAGCCAAGCGTATTTCCTGGCAGATTCTTCGTGAATTCAGTCAGAATCGCCTGTGCATGCTTAATACCGCTAACCTGCACTTCACCGCTGTTTATCTGGAAGAAGTAATCGCTTCCAGTTGTCCTTGTGAAGCCAACAAATGCTATGCCTCCTGCGTTGCTAACGAGTAAATACTCTGCCCAAGGATACTTTGGTGCTGAAGCCCAGTTTAGCATTGTGCTGAAGTCTGAAGGCATAATTTCCTCATCATAGCCAGCAGAACTACAGCCATCGCTAACAACGACTGGCAATACAGGATTCTTTTTTGAAAGCTTGCTGAGATACACGGTAGTGTAAACGATTCCACCCATATCTATCCCTGTAACGGTGCCATGTCCGCTGTGGTAAACAAGCCCGTAGCCACCTGAAAAGGCTTCGTCGAGGAAGGGCTTAATTTCACTCGCTGTATAATCGCTCTGAAGCAAAATTTTTGGATTAAACTTTGAAACCGTGCCAAGATCAGCTAAATGTTTCACCGCCAGCTCTCCCTGCCAGACTTCATAGTCTTCTATAGTACCTCTATCGTTCTTCGAGTATGTTGCATAGATCTTGGTTCCAACAAAGACGGCATTTTTGTAATTCCCGGTGTTAAGCTCTGAATACCAAGTTTTAATTTTTGATACAACCTTTGCAGCATCGCTTGCGTTGCTTACTGGAATTCTGCCGACAGCGAAGTTCGGATTCAAATCGTAGTCGGGAGACATGTAGAAGAAATCCGTCGGATAGAAGCCAAAGTTGGAGTCTTTCGCATAGTAGCTCGGCGGAACGATGTCTGCATCGCCGAAAATAGTCACGTATTCAGCATCTACAGTTCTAAGAAAAGCGATTATCTTCTTAGCCAAGGAGTAGTTGTAGTTAACGATGTTCGATGGCTTTTCGTTCGCATAGCCGTAAACTGGCGGGTCTTCAGCTTCAGTAAGCTTTGATATCTCTTCAATCGTTACGATCCTTGATTTTATCCCCATCTGTTCGTGAAAGCTTTTCAGCTCATTCGCTTGGCTATAGAGGGCGTTTGAAGTTATTATAACTTCGCTTGCACTGGCTACTGAAGATGCCAACAAAACAAGCAGCAGTATGCAGATCACTCTCATCATGATAATGAGCTAATGCATCAATATTTAAAATTTTTCTAATATATCGAAATTATAACTTTATAATTGCTACGAAGTTATTCGAAGCGAAAAATTTTTTCATTAAATGCACTCCTTAAATAAATTTTCGAATTTTATATTTAAGTTTTTTTGAATATTTGTTCTGAACTTAGAATTTTTAACAACTCTTTTGGAGAGTCGATCCTGAAATCTGCTGGAACATCTTTGCGTTCAGAAAGTCTCCAGTCACCATAGGCAGCATAAACGGTCACCAATCCTATTTTCTTTCCAGCCTCAATATCTCTTCTTATACTATCTCCAACAAGTATAGCCTCCTCTATTTTTACGTTCAACTTCTCTAATGCCAAAAGTATTGAATCTGGCTCAGGTTTCTTTTTTCCAGATAGGTCTGAAGTTATAACGGTGTCGAAATATTCAAGAATGCCCGCCTTCTTCAACCTTGCAACAGCATGATGACTTTCAGCGTCAGTTACAACTGCAAGCTTCATGCCTAGCTTTTTAAGCTCATCCAGAACCTCCTTGACTTCGGGGTAGATCCTTGTATTTTCGATCTTCGTTTCTTCGTAGATTCTGCAGCATTCTTCGTATAGCTCTTCGCTGAAAATTCCGTGATCCTTTAAAAAGTCGGCAATGTTTTCGTGAGCTTCAAATCCATGCTTTCCATTTAAGAAGTACTCAAGCAGTTTTTCTGCGCTTCCACAACCTGCAACTTTGCAAACTTCTCCGCATGATTTTAGCTTTGCATTTATGAAATCCACAAGAGTGTTATCTAGATCGAATATTACAGCTTTTATCTTCGAGCCGTTCATCTCAGGATGTTCAATTTTGCGGAGCTTATTTAAATTTTTATCCTACTCCAGATTTAGCGAATTTCTGTTGTGCGGAAAACTTGATATCTGGTTTGCATCATAAATGAAAGCACAATCCGAAAAGAGAATGGACGACTTGAAATTTCATTTCATCTATCAGATTAAGTCCAGAAGTTATTATTTTTTCTCAATCTGCTGTAGAGAGTAAGGATCACTGAGTTGTCAAGGGCTACAGCAGAAGTTCTAAGTATTTCGATTTACTCCAGATGTCCATCGATGTAGCTTATTTTGCTAATAGCTAACAAATATGTAAAGAGAAGTTTTTAACTTGAGATAAAATTCCTAGTTAAGTTTTACACATCAACCCACGGTTTTAGATGGATCCAGAGTTGTTCAGAATAACAAACAAACTTTTAATCTCGCAAAACACTACTTCTTAAAAAGCTCTCTTTCTAAACGAGTTTCCTTGCCATTAACTTGGTCATGAAAGCAATTTTTCGAGAATGGGGGTTGAGCAATAGAAAAATGGAACAATTAAAAAATAGTGGGTTTACTTTCTCATCCTCATTCCTGCATAGAATATAACAACCGCTAAGGCGACGATCAAGATTGCAATCAACGGAGTTGCTGAGACTTCAAAGCTTTGCAATGGCTTCTCAGTAACCTCCATCTTGTATCCTGCAATTTCTTCGCTTTGCCCCTTTTGCTCAGCCTTTGGAATTGATTGCTCAAACCCAACGCCAGCGGTTTGGTTTCCGCTCTGCAAGGTTTGGGAAGGTGTCAAAGCTGTTGATTTAGAAACTCCTCCACCTGAACTTCTATACTTCGGTTTTTGCTCAGGTGGTCTTTGCTCGGGCACTTCCTTCTCCTCTTTCTTTGTCTCCTCTTGTTCGATCAGCGAGCTAAGAATTCCAGCTTTGAAGTCGAGCAGTTCAATATTTCCGCAGGTATGATGACAGCACGTGAAGCCGTATTCCTTCTGCAGTCTGTCAAGCTCTTTTGCAAGCTGGACTTTAATTTCTTCGTTGGCTTTCCAGTATTCTTTCCTTATTGCCTCAAGCATTCTCGCAACTATGGACTGCAAAGCATAGGGATTGTTCTTCTCAAAGAATTCCTTAAGTCCAAGATCGTATTTGTCTTTGACATAGATCTCATAGAAGTTCTGCCAGGTTTTGTCTGAAATCAGGCTTGGCATCATCACATCCCAGCCCCAGAGGTTTTCAACGATCTCAGCCATAAGCCTTGCTCCGGCGTAGTCGTTCTCCATAACTCCTTGAATCCACTTCGGATTGAAGTATCTTGTCAAAAGCTCGCTTGCAATAAACTCTTTCAGCGTTATAGCCCTTGGATTGTTCACATTGCGAACGTCGAATATGTATGTTTCAGGGTCGCTACCAGTCAAATGCCTCACAGCTAAAGCAATGCCACCGAGATACTGGAAGACATCATCGTTGTCCAATGCTGCGAATATATTCGTTGATCTTGAATGCACAGCGAGATCTACGTTCTTTAGAGCTCCAGCAAATACGTCTTTTGCAGAGATTCCCCAAAAGTCCTGTCCATAAGCAAATCCAACTCTGCTCAGAAATAGCTCAGCAAGCTTTTCATCGCTCTGCCATGTATTGCTTGCCTTTACTGCCTCAGTCAATCCAGTTCCGTAATTTCCGGGGCTCTCAGAGAAAATTCTAAGTTTTGCAAGTTTTTCCGCATCATCTTCGCTGTAGCCTTTACTCTTTAAGTTTTCCTTAATCTCTAAGTAGTGCTTTTTCAAATAGTTCCAATTAAGATCTTCGTTCGCATCGATGCAAAGCTTAACCGCTTTGTCAAGTAGGAGCATAAGCGATGAAAACGTGTCCCTGTGCAATCCGGAGCTAACAACAACTACATCTACTCTCGGTCTTTCGATTAACGTCCCATCTGACAGTCTTAGCTTCAAATCGCTCAGCGGAATCAGCTTAACATCCTTCACTCTTCCTGCTGAATCCCACTCGACTTTAACGCCCATCGTGTAAAGCACCGCTGCCTGCATAACGCCATAGTTACGCATCGTTTCTGTAGCCCAGAGAACGTAGGCTATGCTCTCTGGAAATTCTCCTTTCTCCTCGTAGTATTTTCTGAGTAAATCATCTACAAGTTTAACAGCTACATTCCATGCTTCCTTCGTTGGAATTGTTCTTGGATCAAAGCTGTAGAAGTTGTTTCCAGTTGGCAATGCTTCTGGCTTTCTTATTGGATCTCCCCCGATCCTTGGTGGAATGTATTGCCCGTCTAAAGCTTGCAAGATCCTTGGAATTTCTATTGTGCAGTTCATCAAATCGTAGTAGTATTTCAAAGCTTTTTCGAGTTCTTCTCTGATTGAATCATCAACTACACCAAGCCATTTCAGCTGAGCCTGATCTATGCCTGCTCCGTTGAAAAGAACTTCTCTAAGCAAATCGTTTAAGATCTGCTCGTCTTCAGGCTCATTAATTTGCTTGAATTTGCTAATCTTTTCCTTAAATTCCTTTCCAAGCATTGCCTTAACGAATTCAAGCGTTATTTCATCGTTCCTGACAACTCCAAGAGTGTGCAGGCCGTAGGGCATTACGGTGCTTGAAAGCTCATGCAAGTATTCATGCAGTTTCGTTTGCAGGAAGCCTTCAAACTCTTGTTTGCTTAGCTCTGAAATGTTACCAAGGAATTCGAGTTCAAGCTCTTTGTAAAGCTCTTCAATCGTTTTTCTTAGCTCATTTCTAACAGCATCGTCTTGAGCTTCAAAGTATTGATGGATCTTCTCATGCAAAAGCGATAGGTTGCCGTAAAGATTACTCTCAATTAATGGTGGTGTCAGATGATCTACTATCACCGCCTGCCCCCTTCTTTTTGCTTGCGTTCCTTCGCCAACGTTGTCCATTATGTAGGGATAAACTACTGGCAGATCGCCAATTAGCAACGCTGGCCAGCAATCTTTTGCTGACAAACCTGTCTCTTTTCCAGGCAACCATTCCTGAGTTCCGTGAGTGCCGAAGTGCACAATTGCATCAGCTTTGAACTCTCTGCTGAGCCAGAAGTAGAATGCGATGTATTGATGATGCGGTGGTAACGATTTGTCGTGGTATAGGATCGTTGAATTCTCGAGCCAGCCTCGAGAAGGCTGGGGAGCTAAGATCACGTTGCCTAAGTCAATTAGCGGTATCACAATGAACTTACCGCTTTCGTTTTCAAAAACCATCACTTCTCCGGGCGGTTCACCCCAGTATTTGATCACTTCTTGCCTTTTGCTTTCTGGAAGCTCGTTGAACCACTGCAAATACTTCTCAGCTGGAATTAAGACTGCGGTTTTTGTCAAGTTCTCAAGCTCATCTTTCTTCCAGCTTCCTATGTTAATTCCCTGAGTTATGAGAAGCTTCGTAAGCAGTTTTTTGTCGAAGCTTGTGCTCAACTCATAGCCTTTTTCCTTCATAGCTTTAAGCAAAATTTCAAGACTTGCGGGAACATCTAAATAGCTCGCCCCAATGTTGTCCTTGCCACCGTTATGGTTGTAGTAGATTATCGCAACCCTTTTCTCGCTGTTTTGCTTTCTGTGAAGCTCCGCCCATTTTATCGCCCTCTTGGCAATCCATTCTATCTGATAATCGATCGGATCATAGTCCTTCGTTGTTTTGTTCTTTGCTCCAACGATTATGAACTCTGTAAGTCCATCGAGCTCTGGCAATGCGATTTGCCATGCAATGGATTGCGAATTTAAGCCGTAAAGGTCTTCCCATTCGCTTATGTTGTAGTAATACTCCATGATCGCTTTGATTGGCGTAACGTTTAGCTCTCGAAGATATCTTATTCCAACGTCCTCGCTACCAGAATGACTCCAAAGCCTAAAGGAAGTGAGCGTTATTAGAGCATCGACCCTCGTTTTGCCATCTTCTATTAACCACTTCGTTGAATTTGCATCGCGATAAGTGAATGAGGAGAAGACAACGTTAGCTCCAAGCTCTTCAAGCTTTAAGATCAGCTCATTGATCACAGGGTAAGTTGAAGGATCGTTTACGTAGTAGTAATGAATTCCTACTGTTGGAGCATCTTCTTTCCATCCATTTTCTTTATACCAGCTCATGTAATCTCCAAAGCTTAGAAAGATCCCCATTCCCTGGTAACCATTACCAATAGCCCTTGGATGGTAGATTCCATACGGTGGAATTTCAATAGGTGGCGGAATCTGAGATAACCCAAAGTTTTCAACACTTATTCCGCAAAGCTTTACACCAAGGAAGATCATAAGCCTTCTGAAGTTTTCGCTTCCACCATAGTTCCAGTAAAGCGTTATATTGCTATACTCGGGTTTGTTAAGATTCACGTTCGTGATTCCATGGACATCTGTGAATCCAAGCCCAACAATTTTTACTTGTTCTTTTAAAGGTAAAAGGTGGTCCTTTAGAAGGTCTTGGGAAGGATAGCTGAGCATGTAAAGGAAGATTACGCTGAACTCGTTTAAACTCAGAGCTTCGATCTTTTCCTTTAAATCCTCCACCTCGGAATAACCAAGAACCGATATGTTTAGGTTCTTTTCAATGTAGAGATCTTTACTTGCATACAAGATCAATGGAATCTGCTTTGAATCCTTATCGAGGATGAAGAGGATCTTCGCCCTATTTTCGGGAACCTTTGGAGGCTCATAGCTAATCTGCAAATCGAAGAATTTGGCTCTCAGGTAATTCACAAGGTTAAGCAAGTTCTCTTTTCCGCTGTAGATCCAGTATTTTGCAATTTTTTCATCGCTGTAGCCAGCTGAGGAGTTGAAAGATACTATGATCGCAGTCGTCGAATTTTCGATTTCCTTGGAAAGAGTTTCATTAACATTTGCAAGGAAAATTAAGCTTTTGTTTGTAAAATCAACTTCATCTCCGGTCAAAAATACTTCTATGAGCCCTGTTTCGTTTTCAATTCCTTTCAAGGCCTCGTAATTCTCGTTGTTTCCAAGGTAGAATGTGATCAAATCTTCAGGCAGAATAACTTCTATCTCCTCTTCCTCCACATCAATCGATCTTGCAATATAACCTTCTTTGCTCACAAAGACTTCGAAGCCAAAAGCTGTAGTGTTGATCGTTGCCTTTCCTTCTTCATCAGTGAATTTTTCAACTCCTTTAGCCTTTATGAGCGCATTTTCTATCGGATTTCGCAATGAGTCGAGAACTCTTATCGAAACAAGCCTGCAGTTGAGCTCAATTGCAATGCTCGAATTTTCTTTTAGCTCCACAAAGCTTTCGTTGTAGCATAGCTCGTAAGTTGCATTAACTATGTAATTTCCCTCAGGCAGTTCGAAGGTTGCAAAACCGCCGAAAGTGGAGTTCTGATCTAGAAATCCAGTCTCGTTGTATATAGTGATGGTTGCATTTTCAATTAAGCTTGCATTTAAAATCACGCTCACGTTTAGCTCGTAGCCTGAGCTCGGAATTATTAGGAGTAAAAGCAGGGCAAAAACTCTCCAAGCGTTCATTTTTCCACCTCCAATATATTTGATTTCATGTAAGAAATTCTGTATTTAAAATTTTCCAGTTTTCTTTACTTTAAGTAAAAATTTTTGGATTAAATGCTAGCGCTTAGTGAGTGAATTTTAGAATAAAAATATAAAAATTATGAATTTAAATTTAAGGTAAACTGTAAAAATTTAAGAATACCTTAAACTTTCACCGGGTTTCAACGCAGCTACTTTAACTTTCAGCTTTGATTCCACGAGCTTTTTGAACTTCTCAGGATCTTGCTGTATCGCTGGGAAGGTGTTGTAGTGCATTGGTATAGCAACTTTCGGCTTGACTAGCTGTAAAGCTCTGTAAGCTTCCTCAATTCCCATGGTGTAAAAACCACCGATCGGTAAGAGCATAACTTCCGGTTTGTAAAGTTTTGCTATCAGCTGCATATCTGAAAATACGAAAGTATCACCTGTATGATACACTTTGACTCCATCCATCGAAATTATGAAACCAACGGGATTTCCTGCACTTATAACTTCTCCTCCATCTTCAACATCGGCGGAATGAACAGCTGGAACCATCGTAAAAGATACGCCCTCAAAGTTCACAGTTCCACCGATGTTCATACCTATAGACTCAACACCCTTCTTTGCAAAGTATCTTGAGAGCTCATATATACATATCAACTTAGCGTTGCATCTCTTTGCTATCAGTTCTGCATCGCCCAAGTGATCTCCATGTCCGTGGGTTACGAGTATAAATTCTGCTTCAACTTCTTCTGGTTTTTTCGCAGCTGTTGGATTTCCACTTAAAAACGGATCTATTAAAACTTTTCTACTTCCTGTAATTAGAAAACAAGCATGCCCAAGCCATGTTATCTCTACCATCTTTACCACCTCAAATTTCATGTAACACTCAGGAACTTTAAATTTTGTTTCTTAACTTCGACAACTAATCTTTTTATTATCTGCACCACTACACTCTTATGTGGAGATCCATCTCGGGGGAGAAGCTGAAGTAAAGATATATGAGAACTTTGTCGTAAAAAAGAGAGTACCTAAAAGATACAGGATAAGAGAGCTTGATGAAGAGCTCAGACTTAAAAGGACGAAGATCGAAGCCAAGATAATGTCTCTCGCCAGAAGGGTTGGAGTACCAACACCGATCATATTCGACGTAGAAGGTGACACAATATTTATGGAGAGAATTAAGGGGGAGAATGCAAAAAACTGTATGAACGCCGATCTAAGTAGAGAAATTGGGAAGCTTTTAGCGAAGATGCATTCGAAAGATATAGTACATGGTGACGTTACACCATCAAACATAATCGTAAGCAACAAAAAAATCTATTTTATAGATTTTGGTTTATCTTATATAGACCACGAGATAGAAGCCAAGGGTGTTGACGTACACGTTTATTTCGAAGCTTTAAAGGCTGGATTCGATAACTGGGAAGAATTGCAGAAAAGCTTTGTTGAGGGTTACATAGAAAGTGGCGGGAGTTTGGAAGTTATTGAAAGAGCTAGAGAAATAGAAGAAAGAGGTAGATACGTGGAGAGGAGAGGATGAACACCTTCGGTTACGTTTTTCGTGTTACAACGTTTGGTGAAAGCCATGGTAAAGCTGTAGGTTGTATAATAGATGGTTGTCCAGCAGGATTGAAATTGGATGAGGAGTTCATAGCGAATGAGATGAAAAGAAGGAGACCTGGAGGTATCTACGCATCAAAAAGAAAAGAAGAAGACGTAGTAGAAATTCTTTCTGGAATTTTTAATGGAACCACATTGGGTACACCTATAGCCATGTTGATAAGGAACGTCGACATCGATTCTAAAGCTTACGAAGATATTAAAACCGTATTCCGCCCGGGACATGCTGATTTTACATATCAAGCAAAATTTGGTATATACGACTACAGAGGGGGTGGGAGAGCTTCGGGTAGAGAAACCGCTGCCAGAGTTGCAGCAGGGGCGGTAGCTAAACTGATTCTGAAGGAATTTGGAATAAAGGTTATTGGTTATGCGAAAGAGATAGCCGGTATAAAATGCGAAGTTGAAGATTGTGAAAAGGCTTTTGAAATCGCAGAAAAAAACGCTTTAAGAATGCCCGATGAAGAAGCAGAAAAGTTGGCTGAAGAAAAAGTGAAGGAGGCTATCGAAGAAGGAGATAGTGTGGGCGGCATCGTGGAGGTTGTTGCAAGAAATGTTCCTGCTGGCTTAGGAGAGCCGGTTTTCGGTAAACTTGACGCTTATTTAGCTTTTGCAGTTATGGGCATACCGGCGGTTAAGGGTGTTGAAATAGGAAGAGGATTTGAAGTTTCAAAGCTAAAGGGTAGTGAAAATAACGATGAGATTTTTATTAAAAATGGTAAAGTTGCTTTCAGAACAAACAACGCTGGCGGAATACTGGGTGGTATATCTAATGGAGAAGACATAGTGGTTCGAGCAGCCATAAAACCTACACCATCCATCTCAAAAGAGCAAAGAAGTGTAGACTGGAGTAAGATGGAGGAAGTCAAAATACGTGTAAAAGGTAGACACGACCCCTGCATAGTTCCGCGAGCAGTTCCGGTTGTGGAAGCTATGGTCTCCATGGTGTTGGTCGATTGCATGATGCTTCAAGGTATCATTTCAAGGAGATTATGAACATCGCTGAAGTTTACAAGAAACTTGGAAAACATTCTTGGAGTATAATGGATGCCATTTTCAAAAACCTGTGGGACTACAAGTATGTTCCACTGTATATAATTGCCGAAGATGCCAGAATTAGCGAAGAAAAAGCGAGAGCAATTTTAAAGCAGCTATCTGATGAAAGCTTAGTCTTGAATAGACAAACAGATTATGAAGGTTCAACTTTCACTTTCTACGGTTTAAGCATCTATTCTCTGCATAGAATGGTAAGACGAGGACTAGTTTCGGCTATCGCCAAGCTCATGGGGGAGGGAAAAGAGAGCATGGTTTTCAACTGCTATTCGGAGAAGTTTGGGGAGTGTGTAGTCAAGTTTCACAAGCTCGGACATGCAAGCTTTAAAAAAGTTAGAGATAAAAGAAATTATGGTGAACTCCATTTTTCTGTTTTGGCTATTAGATCTGCTAAAAACGAGTTTAAAACTTTAAAAAAGCTTCAAGGGCTCGCAGTACCGGAAGTTTACGCTTGGGAAGGTAATGCTGTAATGATGCAGCTGATAGATGCGAAAGAACTTTATAGAGTGAAGGTTGAGAATCCTGCAGAAGTTTTGGAAATGATAGTCGATGAGATAAGGAGGTTTTATAGGAGGGGAATTGTTCATGGAGATCTAAGCCAGTACAACATCCTCGTTAACAATGAAGGCTTTTGGATAATCGATTTTCCCCAGAGTGTAGAGGTTGAGAACGAAGAAAGCTGGAGAGAATTGCTCGTGAGGGATGTTAGTAATATTTTAAATTACTTTTATAAAAGTTATCGAATAGAAAAGGATATCAATTCTACGGTTGAATACATACTGAGCGATGGGTAGCATCTTCGGCATCGACATAATTGGTGGTCAGATAAAGAGGTACGCTTTAGTATCGATAGGAGATTTTGAATTCGAAAAGTCGGTCACGAAAGCAAAACTTTTCAGACTTATAAGATCTAAGAAACCTGAAATAGTTGCATTGGACAACATATTTGAGGTATTTAGTAACAAAAACGAAGTTGTTTCTTTTCTAAAAGAGATGCCTGCAGACATGAAGCTTGTTCAGGTTACAAGTGAAGGCCAGTCACTTTTAGAATTGGCGAAGAGGTTTGGAATTAGGATGAACATGAGAAACCCATTTGATGAAGCGAAAGCCTGCGCTCTTCTTGCAAGCTTTGGAGTTGGATACGAAGTTTCAGCGTTTACAGATAAAACAAAAATTGTAATTTCGAGAGGTAGAAGCCTAGGTAAAGGTGGTTGGAGACAGAAAAAGTATGGAAGAAGAGTTCATGATGTTGTTAGGCAGGTTTACAAGGAAATTTGCTTTAAGCTCAGTAGTAAAGGACTGGAATACGTTGACTCAGTTAGAAAGGGCTATGGTGGAATTTCAAGAGCAGAGATAATCGTAAATGCGTCAAGAAGAGAGGTACCAGTACATCCATTCAGAACAAAAGATGTGCAGGTAAAGGTCGAGGCCGTTGAAAAAGAGAAACTTGAGTTTATACCCCTCTCAAAAACTCTCAGATATACGATCGTAGGTGTAGATCCAGGAGCTACGACGGCAGTAGCTGTGTTCGACCTTAACGGGAATCTTGTAGGTGTTTCAAGCAGAAAGAACTGGAAGGTTTCGGAAGTAATAGATTATATCTCCTCACTTGGAAAGCCGGTTGTGATATCTACTGACAAAAGCTCACCACCTGAGATGGTACAAAAACTTAGAGCAGCGTTTAACGCCGTAATT
>CAYZIW010000014.1:0-39486 GCA_964478605.1 uncultured archaeon | reverse complement strand
CGGCGATCTGAGCGTGCTTTTCAATCCGAAGAGCGTTGCTGTGGTTGGTGCATCACGTGAAGCTGGAAAGCCCGGAAATCAAGTGATTCTGAATCTCCAGAACATAGGGTTTGAAGGTAAAATTTTTCCAGTGAATCCAAAGGTTGATTTTATTTATGGATTAAAATGTTATCCCTCAGTTAAAGACATCCCAGAGGAAGTAGATATAGCGATAATTGCAGTCCCTTCAAAATTCGTTCCAAGTGTAATAGAAGAGTGTGTTGCAAAAAAAATAAAGGGTGCAATCGTATTAAGCGGTGGATTTTCGGAGGGCTGGGAGAAGGGAGCTGAGATAGAGAAAAGAATGGTTGAAATTGCAAAAAAGAACGGTATGAGAATTTTAGGCCCAAATACTATGGGTATTCTTGATATGGATGGAAAGTTCACTTCTTTCTTCTCCTACCTGTTAAAAATAGGGAAAGGAGATATAGGTGTTGTCGCTCAAAGCGGTGCCTTTGCAAATTTCAGCCTCTTGTACCTACACCACATAGGTGTTAGCAGGATTTTAGCACTTGGAAACACTGCAGATGTTACAGAGTATGAGGCATTAAATTTTCTGTGTCAAGATAAAAAAACAAAGGTGATCGCAGCTTACTTTGAAGGTTTCAAAAACGGAAGAGCACTTTATGAAGTCATGAAATCGTGTAAGAAACCGATTGTTGTTTTAAAGTCTGGAAGAACTGATGCTGGAAAGAGGAGTGCTTTAAGCCACACAGCATCTCTTTCAACAAGTGAAGAGGTTTTTGATGCGGTATGTAAGCAAGCGAGGGTTGTGAAGACGAGGGATTTTGAAGAACTCGTTGATGCTGTAAAGGCAATATCTTTACAGCCACTTCCTAAGGGAGATAGAGTAGCCATTATCGAACCATCCGGTGCAGAATGTGTCATGTCTGCCGATGCTGTTGAAGAATACGGTTTGAGACTAGCCAAGTATTCAAATAATACAATTTCAAAACTGTACGATCTCGTACCAGAATGGCATTCAATCAATAATCCCTTGGATCTTTATCCTTTCATTGAAAGGAACGGAGATAGAGTATTATTTGACATTATAAAAATATTTATGGAGGACAATGGGATAGATGCTATCATTTCGGGGCTGTTTATTCCGAGCTTACCCAACCTAACTTTCGAACTTGACTGGGTGAAGAGCTATGGAAAACCGCTTTACTTCACTCTGAAATACGAGATTATGGAACTCTTCGAGATAAGAAGAAAAATAGAAACTTTGGGATTTCCGGTTTATCCGACACCTGAAAGAGCAGTAAGAGCCTTAAAGCACAGTCTAATTGCTAAAGAAAAGTTAGAATTAGCATAATTCAAGATCTTTTTTCAGTTTTTCTGCCACCTCTTTTCCAGCTTTGATGCTACCATTCATACTTCTTTCCGGATAGTTGGGCTTGGAGGTCATTCCAGCAATGTAAAATCCTTCTGCAACTCTATACGGGGTGATCCTCTTCGAATAACCTCTTTCATAAATTGGTCCGCTGTACTTTGCTTTAAATACCTTTGACCATACCACATCACAATCTTTAACACCGAATCTTTTGAGATCTGAAAGGAAAATTTTTAAAATTTCTTTATCGTCCATTTTAAAGGCTTCCGAAGTCGGTGTTGTGTAACTTGCAAGGTAGATCAAATTCTCACCGTAATCTTCAAAGGGCATGAAGTTTGTGTGCTCAATAATTGCACCAAAAGTAGTGCCGATAGAATTTATCCAGTAAACATCGCTTATGGGGTTTTTGAGCGCTATAAGTGCACATATAGAGCTTTGGTATCTTACTTCTGGCAAATTTAAGTTTATGGTTAACTCATTTAGAGGGGCTGTGAATACTACTGCATCAAAATCCTCTCCGTTTACAACCCAACCTCCGGATTTTTCTATCTTTGCTTTTTCTTTTTTTATATCTATATCTTCACTTAATTTTTCAATGAACTGCCAGAATCCGTGCCTAAGATACCCTATCTCCTCTCCTCTCAATTTTCTGTTACTTCTAATTGCAACCCTCGCCAAAAGCCATGCGTAACTTACATCTTTCGCATTTTCACCAAATTTCGCATTAAGGAGAGGCATAAAGAACTTGTTAAGCAAAGCCTCACCGACCTCTTTTTTTAAACCATCAATTGCAGATTCCTCATCGAATGCTTCATAATTTCTGCGTCTACTTTTGATCGTAAACATAGCTAACTTTACCTTTTCTTTTAAACTGAGGTAGGGGTATCTTAAAATTTCCAGTGGAGTGCTTAGAGATAATATTTTTCCATCAAATGCTGTTCCAACTTTAACCGTTTTCCAAACAAGCTTTGATGACAGCTTCAACTCTTTCAATAGACTTAAAAGTTCGAAATCGTTTTTAAAACAGTGATGGTAGAACTTTTCGATGTGATATCCCTTTGAATCGTTGAAATAAGATGAAACCAGCCCACCAACCTCCTCAGCTTCAAAAACTTTCACCTGTACGTAGTCTTTCAATTCGTTAGCCACTACAAGCCCCGTTAAACCAGCACCAACTACAGCAACTTTCATAATTCTTTCACCATCAAACACCATTCCTTTCTACCAACATGCTTTAAAGCGAACTTACTTTCGATCAACCTATCAGCTTTAAAGCCGAACTTTTCAAAGACATCCAAAGAGTTCAAAGGAACCAGACACTTGATTCTTTTGACTTTTTTATTCGTCGCCTCCTCAATCATAGCATTCATCAAAGCTGAGGCTACACCTTTACGCAGCTTTAATGGGGACACAGCAATAAAATCTATTGTTGCTTCACCTTTCTTAGGATCGGGGCAGAGAAATTTCAGTAGCAGTGAAACCCTTATACCTCTTAAAAATCCGAGATTTTTGCACATAAAATTCAAAAAACTCTTTTTTTTGAAAGAAAGATTTGCAAAACCAACAACCCTATCCTCCACTGCTACAAATCCAGATGGATTTTGCGAAAAATATTCAAGTAATATACTTCTTCCAATTTCCAAGTCACCAAATATGTGACTCAACTCGTTGCTGTAAGCCAAAGCCAATACTCTTACCGCTTCATTTAGATGCTCAACCTTTAGCCTCTCTATCTTCATGGTAGCTTAATATCCTCTCTACAGCTTTTTTCAGATTTTCCATGGAGTTTGCGTAACTTATTCGGATGAAGTTATCGTTCCAATCTCCAAAAGCTTTGCCTGGAGTTACAGCAACACCGTATTCTATGATTTTTTCCGCATAGCTCATACAATCTTCACCAACGTCTATAAACATGTAAAAAGCACCCTCCGGCTTTTTAAAATCAAAGATCCTCTTCAGTTCCCCATAAACATAGTCTCTTCTTCTCCAGAACTCTTTTACCATTCTCTGAACGATCTTATCGAAGAATCCTTCAGCCATAACTTCTGCAACAGCCTTTTGAGCAAACGCTGGAGCACAAACACCGTTTACCTGATGAACTTTAAGCATAGGTTCGAGCAACTCTGGTTCAGCAACTACGTAACCTATTCTCCACCCAGTCATTGCCAAGGACTTTGAAAAACCGTTCACAACGATAGCATTCTCGCAACCTACAAGAGTTCCGGGCTTCTTTTCGTAGTGTATGCTATCATACACTTCATCGCTCACGACCAGGGCTCCATAATCTTCAGCTATTTCAGCAATAGCATTCATTTCTTTTTGGTCCATTACAGCTCCTGTGGGGTTATTTGGGTAATTTAGAAAAATTAAACTTACATCTCTGCTCATGACTTCGTTTAAATCTTCTGGATTTATTAAAAAGTCGTTTCCATGTGTTTTTATCTGGACTATCTTTGCTCCACACATCTTTGCGTATGTAAAATAGCTTAGAAAAGATGGAGAAGCTATTACTACCTTGCTGCCGCTTTCTATGAAAGCCAAACTCGCGTTAAGCAAAGCCTCGCTTGCGCCAGTGGTAAGCATGACGTTCTTAGCATCGACATTGTAGCGGTTTGCAATCTGCAACCTTAGCTCTTCCAAACCAAAGTTAGATGTATAGTGAGTATATCCGTTCTTTAATGCTCTGTATGCTCTCTCTATCACCTCTTCAGGAGTTGAAAAATCCGGTTCGCCGATCGTTAAACTTACTATATCTCTGCCCTCTTTTTTTGCTTTCTCAACAACTTCGAACATCTTTCTTATCATCGATGTCGAAACCTCGCTAAGACGAGACGCTTCTCTCATCATCGCAGTTCATTGCAAAAGGATATATAAAGTGATCCCGACTTAGCGCCTATGAGAAGCAACGAGGTTAAGAAAGGTATAGACAGGGTAGCACACAGAGCACTTCTGAAAGCTCTTGGTGTGCTGGATACTGAGATGGATAGACCATTCATAGGTATTGCAAATGCCTACAACACTATAGTTCCAGGACATATGACGCTGGATAAACTTACCCAAGCGGTCAAAGAAGGTGTTTATGCTGCAGGGGGCGTTCCCTTTGAATTCGGGGTCATAGGAATATGTGATGGCATAGCAATGGGACACGAAGGGATGTGCTTCTCTCTACCATCTAGAGAACTTGTAGCTGATAGTATTGAAGCAATGGTTGAAGCTCACAGATTTGACGGGCTTGTGGTTGTTGGTAGCTGTGATAAGATCATTCCAGGAATGCTTATGGCGGTTTTAAGATTGAACATACCTGCCGTCGTTGTTACAGGAGGCCCGATGATCCCTGAAAAGGTTAATGAGCAAAGAGTATCTATTATGGATGCATTTGAAGCTGCTGGCAGATTTAAAGCTGGAAAAATCAATGAATTCGAACTAAAACTTTACGAGGATTTCTGTGCTCCCTATTGTGGGAGCTGTCAGGGTCTTTTTACTGCAAACACAATGCAGATCCTAACTGAAACTCTTGGCTTGTCTTTACCATACGCATCTACTTCTCCATGTGCATCTTCAAGAAAACTCAGAATTGCAAAGATGAGCGGGCAGAGGGTTGTCGAACTTGTAAAGCAAAATTTAAAGCCACTTGATATTATTAATGAAAAATCATTCGAAAATGCAATTACCATGGACATGCTGATCGGTGGGTCTACAAATACTGTTTTGCATCTACCAGCTATCGCCAATGAAGCAGGAATAAAACTTTCTTTGGATCTCTTTGACGAAATTAGTCGCAAGACACCACACATAGTTGCTTTAGATCCTGCAAGCAAAGATTACGTTGTGGATCTCGATGAAAGTGGAGGTGTACCAATGATCATCAGAAAGGCGAAAAGATTTTTCCATAACGAGTTGACAGTGAGCGGTAAAAAAATCTATGAGTTTGCAGATACGGCTTTTTTATGAGGAATATATATTGTTAGAGACTTTTCGAATCCTTACAGGAAAGAAGGGGGAATTGCGATATTGAGGGGCAACATCGCAGAAAAAGGCAGTGTAATAAAAACGGCTGCACTTAGTGAGGAAATGATGAAGTTTGAAGGGGTTGCAAAAGTCTTCGATGGCGAAAAAGAGGCCTTAAGCGCTATACTCAACGGGAAAATAGAGGAGGGAGATGTAGTCGTTATACGTTACATGGGACCGAAAGGCGCCCCGGGTATGCCAGAGATGTTGCTACCAACTGCAGCAATATCTGGAATGGGTCTAAAGAGGGTTGCACTGCTTACAGACGGTAGATTCAGCGGAGCTACAAGGGGGCCTTGTGTAGGACACATATCTCCAGAAGCTGCAGAAGGTGGAAATATCGCTCTAATCAAAGATGGGGACGTTATTAAGATGGATGTGAAGGCGAGAAGTATCAACGCTGAAGTTTCTAAGGATGAGTTTGCCGAAAGAAGAGAAAAATGGAAACCGAAGGAAAGAAAACTTAAAGGCTATCTTGCCAAGTACGCAAAGCTTGTAAAGGGAGCTGACGAGGGTGCAGTACTTTCTTAGCCTTACAGTATTTTTTATATTACTCCTACTGCTGCCTGGGACGTTTATATGGCTCGGACTCAAGTTTATAGGCAAAGATAGAAAGCTTCTAAAATGTGTTATTGCAAATTTAGGAGCCTTTTTGTTTGCATCCATAATTTTTGTAGCTCTGTTCATAACACCCCTTAGCTTTTTTTCTTTTCTCATTTTCATTTTAGTTTATATATATTCTATAAAAATTATACTTGAGATTAGCTTTGTTGAAGCTCTTGCAGCGACCATTTTAGCATTGGCAATGGGTTTTTTACTCGTTGTAGTTCTGTTCTTGATCTTTCCAATAATGTTCTACGAGATCCAAAACATGTTTGATTTTAGTATTAAACATTTTTAAGAAAACAGAGGAATCCTTGAATAATTTTCGAGTTCTATTGCCACTTCCCATTTCCTTTTGCATTCGCAGTAAACTTCAAGGTAAGATTTATCTTGAGTTAAAGAGAAGTTTCTTATAGCCTTTGCAATTTCTAAATCGCAGCTGTGACAATTGTGAGGTCCTCTACTCTTTCCAGCAGCAACTGGATCGCAGATTATCTCTAAATCTGATTTTCTAAGCACTTCAATTGCGCTCCAAAGCCAAGGAGGGCGGTATAATCCAGCATACCAGAGCTTCTCCACAAGAGTGTTCTTTTGGACGTTCGTCAGATTGAGCGAGACAACATCAGCGATACTTTCAATTTTTTTAATCGAGTTTAGTGCATCTTCTACAGCTTCTTTTTCCGAGAGAAAAGGTGGTTTTAGCAGCAGGTATGCTTTGACTCTAAATCCGAAACTTTTAAGTTTTTTTGAAGCTATCAGAAAATCTTCAAATTTGAAGCCCTTATTTATGCATTTCTCCCTAATAAAATCATCTGCTGACTCAAGTCCTATTCCCACTTCAAGATTTATGTCTTCAAAGATAGAAAGCTTATCTTCTCCGATAAACTCTGGTCTGCTTTCAACTATCAGCTTCTCTGCCCCAACTTCTTTGAATTTTTTAGCCACGTATTCTCTCACAAATTTCGGCAATTCTGAATCATCAAAAAAGCTACCTGATGTGAAAATTTTATAAACTTTTGCCTTATTTTTGAAAATAGCATCTATCTGTTCTATCAGCTCCTTCTCACTCACCTGCCTGCTTTCCCTTGCATAGCTGCACATGTAACAGCGGTTCCATGCACAGCCTTTCGTAGTTATGATGGCCGTCAAACAGTCTACTACTTCATCTTTTAGCCTCTCTTTTTCTCTCCAGAGCTTTAGATCAGTAGACACGGATCTTCCTCCTTCCATATTTTCTTCCATAATATAGACCAACAAAAAGACCGGCAAGATGAGCAACATTAGCTACGTTGGTTGTAAAAACCCCTGCAGAGCTCAGAATCATCATCCAAAAATCGTATGCTGCAAATAAAAACAAAGCTGTTCTTATACCAATCGGAATTGGTATTGGAAAGATCATTATGCTATAATTGCTAAACATCCAAAAACTCCGAAAATTGCTGCTGAAGCTCCTAGTGCTGGTACGTAGCTGTTCAGAAGATTTGCATAAATTATATAACCCAAACTACCAGCAAGTCCAGAGACTATGAAAATTTCAGTGTACCTTCTCGACCCAAGTCTTCTTTCAAGTTCGCTACCAAAGAAAAGCAGGACGAACATGTTTACGAAGAAATGCCAAAATTCTATATGTAAAAACATACTCGTAAAAATTTGCCATGGCATTTTAAAAATGTAGGCAATAGAAGGGTGCAAGGCGAAGAGGTCCACCATCAACCTCCAGTTCAAGATCGATATAAAGAATAAAATTGTACAAACGATTATGATAATGTTGTTTACTCCGTAGCTTGCAAATCTAATTCTAGCACTTCTTTTATTCGTAATCCCCTCGCAGAAGTGATCGAGAGGGTGAATGTGCTCAGAGCAGTAGGTCTCTCCGCAGTAAGGACATCTACTAGTACTCCACTCCTTTCCGCAAACTTTGCACTTCACCAAGAAAAAAGGAAGTTAGAAAATAAAAACTTTTTTAGAGCTTATATTTACCTTGGAATTTCTTCACTATTGCTCCAAGTCTCTGGGCTTCCATTATGTTGCCTTGGATCTTGTATTTGCCCATCATGAATGAAGCAACCAGATCTTCCTGACCTCTTAGTGCCCTAACCCAGAAGTCGGATGTTGCTATTATTGTAAACTTTGGAGATGGGTGAGTCCCCTCTTTAAAGGCACACTTTCCATCGGGTGCGTATTCTACGTAGAATTTCTCTCCGCTGATGTCGTACTGCACTACTCCAGACCAGCCAGCCAAAGATTTCTGAATTTCTGGATCCGAGTTCTGCAAATCGCACATCTTCTTAATCAAATCTTTAGCCTCGCTCATTTCATCACCTCACTGTTTTTTGGTATCGGTCATATATAAACTTTATGGATTTTTGCAGAGTTTTATTGCTCTGTTTAATCCTCTGGAGCTCTAAAGTGTTTTAAAACGAAAATACCCCGTTCCAAAGAATTTATTTAACTTTTTCGAATTTCTAATAATTTTAAGTTATAAATTTACATGCAACGAAAGTATTTTTAATTTATACTACCCCTACTGCTTCGATGAATATCAGGTGCCTTCAATACAGCTGGGAAGAGATCAACGAACTCTGTAAAAACTTAGCGAAGAAGATAAAGAATAGCGGATTCAACCCAGACGTAGTTGTTGCCGTTGCTAGGGGAGGATGGGTTCCAGCTAGGCTTATATGCGACCACCTTGACATTAAAGAGTTATACAGTGTTAAAACAGAACACTGGGGTGTTGCAGCCTCTACAACCTGCGAAGCCCGTATAACTCAACCTCTGAACGTTGATCTAAGGGGTAAGAAAGTCTTGGTAGTCGATGATGTGGCAGACACTGGAGATACTGTAAGGATAGTAGTCGAGCACGTGATGAGTTTCTCTCCCAAAGAACTAAAAGTTGCAGTTATTGACTACAAGAAGACTTCAAGCCTAATTCCTGACTTTTACGCTTCCTTCATGGAAGACTGGCGCTGGATAGTTTACCCATGGAGTATAAAAGAAGATCTAAAAGACCTTTTAAAGAAAGCAGAAATTAGAGACTTAAAGAGAGCTGTGGAGTACCTTAGAGGTTTGGATTTGAACGTGAGTGAGGAACTTGTTAGAGAGATCATCGAAGATTGCTAAAAAGAGAAGAATAATAGAGGTGGCAAGAGGAGATAGGAGAGCTGACATAGTCTTAAAAAACGTTCAACTTGTGAATGTTTTGACGGAAGAGGTATATGAATCAGATGTAGCATTTTGTGATAACATTATTGTAGGGGTCGGGAGATACTCAGGTATAAAGGAGTTCGACTGTAGAGGGCTTTTTGCTGTTCCAGGGCTTATAGATGCGCATACCCATGTAGAGATGACGATGCTAAGTTTATCCGAGTTTTCGAGGCTAGTTGTGAGTAAGGGTACAACAGCTGTCGTTGCAGATCCACATGAGATTGCAAACGTTTTTGGAATTGATGGTATAAAAATGTTGATTGAAGAGTCTAAATCTACGCCTTTAAGGTTTTACTGTTTAATTCCCTCCTGTGTACCATCCTCAAAACTTGAAACGGCTGGTGCAGAGATAGGTGTCAAGGAGATTAAAGAATTGATGAAATTTGAGCAAGTTTTGGGGTTGGCTGAAGTGATGAACTATCCTGGAGTTTTAAACTGTGAAGATGAGGTCCTTCAAAAAATACTTGCTGCAGAAGGTAAGATAGTTGATGGACATTGCCCTCTTCTAAGCGGTGAAAAATTGAATGCTTATATTTCAGCAGGAGTTTATTCCGATCATGAAGCTACAAGACTTGAAGAAGCTAAAGAGAAGCTTAGGCTTGGAATGAGAATTATGATCAGAGAAGGGTCAGCCGCAAGAAATCTGAGAGCTTTGAAGAGCCTTATACCAAACAGATATCTTATGCTTGTTACTGATGGTGATAGAAGCGTTCTGGACATAATCAACGAAGGTTACCTCGACTACCTATATAGAAGGGCTATTGAGGAAGGCATAGATGAGTTTCACGCTCTACAGATGCTAACAATAAATCCGGCTGAGTATTTTGGAATAAATGCCGGATTGATAGCTCCTGGAAGATTTGCTGATGTAGTTTTATTAAAAAATCTTAAAAAATTTGAAGTAAAAAAAGTTTTCGTTGATGGAAGGATTCCGGAATTCAAGAGTTTCGAATACCCCGAATGGGTTAAAAAAAGCGTCAAAGCGAAAAAAATAACCTTAAAAGATGTTGAACTGAGACCGGGGAAAGCGAGAGTTATAGTTGTTTACGATGGAGAAATTATCACTGGAGAGGTTGTTGAAGAAGTTGAAGGTATAGATGTTTCGAGGGATATTTTAAAGGCCGTAGTTGTGGAAAGACATGGAAAAACAAGCAACATCGCTAAGGCTTATGTAAAGGGATTTGGGTTGAAGCGTGGTGCAATAGCTCAGACAATAGCTCACGATGCACACAACATAGTGGCTGTAGGTGCGAGTGATGAAGATATCTGCAAAGCTGTAAACTCCTTGATAGACATACAGGGTGGAATAGTAGTATGTGATGGAAAAGAGGTTATTGCTTTACCTTTGCGCATAGGAGGTTTGATGAGTGATGAGAAAGCAGAAGTTTTGGCTGAAAAGCTCGAAAAAGTTGAGAACAAAATAAAAGAACTTGGATGCAATTTAAGGTCACCTATAATCTCTTTGTCCTTTATAGCTTTACCCGTAATTCCAAAGCTCAAGCTGACAGATCTCGGACTTGTTGATGTTGAGAAGTTTGAAATTGTCGACGTTTTTGTTAGCAATTCTAAAAATTAAATTCTGCAAAGACTTTTAAAGCAATTTACTCTTCATTTCTTCATGGAAAAGATAAAACTTGGAATGGTAGTTGCGGAGTTCAACAGAGATATAACGTACATGATGGAAATTTTAGCGAAAGAACATGCAGAATTCCTTGGCGCTGAGATTTCCGATGTCATAAGAGTGCCCGGAGCCTTTGATGTTCCCATAGCGGTCAAAAAAATACTTGAAAAGGGGCAGGTAGATGCTGTTGTTACGATAGGCTGCATCATCGAAGGCGAAACGGAGCATGATGAAGTTGTAGCTCAACATGCTGCAAGAAAGATAATGGATTTAAGCCTTGAATACGGCAAACCTGTAACTCTTGGCATTAGTGGTCCGGGGATGGGAAGAATTGCTGCTGCTGAGAGAGTGGATTATGCTAAGAGAGCTGTTGAAGCTGCGGTTAAGCTTGTTAAGAGGTTGAGAGAATATGAGAGGAGCAAGTAGAGTTGAAGTTGTTCAACCCTCCGCAACGCTTAGAATATCTAGCATGGCAAAGAAGTTGGCAAAAGAAGGCAAAGATGTTGTCGACATGAGCGTTGGCGAGCCAGATTTTGTTACACCACAGCATATAATAGATGCTGCAATAAGGGCTTTAAAAGAGGGAAAGGTGTTCTACACCCCTACGAAGGGAATTCCCGAGCTTTTGGATGCAATAGCAGAGAAGTTAAGAAAAGAAAATGGAATCCCTGCTGAAAGTAAAAACGTGATCGTTGCAGCCGGAGCTAAATTTGCTATATTTAATGCTATAATGAGCCTGATAGATAGCGGAGATGAAGTAATACTTCTTGACCCATCTTGGGTTAGCTATGAAGCATGCGTTTTGATGGCTGGGGGTAAAGTTGTATGGGTACCTCATAGCGAAGGATTTGAAGATGCCCCTATCGAGGAGTATGTGAATCCAAAAACAAAAATGATAATAGTCAACTCACCAAGCAACCCACTTGGCGTTGTTTATCCAAAAGAATTTATGAAAAAAGTTAGAGATTTAGCTGTAGACAACAACCTTTTCGTTCTTTCAGATGAAATTTATGAAAAAATAATATTTGATGGAAATCATATAAGTCTTGCAGCACTCGATGGTATGTTTGAGAGAACGATCACGATTAACGGATTTTCCAAAACATACTCCATGACTGGCTGGCGCCTTGGGTATGCTGCAGCTCCGGAGTGGATAATCGAAAGGATGGAGAGGTTACAGTCACACTCGATAAGCCACCCATCCTCTTTTGTTCAGTATGCTGGTATTGCAGCGCTAAAGGGAGATCAAAGTTTCATTACAAAAATGGTTGAAGAGTTCAAGGCGAGAAAAGATATGATAGCTAAAAAGTTAAGAGAACTTGGAATAGAGTTTGCACCTCCGAAGGGGGCGTTTTACATATTCATGAACGTTAATAGAGATAGCCAAGAATTCTGTGAAGAGATCCTAAAGAAGGAATACGTAGCGCTAACGCCTGGATCAGCTTTTGGTAAAGCGTACAATACTTGGGTCAGACTCAGTTATGCAACCTCAAGGGAAAGAATTGCCGAATTCTTGAAGAGACTTGAAAGATTTATATAATTTTTCTTTTATTTCCCATATGGGGGCAAAAATGCACAAGTACGTATTTTATATTTGGATACTCCTTCTGAAGCTTTTCAGCTATCCTTTCAGAGAGTTTATCAGCTTCAAATATGCTCATTGAACCGTCTACTGTAACGTGGATATCGAGATGAATTTCGTTTTCACCAGTATAAACTCCCAGCATATCGTGGACACCTTTAACTTCTTTAAAGCTCTTACAAAGCTCAGCCACCTTATCGTAGAATTCGTCAGAAGGAGACATGCCGAGTAGAAACCTCACGTTGGATTTTATCAATCTTGAGGCGTTTATGATAATAAAAAGAGCTATAACAACTGCAGCAATTGGATCAAAAATCGGATCGTAGTAAGAGAGGGCCACACCTACTATTGCAGCGACTGTTGAAAGCGCATCGTTAAAACTCTCAAAGAAAACAGTTTTTTCAATAACTCCAACCTTTTTGAAAGTTATCGCTGCTGAGATCATCAAAAGTAGAAGAACTAGGCTTTCGTACATTACGGCTTCAAGGTACTTTTCAGAAACTACTGGATTGATTGCCCTACCAATACTCTCCCTTATTAGCTCAAAAGCTATTAGAGTTATAAAGGCTACAGCCACCATTAAAGATGCAATATTTTTAAGCATTGAGTGTCCGAAGGGGTGTGTCTCATCACCACTTTTTGAGGAGTACTTCTTTGCCAAGAAAAGAACTAACAAGAGAAAGATATCTGCTATAGAATGAAAAACGTCACCAAGAATTGCGAAGTAGCCTGTTTTTAGATACGCAAACAATTTTACAGAAAATGCGAGTAAGTAGAGAGATATAACTGCTCTCATAAAGTTTTTCGAAATTCTGAGTGTATCTTTAGCAGAGAAGCGATGCCTATCAGGTTCTCTTTAGATATGCTGCCATCCGCTACTTCTTTAAGAGCTTCCTTTGCATTGAAAGCTATTCCTAGACCAGCTTTTTCGATCATCAGTCTATCGTTAGCACCATCTCCAACTGCAACGATGTTTTCGGGTTTTATGTTTTCAATCTTTGCAATTTCGTCTATTATCTTCGCCTTTTCCTCAGCATCGATTACTCTCCCTTTTATTCTTCCAGTAAGCTTTCCATCCTTGATTTCAAGCTCATTGCCAAATGCGTAATCTAGACCAAGCTCCTCTTTAAGTCTATCTGTGAAATAACTGAATCCACCACTAACAACTGCTATCTTGTATCCTGCCTGCTTGAGACTCATTATCAACTCCTTAGCTCCGTTTGTGAGTTTTATATTGGAGTATATTTTCTCAAGAACCTCTGCCGGTAATCCTTTGAGGAGTTTTACCCTCTCTACAAGAGCGCTTTTGAAATCCATCTCCCCTTTCATAGCCTTTTCAGTGAGCCTTTTTACCTCTTCATAAACACCTGCTTCTTTTGCCAGTTCATCGATTATCTCTGCATCTACCAGCGTTGAATCCATGTCAAAAACTACCAGCCTTTTCTCTTTTCGATATATCTCGTAGGGCTGCAAAACTATATCAAGACCAAGTTTTTCAGCCTCTTTCCTTAAACGGTTTTTAACCGCTTCAATATCATCTTCTGCGCTGATTGTGAACTCAATTGATATCAATTCTCCTCTTGCTGTCAGAGAAGTTTTAACAACGTTGATCCCGAACTCAAGAAAAATCCTCGTTATATCTCTCACTATTCCAACCCTATCTCTTCCTAGAATCGTAACAACGTAAAGTTCCTTTTCTTCCTCCTTTTTTTTCTCAAACGGACGGATTAAAACGTTTACATTTATATCCTCAGCAACTTTTTTGACTTCTTTGACCACTTCTTCTGCATTTTCAGCCTCAGCTACGAGAAACATTACAAACATGCCTTGTATCACATTCTGTTCTATATCTACTATGTTAGCTCCCTTGTCGGCTAAAGCTTTGGAGATTGCGTGTATTATACCTGGCCTATCTTCTCCGTATACTGACACACCTATGAGCACAAAAAAAGTCACTCGAGGGTATAAAATAAATTCGTTAAAGAAACATCCTAGCAATTTTTAGGGATTTCAAAATGTGCTCTCTTGCGTTTCCTTCGATCACATCCTCATGCCCGGGATAGAGGTTCTCGACTTCAAGTTTAGAAAGTTTTTCAATTGAATTTATAAGGGCTTTTGCATCTCCTCCCGGAAAATCGACTCTTCCAAAGCTTCCGTAAGCAAATACTGTATCCCCACTGAACAGCCACTTCTTTTCGGGTTCGTAAAGACAAATACTCCCAGGCGAGTGGCCAGGAGTGTGAATAACTTCCAGCTCAGCTTCTCCAATTTCGATCCTTTCTCCACCAGATAGCAGGATATCTGGTTCAAACTGCTTGAAAGATACGCCAAAAAACAAAGAAGCGAACTTTTGGGCTTTCAGAAGTGAGTATTCATCTTTATGCATTGCAATTTTCGCTAAGTTTTTAAAGAATCCAGCAGCTGCAGCGTGGTCGTAATGAGAGTGCGTTAAAATTACGTAATCAAGTTCTTTTAGATCTATGTATTTTTTTAAGGCGTTGGAAATAAATTCAAAGTCGCCGCCGACATCTATCAGTGCAGTCTTTTCATCGATCAAGAGATAGCAGTTCGCAGCAAGAGGCGGAGCTACTATTCTGACGAGCTTCATAAAAGCTCCATATCTTCTATCTCCACGCTTTCAACACCTTCAATCTTCTGTACCTCTTCCACGAACTTGTCCCCTACCCCTCCCTCATCTGGCATCACTGTGAGTATGTAAAGAGCCTTTATACCAAAGGCGAGCGGTTTTATTGCAAGATCTCTGATCTCTACATTTTCAATTTTGGTCTCCTTTATTTTTTCCGCTATCGTCCTCAGATCTACGTCGACGTCTGTTGGCATAACTCTGATCTTCATCATAACCTTCGCCATATCTTCACCTCATGGTCCGCTAAATCCACACTTCTTGCATCTATACGCGTTCGCCAATCTTCTGCATCTTTTACATCTGTATATCTCCTCTCCACATTCAGGACATGGAAAAGCAACGTAATTAGTTCCAACTAATACCGACCCGCAGGTTATGCATGTCGTGACCTCCATATTATCACCTCCCCTCGATCAGTGTTCCCTCTGCTTTTCCTAAGAGTATATATTTTTTTAGTTCATCAACAGAGCATATGAAAAAATCAACATTGCTCTTAATTAAGAACTCTGGAAGGTAGCGATCAACCACATCGCTTTTGAGACCTTTCAATTCCGATGCCTTTATCTTTTCAATCAACTTTCCATCCAAAAAAATACCTTTAACTGCCGTCACTTTTACAACCATCTTTTCTCCTACCTTGGAAGCTACCCAAGCTGAAATTGTATCTGAAGTCACATCCCAAGAGTGAGGTAGTTCATCATATTTTCTTAGAAGCTTGTACGGTAGCAGGACTCTTGAATCTTCGATTACAAGATCCTCAAAGCTATCCACTTCCAGAATTTTAATACCTTTTTCAGCTATAAAGTATCCGTACTGATCCATAGCAGCAACAGCCATCCAGTGGGCTGCATCCTCACTTATACCGAACTTGTCATATATTTCTCTCACCAGATCGGCAAACTTCCAACCACCTGGAATTACAAGTACTTTTTTATTTTTAATAGAGTTGACTATCTCATCAATCCTCCCAGCAACGCTGCCACCAACCTTCAAGATCACAGTTTTAAAAATATAAATTGGATTAAAAAATTAACTCATCTTTTCAACCACACTCTGAACTTTTCTCTCCATCTCACCTTCCTTTGTGTCAATTTTCAGCACGTAGTAGTTCCTCTTTGAACCCAACTCATTGAGCTTTTTGTCTATTTTCTCAAGTATCTCTGAAAGTTCCTGAAAGGATTTGATCTCCATCACTGTACCCATTGGGTTAAGGCTATATCTAATACCACACTGCTCGATCAACTTCAAAACTTCCGCAACAAATTTGCTCAGCGAAGTGTAGCCCAAAGGCACTGCAGACAGTTCCACGATCATAACCTATCTATTATCCCAGCAGCTCTTTTTTCCTTAGCACTCGACTTTACAAAAACTCTTTCTTTCGGTTCTTTTGTGGTTGTGCTGCTTTTAATTTTATTTTCTTTTTCCCACTCTTCAAGTGTCTCACATGATCCAACGAACTCCTTATGCTTTATTCCAGTCATAATGGCTACTGTTCTAACGAGGTTTTCGAACTCTTCATCTATTCTTACACCCCATATCACGTTTGCATTGTCTGAGATACTGAAAGTTAAGTTTTCAACTATGTCTTCAGCCTCCTTTAAGGTTAGATCGTTTCCACCGGTTATGTGCACTAAAGCACCCGTGGCGCCTCTATAGTCCACATCTAATAGTGGGTGACTCAAACAATCTCTAACAACTGCAGAAGCTTTTTCTTGTGCTTTTGCTTCACCAACAAGCATTACTGAAACTCCCCCATGACCCATAATTGCTTTAACGTCCGCAAAGTCTATGTTTACCAGCGAAGGTTCAGCGATGGTGCTAACTATACCTTTTATAGTCTCAGCCACCAGTTGATCCATTACACTGAAGGCAGCATCGATTGGTAGATTTGGATAGTATTCAAGTAACTTGTTGTTATCCAGCAGCACAACAGTATCACATATCTCCTTTAATTCATTAAGACCAGCTATGGCTTTACCGATCCTTGCTCTCTCTACTTTAAAAGGCATCTGTGCAAAAGCAATCGTTATTGCACCTTGCTTCTTGGCAATATCTGCAACAACAGGCGCTGAACCTGTTCCGGTACCACCACCAAGTCCTACACATATGAAAACCATGTCAGCATTAGCGAGGAGTTCTTCGAGTACATTTCTTGCTAATTCAGCAGCTTTTCGTCCTATCTCAGGGTATCCACCTGCACCAAGTCCTCTAGTTATACTCCTACCTATTAAAACTCTTTTATCAGCTTTAGTTCTTAATAAGTGCTGCTTGTCAGTATTTATCGCAATAGTAGTTGCGCCAGTTATGCCCATTTGAGATATCCTTCTTATGGTATTGTTCCCGCTACCACCACAACCAACTACAACAATTTTCGGCAATTCGAAATCCTTAATCTCTTCGTCAACTTCGTTTCGCAAGTTTTTTTCCTGTTCCAAATAAGCCTGGGCTTTGCTAACGATACTTTTCATACCACCACCTACCTATACTCATCAAGGCGGGCATACTCGGAGATCTTACCCTCATACTCTTCAAGAAAGTTTTTGATTGCCGCCCTAATAGCTTCACTAACCGACGTAAATTCGCCATGTTCTACAAGAAGCTCAAGTTTCTCGTACTGCTTTTCTGTAAGTCTTATACTAATTTTCCTTGTAGCTGGCATGTTTCCACCTGAAATTATGCCCGCCCACAGCAGGACAGGGGTGGTCATTTCGACCTCCATCTGTCCGAATATTGGGTAATTTTGGGCATCTATTGTCCGACAAAATAATATTTAAATTTTTCGCATTTTTTAGTGATTATATGTTAACTTTCTCAAAATATTATTCCGCTCAAAAATTCAGAGGTACTCTGCTAGAAGATTCGAAAGAGAGAGCAAGGCTAATACGTAAAAAATTATAAAATAAAACTTAAACTGATCAATAAAACCGTTCAAGGCAGAATTTACGAACTGTACACCTGTCAATATCGTTGGAAATAGTATAGGGAAAAGCATGACAGGAAAAACTAACTCTCTTACCCTCGAGTAGGCTAACAGAGGAGAAAGAGAGCTTACTACGATAGATATAGCAATATTTATGGTTAAAAATGCAATAAATCCTAAATAGAAGTCCCCTTTTACTTCAAAAAGTGCGTAAGCTAGCGGGTAAATTACTAGAAAAATTACAACCGCCAATATTAAATTAAAGATGGTCTTTCCGAGTACAATCTGCTTTACAGTTAAGGGTGAAGCTCTTAACCCTTCGATCGTTTCAAGATCTACCTCTCTTAAAAAGGATATCGATAGCCCGAGCATGTTTGTGAAGAAAAGAACAAGCATTAAAGCTGGTATAAAAGATTCGCCCTTCAACCCAGCGATGCTGAAAAGAAAAACTGAAGTGATCGCGAATAGCAGCATGTAGCTAATCGAGGTCTTGTTTTTAAACTCTAAGTTTAAATCCTTTTTTGCAACTTCAAAAGCTCCCAGCAGCATTGATAGCTTTTTCGATTTCTTCACCATCGTAGACCAGTCGCCCATCTCTCAAAACTACATATCTCTCGAAAACTTCGAGTTCTCCAAAGTCGTGCGTCACATATATAAGGCAATTGCTCTTCCTCCTTATAAGCTCAAATATCTTCATCTTAGCTTCAAAATCCAAACCTGAAAGCCCTTCATCGACCATAAGAATCTCTGGTTTATGTATTAAAGCTCTAGCTATTGTCACTCTTCTAATCCATCCCACAGAGAGTTCAGATACTTTTAAAGACTTCTTGGAGTTCAAATCAAGTAGATTTAAAATGGATGTATCCACTTCGCACCCGTAAATTCTGGCAAAGAACTTCAGATTCTCCTCTACTGTAAGTTCTCTGTAAAGCATTGGATTGTGAGTTACGATACCGATCTTGCGTCTAACCTCTGGATTTTTAAACGGATCATCGCCAAGTACTATCACTTTTCCAGAGTTCGGTTTTAAAATACCCGAAATCAGCTTCAATAGTGTCGACTTTCCAGAACCATTTGGACCTATTAAGGCCAATTTTTCTTCTCCAATTTCGAGGTTGACGTCTTTAATGGCTACGCGGTTTTTGTAAATCTTTGTCACATTATCGATTTCAATCATCGATTACAAGACCCCCTTGGTGCTCAGATAATCATCACCGACTTTTTCAAGCGCCCCCTTCAGCGCTATGCCAATTGCTTTCATCGTGGCTTCCATCTTGTGGTGAGGGTTGACTCCTGAAATTCTTAAATAGATGTTTATACCTCCTCTCCTGCAGAAAGTATCCAAGAAGTGCAAAAAGTCATAGTTTTTCATTTCTCCGTCTCCAAAATCTCCCTCTACAACAAGGTATCCCCTCCCACTGAAATCCAAACCACATATTGCCACTGCATCATCCATCGGGATTATCGAGAATCCAAATCTCCTGATACCTTTCTTTTCAATCTCTGCTATGGTTTCCCCCAAACAGATTGCTACATCTTCAATGATATGGTGTTCTAAGTCTCCCTTTGCCCTTATAACAACGTTTTTACCCATGAACTTTGCAAGTGTGCCTAAAAGATGGTCAAAAAAAGGTATACCAGTGCTGATTTCTGTCTTTTCAGAATTAAGCTCAACTAAAACATCAGTCTCAGTAGTCTTTCTCTTCTTCATGTTGGATCTTAAGCACATCTTCAAATTTAAGCTTTCCAGTGTAGAGAGCAGACCCTATTACCACCCCTGCAGCTCCTGCATCTTTGGCGAATTTAACATCTTCAAAGCTCGAAAAACCCCCCGCAACGTAAACTGGTCTTTTTACATTTTCCAGTATCTCCAAAACTTTTTTTCTGTCTATCCCTTCAACTTTACCTTCAACATCTACGTTTGTAAAGAGGAAAGAGACTTCAAGATCCTCATAAACTTTTGCAAGCTGTATCGGTGTAAAGTCCGACTCCTCCGTCCAGCCTTTAATTGCAACCTTCCAATTTTTCGTGTCTATGGCAATCATAACTTTTTCAGGATTTCTTTTTGCAAAATCTCTCACAGCATCGATTTCTTTAACAGCAAGTGTCCCAAGTATCACCCTTGAAGCGCCCAGAGTTAGCAATCTTTCAGCAACTTTTAAGTCTCTTATCCCTCCCCCAACCTGCACTTCAACACCTAGAGATATTATCTCTTTAATAATACTCTCATGCCGTAATCTGCCTTCAAAACTGCCATCAAGATCTACAACGTGTAAAGCTTTAGCCCCTCTAGATATCCATCTTCTTGCAACTTCCAAAGGATTTGGAGCCTCAAAAGACACTTCTTCAGCTCTTCCCTGCACGAGTCTTACAACTCTCCCTTTCATCAGATCTACAGCCGGTAAAACCTTAAAGCTTGTTTTTGGCATCTTCAAGTAATCTCACTCCTTCCTCAAATTTCATCGCTGCTTTTTTTAAAAGTTCAGAAATTTCTGGCATTTCTGAGCTTATTTTCTCAGCCCATTCAAAGTATTTTTCCGAATGCTCCAAACTGTGTTCTATCCAATGCTCTAGCAGAGATTTCAGCCTGTCTTTGTTCATGTCCTCAATAAGGAATCGAATTTTAAAATTTTTTGTTTTAAGCCGAAAGGGTTATCTTCACCTTCGTTTACGTTTAAACATGAAGGCACCTTACGTTAGAGAATATAAGAGGAGCAAGGCTAGAGGAAAAGATTACATGATAAGATGCGATGGCTGCGGTAGAAAGGTGCCCCGATTTAAAACTTTCGCAGTTTATAGAGGTTTTAAGTTGGACTATGATATAATAAAACTCGTTGGCGAGAAAAACGTGCATTTGATGAATCAAAAAATGCACTATTGCCCCAAATGTGCAAGAAGCTTAGGAATAGTTCAACCCGGTAAATTGGGTAGAAGAAGAAGTTAAACCTCATCTACACAACTTTTAAATATCCTCTCGAATCCACTCTCTGGTACGGTGATAAGATGGCTTTCAAACACATAGTCAGGATTGCCGATACGGACCTCGATGGAAATAAGAATGTACTCTTCGCACTGACCGGTGTAAAGGGAATTGGAATAAGGTTGGCTCAGTGCATCGTTGGAGAACTCGGAGTAAATCCGAGAACAAAGCTTGGAGAGCTTGATGATGAGACTATCACAAAGATAAAGAAAAAGATCGAGGAAGATATAGAAAGTCTCCCACCCTGGGTTCTAAATAGACGAAAAGACCCTGTAACCGGATCTAACTTGCATCTACTTGGAAAAGATATCGACTTCGCAAAAATGCTGGACATAGAAACCATGATAAAGATAAGATGCTACCGTGGGGTTAGACATGCAAAAGGCAAGAAAGTTAGAGGCCAACGAACTAGATCTACTGGTAGAAAAGGCAGGACTGTTGGTGTTATAAGGAGAAAGAAGTGAGGTGAGTAAATGGGAGACCCAAAAAGAGCTAGAAAGAAGTATGTATCTCCTGTTCATCCTTGGGATAGAGCGAGGCTTGAAAGGGAAGTTCAGCTTGTTATCAAATACGGTCTGAGGAACAAAAGGGAACTTTGGAGGTTCCAGAATATCTTAAGAAAATACAGAAGAGTTGCGAGAGATATGCTTGGAAAGATAAACTTACCAGGCAAAGAGGGGGAGTACGCCAAAGTGATTTCAAGGAAGGTAATTGAGAAATTGTACAAGATGGGTGTACTGGCAGAGAATGCAACCCTCGACGATATACTTAATCTGACCGTTGAAAACATTCTTGAAAGAAGACTTCAGACGATCGTATATCGCCAAGGTCTGGCTAAAACTATAAAGCAGGCAAGGCAACTAATAACCCATGGCCATATAGAGGTCAACGGTAGAAGGGTTACATCTCCAAGTTTTATAGTTACGAGAGATCTAGAAAGTAAGATATCATTTTATAAAAATTCTCCATTTAAAGAGGTGAAACAATGAGCGAGAAGAAGAAACCCAGATGGGGGATAGCGCACATATTTAGCAGTTATAACAACACGATTATAACGATAACAGACATAACAGGCAGTGAAATGATCGCTCGTGTAAGCGGAGGGATGATTGTAAAGGCTGCAAGAGATGAAGGGAACCCATACACAGCCATGCAGGCAGCTTTAAGAGCTGCGGCCGTAGCTAAAGAAAAAGGAATTGAAGGTGTACACATAAAGGTTCGGGCTCCTGGTGGAAACAAGAGTACAACACCCGGTCCGGGAGCACAGGCAGCGATAAGAGCCTTAGCGAGGTCTGGACTTAAAATCGGAAGAATTGAAGATGTAACACCAATACCACACGACGGTACTAGACCTCCCGGTGGAAAGAGGGGAAGGAGGGTCTGATGAAACCCCGCATTGAGATAGTTGAGGAAAGTACAAATTCGATCAAATTTATTTTACGAGATTGCTCCCTTGCACTTGCGAACTCTTTGCGAAGAGCGATGAAAGCTTTAGTTCCAACGCTTGCAGTTGATTACGTAGACTTCTACGTTAACACAAGCTACGTTTACGATGAAATGATAGCCCACAGGATAGGCCTAATTCCAATTAAAACAGATCTTAATCGTTTCAACCTTCCAAGCGAATGCGTCTGCGGTGGGGAAGGTTGCCCAAACTGTCAAATATCTCTAAGACTGAACGTTGAGGGGCCAAAGGTTGTTTATTCTGGAGATTTTATAAGCGATGATCCCCAAATTACTTTCGTTTACGACAACATTCCTATAATAGAGCTTTTTGAAGGTCAACAGTTGATGATTGAAGCCGTCGCTCGACTTGGCACAGGAAAAGAACATGCGAAGTTTCAGCCTGTTTCAGTTTGCTACTACAAGATAATCCCGAAAATCGAAATCTCTGAAAAGTGCAATCTTTGTGGGGATTGTATAGATGCATGTCCGAGAAACGTACTCACAAAGAGGGAAAAGATAGAAGTTTTAAATCTTCTGAATTGCTCAATGTGTCTTGAATGTGTAAAAGCATGTGAATTAAAAGCGATAAGCGTCGAAGAAACAAACGATTATCTCTTTACTGCCGAAGGTACTGGAGCTTTGCCTGTTAAAGAAGTTGTACGTAAAGCTATTGAAATTCTGAAAGATAAAGCTGTTGAGATGAACAAGATACTAGAAGAGATCCATTAGTAACTCCAAAAAGTCAAATTTTTTAAACGTCCTATTCTAACTTCGCTATGCCCTTTGCATACGTGAACGGTGTAAAACTCTACTACGAAGTTCACGGAAGCGGTTTTCCGCTATTGATGATAATGGGGTTGGGTGGAAATGTACTGTGGTGGGACCCAGTTATTTTGAAGGAGTTTTCGAAACATTTCAAAGTAGTGGTATTTGACAACAGAGGATCTGGCAGAAGTGATAAACCAAACGGAGAGTACTCAATAAAAATTTTTGCCGACGATACAATCGCGCTGATGGATTCTTTAGGAATAAAGAAGTCTTATATCTTGGGAATATCGATGGGAGGAATGATAGCTCAGGAGATAGCTTTAAGCTATCCCGAGAGGGTTGAAAAACTGGTTCTCGTTGTAACTCACCCCGGAGGAGCTTTGGCAGTACCGCCAAGGGAGGAAGCTATAAGATTCTTCACCATGGATAGGTCAAAGATGAGTGCTGAAGAAATAGCAAGGGAAACTCTAAAAATACTACACCCTCCAGAGTACCTTGAAAAGCATAGGGATTCTTTAGAGCAGATAATAAAAAGGTACTCGACTTATCAAACACCTCCGGAGATTTATGCTAAGCAATTGCAGGCTTTACTGAACTTCGATGCAACAGATAGGCTAAAAAATCTAAAACATCAAACTTTGATTGTAGGGGCTGGAAAAGATCTGATTGTACCACCAGAAAACAGTAAAATTTTAGCTCAACTGATTCCGAATTCGAGGCTTGTGATATTTGAGGATGCTGGCCATGCATTGCTAGGACAAAAAAGAGATGAATTTATAAAAATTGTTCTTGAATTTTTAAAAAATTGAAGTTTTTATTACCCTAAACTTGCCCTCCACAAATTTCGCAAATGTTTTTAATTTAATCACAAACGTTGTGATATGAACTTTGAACTGACGCAGGAACAGATGGATATCAAAAAAGCTGCACGAGAATTTGCATCTAACGAATTCAAAAAAGAAATAGCAGAAGAGTTTGATAAAAAAGAGGAGTTCCCCGTTGACTTGTGGAGAAAGGCTGCCGAGCTCGGATTTATAGGCGTACATTTTCCAGAAGAGTACGGCGGAGGAGGAATGGGGATTCTAGAAAACACTTTGATCGTAGAAGAGTTTTGCCGCGCTGACAGTACTATCGGAAGTGCGATAATCCTTGCAGACTTTAGTTCAGAAGTCGTAATGAGATTTGGTAGTGAAGAGCAAAAAAAGGAGGTTTTAAACAAAGTTGCAAAGGGAAAAGCAATTACAGCGGGTTGTTACACGGAACCAGATGCCGGGAGTGATCTTACTGCTATTAAAACAAAAGCTGAGAAGGATGGAGACGAATGGGTGATAAACGGAACGAAAACCTTCATAACAAATGGAACAATTGCAGATTACTACATAGTGCTTGCTGTTACTGATCCTGATGCTAAGCCAAGGTATAGAGGCTTTACGACTTTTCTGATAAAAAGGAATACACCCGGAATTTCTGTAAACAAGATACACGGAAAAATGGGAATAAGGGCTTCTCCTACAGCGGAAGTTTCTTTTAAAAACGTGCGAGTTGATGAATCTGCAATAATAGGACAATTAAACAGAGGATTCTACCAGGTTATGGAATTTTTCGATGAAAGCAGAGTTGAAATAGCCTCTCAGGCTTTAGGTATTGCTCAGGGTGCTTTTGATAGGGCTGTAAATTATTTAAAGCAAAGAAAACAATTTGGACAACCTATAGGAGCTTTTCAAGCTATTCAGCATAGACTGGCAGACTTAAAAACACTCTTGGAGGCTACAAGGTTACTGGTTTACAAAGCCGCTTGGAACTACGATCAGGGAAGAATAGATCCCGGTTTAACTTCGATGGCTAAATATCTTGCCGGAAAAATCGCTGTAAAGATCTGCGATGAAGCTATACAGTTCCACGGAGGATATGGATACATAGCTGAATACGAGGTTGAAAGGTTCTATAGGGATGCGAAGATAACTGAGATATACGAAGGTACGAAGGAGATCCAGCTTAACACAATAGCTAAAGAAGTTCTCGGAAAGCTTGGTTAGCTTTTTATAGTCCACTTTCTCTATTTATTTTCGTGAAACTTGTAATTGTTATAGACAGGGATAACGATCTTGGCGAAAAGGCTGGAGTATCTTCTCCAGTCGTTGGAAGAGAAAACGTACTTAATGCTTCATTAAAACTCGGCATAGCCGATCCTGAAGATTCTGACGTTAACGCTATGCTTGCTGGTGTAAAAGTATGCGATGAAGTATCCAAACATGAAGAATGCGACGTCGTTGTTGTATGTGGGGATAAGAAAGTTGGAACGGTTTCAGATAAAAAGATTGCCCAGCAGCTTGATGAAATCGCTGAAACGATAAAGCCAGAAAGTGTTTTAGTTGTTACCGATGGATCGGAGGATGAATTTATTCTTCCACTTATATATTCTCGTTTTAAGGTTGATTCTGTGCAGAGAGTTGTTGTAAAGCAGAGCAAGACAATAGAAAGCACATACTTTATGATAAGAAGGATGCTTAACGATCCAAAGATAGCAAAAATAACTTTGGCACCGATAGGAATGATTTTTCTAGTCTACTCCCTAGCTTTACTTTTCAGATACCCAGAACTTGGAATTGGGGGGATAATACTCTTTCTTGGAGTTTATTTCCTTGCAAAGGCCTATGGATGGGATAGAAGCGTGGAAAATTACGCCGCTGCAATAAAGAGGTCCTTTGTCGAGGGTAGAGTATCTTTCGTTTTATATCTCACTTCAGCCATACTTCTAATCGTTGGAATAATACAGGGCATTAACGCTGCAATAGTTGAAGAGGACTACAGAATTTTTACGATCTTTATACTTCACGGCATAGCTTGGTTTACACTATCTGGTTTGTTGCTAACGTTCGCAAGAGCTGCGGATTCCTATGCAGAAGGAAGAAGTACAAGAAAGTACTACTCCATAACTTTCCTCATTCTATCCTGTTCTATAATCTTATGGAGCTCGGCAAGGTTTTTGATAAATTTTGATTTAAGAGAGTTGGCTTTAGCTTTCTTTTTGGCAATGATAATAGCCTTTGCTGGATTTTACGTTTTCAAACAACAAAGAAGTTCGTAAAATTTTTTAAGTCTCGACTTCCCTTTCTCTAACTTGAAATTGGCGATCTTTATCACCTTTGATAGATATAAATCATCCAAGATCATCTTCCCGTTTTCAGCAATTGGCAGCTCAATCCTTTCCCAAGAGCAAACTTCCAAAACAAAGTTCTTGAAAGAGATTAAACCGCACCTTCTAAAGCCAGCATCATTTGCAATCTTAGCAAGCTTGTAAGCATCTTCAAGCGTTTTACAGGCTATATGGAGTATGGGTGGATACTGGATAAACCAAGCTAATTCTCTGCACTTAATAGCTGCATCCTTAACTTCTCCAAGTTCGACAGCTCTATGCCATTTCCCAAGAAATTTTGTCGATTTTTTATTTCCAATTTCCGGTATTTCAAGAACTGCTATTCTTCCACTGCAGCTTGAAAGTGTTACATAACTATCAAAACTATTTATTAAATCGAGCAAATATATTATATCCTCATCAACTTCTCCCCTCTTCTTTGCCTCCTCGTAGCAGAAAGTTCTATCTTCTTTTAAGATCCACGTCATTTTTTCAGAGTAGAGAGGTATGCGAGATAAGCTTCAAGCTGAATCCTTTCATTAGCACCTTCTGTCAGCCTGAAATCTATCTCACCAAGCTTATCTATGAGCAAAACCTTCAGTCTTTCATCTATCTGAGCCGCTATTATCTCCCTAAAAAGCTGATTTACTACATCTTCCCCGCTCATTCCGTAGTTGACCATAAGTTTGTCAAGTAATTCCCTTGCCTTCATGAAGTCCCCCTTTAAGGCTACCTCTATAAGCTTTCCTATTTCTTCAGGACGGGCTGTTGCTGTTATCTGGTAGATACTTTCCTCATCTATTACTTCTCCCATTGCAGCTGCCCCTTGCAATGCATTTATAGCCCTCCTGAAATCACCGTTTGCTATGTAAAGAAGAGTTTCCAGTCCCTTTTCCGATATTTTAACACCTTCCTTCTGGCAGATCATGAGTATCCTTTTCTTCATAGCCTCCTTTGGAACTGGTCTAAACTTGAAAATGGCACATCTGCTCTGTATAGGCTCTATTATCCTGCTAAGATAATTGCAGCTAAGTATAAAACGACAGTTCTTTGAGAACATTTCCATTGTTCTTCTAAGTGCTGCTTGTGCATCCGCTGTTAAAGCGTCGGCTTCATCCAGAAAGATTATTTTGAAAGCTGCTCCACCAATCGGAGCGGTGCGTGCGAATTCCTTTATCTTATGCCTAACCACATCAATTCCTCTTTCATCACTTGCATTTAGCTCTATGAAATTGTCACGCCAAGCATCACCAAAAAGATCTCTTGCTAAAGCAATTGCCGTAGCGGTTTTTCCTGTTCCCGGCGGACCGCTGAAAAGTAGATGGGGGATATTTTTTTGCTTTACGTATCCCTTCAATCTGCCTATTATCTCATCCTGCCCAACAACTTCATCCAGCGTTTTTGGCCTGTATTTCTCTACCCAGATCTCGATTTCGTCCATTGATAGAATAAAGTTTCATTTGTATAAAAAGCTACCTCACGAGTTTCGGAACCTTTTCAAACTCTACTTTAAAGCCCAAAGATCTTAGAAACTCTTCAGATCTTTTACCCTTGCCGTGTATCATCAACTCCAAAAGATCGCTCTCATCATCGATGTCGATTGAAGCTAGGAAAGAGTCAAATACTTTTACATCCATACCGAGTTCCCTAGCTATCCTTAAATGCTTCAAAAAACTTCCGTAATGATAAGAGACCCTAAAACCTTTCTTTCTAACAAGGAGCATGTTCGTACCACATCTTCTTCCGGGAGCTATAACAACATCACCATCCGTTTCGAGAAACCTATTTACTACATCCTCGTTCAGCAAAGGCAGATCAGACATGACAACAGCTTTTGGAACATCTTTTAGTTCCTCATTTACCACATCGTCAAGTGTTCTTTGATCAAGCCTGATTTTTGCATCTACATCTATATGTAAAGGGGCTATAACCGTTACATCACAGTTGCACCTTTTGAGAACATCGATTACATCTTTTAACATCAAAATTGCAAGAATTTCACGATCTTTTTCACTTAAAATCGAAGAAAGCCTCGACTTCGGATTGAAAAATTTGAACGGTATTACGACCTTCATGAGAATATTCTACTTATAAGCCAGTTGGGATCGAATTTTACAAGGTCTTCGTAATTTTGGCCTGTTCCAAGGAAAATTAGAGGTTTTTTAGTCACTTGGCATATCGAAATGGCCGTTCCACCCTTAGGATCTGCATCGATTTTTGTAAGAATGCTGCAATCTATCCCCACTGCTTCATTGAACATCCTAGCCCTTTCAACTGCATCATTTCCAGCTATGCTCTCATCTACAAAGATCGTCAAGTCTGGCTTCGTAACTCTTTTAATTTTTTCAAGCTGATCTATCAGATTCTTTTTAGTGTGCATTCTCCCAGCTGTGTCTGAGAGAACTACATCTATCCCTTTGCTTTCTGCATGCTTTAAAGCATCAAAAATAACTGCTGCGGGATCTGAACCACTTTTATGCTTTATCAACTTCAAACCCAATCTTTGAGCATGTTCTTCGAGCTGCTCTATTGCCCCAGCTCTGAAGGTATCACCAGCAGCTAATACCACTGAATAGCCACTTTTTTGTAACCTTTTTGCTACTTTTGCGATAGTTGTAGTTTTGCCAGTTCCATTAACACCAACAAAAATTATATTCAACGGTTTTTTAACTTTAAGCCTTTCGGCCACCCATTCATCAAAATCAAAACTGTTCTGATTTAGTATTTCAAAAAGAGTTGCTTTAAGCTCGGAAAGAACAATTTCAGACAATTTTTCGCTAATTTTCTTACGCCTACCAACAAGTTTACTCTTTAAATTTGCAGAGATTTCCTCAACAACTTCAAAAGCCACATCGCTTTCAAGTAAAATATCCTCCAGCTCATAGAGAACATCATCAACCTTCTTTTCGTCTATTATTACCTCTCCACTTAACAGTACAGCCGACAACTTCTCTTTCAATCCCAGCTTTCTCTCTTCTCTCTCCTTATCTTCTTCAATTTCCGTCTTTACCTCAGCTACCTTTTCTTCCTCACTGTCGATCCTCTTTACGAACTTTGAAAGTTTCTCCTTAAGGCTTTTGAACATCACTTTCCTCCTTATAGCTTGCTAGTTCGTTCTGGATCTTTGCAGCTTCCTCAACAATCCCTTTAAGCGCAGCCGATGCTTTTTGAATCGTATCTTCCACCTTCGCTATCCTGCTCTTGATAAACTCGATCGCCTCACTGACTTCTCTCTCTGCAACTATTCCTGCTCCAATATCTATTAAGAACTTCTTGTTCTCCTTAACATCTACGTATGCAAAAACTCCGCCGCCGAGGTTCATTAGAACTTCCACACTGCCGTCGATGGAGTTAAAAAACTCTAAAGTTTCTAAGGTTTTGTTGTACTCTGAAAGTAAGAGCTCCATTTCAACGATTCTTCTCTGCAAATTCTCCGCTTCTCCCTGCAGTTGCTGCAAATATATGAGCTTTCTCTGTATCTCCTGTTCGTTCATTGCATCACCTTAATTCCCTCTATTTTTATCAAATTTCTTTTAACCTTGTGATTGCTTCCGAGCAGAGAATAAACTCTCTCTATCGCCTGTCTCTCGTTGCTCGCATCAACGATCTTTCTAAATTTCCGCCAGCCATCCTGAATCTTAAACCTACCTTGAACTTCGAACATCATAAAACCACCTCATGGAAATAGAGCATCCATAATTATCCCAAGCTCAAAACCCGTCGTCTCTCTACCAATAACACAACCCTTAGAATTTGCCACAATACTCGACCCAACCATGTCGTTTCCAAAATTTACGGTCCCACCTACTACTTCTACACCTACAACCTTTTCTATCCTCTTCTTTTCCCATTCAGTTATATTGGGATGCACCAATCCACCTTTGTTTGTTATCACGGCCGCCATTCCGACTGTTTTTATACCACCAACGGTTGTTTTTACAATTTCAATGTCCAAGAAATCTGCCACCTCTTCAATGATCCTTACTTCTACTTCTGGATTTGCCAAGCCCCCCTTATCGTTCATGCAAAAATTGTTACCAAAGCAGGTCATTGCAGAATCTATAACCTTTACCTCCAACTTCCTTTCCAGCATCTCAAGCTCTTTTTTGAAGATGTTTGAGCTCACTACAACGCCATTGGAGTTCATGGCAACTAAAGCTCCTACCAATTCTGAACCTGCGATAGTAGTTCTTACAACTTCAACATTCAACTCTTCACGTATGAAGTTCTCAAAGTTCTCGTTGTTTACACCGACTATTGCAAAATCCTCTGAAGATTTAGCGTACATCCCTACAAGTGGGTTTCCAGCTACGGCTGCGAGCCTCATTTAGCTAACTCAACTTCTACAACTCCATCATCGAACTTTACAGCTCTTAATCTTAGCTTAGCTGGTGGTTTCTGAGCTCCTCTACTCCATATTGTTTCGTTTAGGGCATTGTCTATCTTGACATTCTCTGGCGGTACTTTCATGTGCCTGCTCATGAAGTTTTTAATGTATTTTATGGACTTCTTGGCCCTCAACCATCTCGGAAATCTTTTAACGTTATGCTTAAGTCTTATAGAATATATTCTCTCCACCTCTATGTTGGCCATCAAAACCACCTCACGGCTTTATCTTTGTCCTTCTCCAATGTCTCCTTTTTGGACTACCAAAAACAGTTCTCTTTGTTTTTATAGTTACCCAAACAGGCGCTCTGCGATTCTGCTTAAGAGCCCTTGCAAGCCTTAATTTTACACCCAACGTCTTTTTCCCCATAAAAAATCACTTCCTAATTATCTTCGTTTCTCTTTTCTTCTCCTGTGCCCTTCTTAAAATTTCAACCAACATCTCATCAGTTATCTTACTCTGAATTTTTCCGGCCTGGGCAAGGTAAACTATCTGGTTCTCCACAGCCTCAGCAATCTCTGGATGTGCTAGTTTCAATCTTGTCAGTCTCTCCCTTGCCTCAGGCTCAAGTATGACTTTTAATATAGCTCTCTTTTGTGCTTCAAACTGTCTTCTTGCCTCCTCCTGCCTTTGTAGCTCCTCCAACTCTCTCTGCCTCTGAAGTTCAAGCAACTTTCTCCTCTTAATCTCTTCTAACTCATCCATACGAACCACCTTAATATTTCTGCAGTTCAGGGATATCCTTTACGACTTCTTTTTTGACTTCTGCTGCTAACTTGTCTAGAAAAGATCTTCCCATCGGCGATACGACTCTGCCATCTTTTGTTTTTTGAACGAATCCAAGCTGTTCAAGCTGATGCAGCGCTGTTCTTACTATAGCTCCGCTACCCTTTCTAAACTGTACTGGTCTGACACCTCTCCTTTTTCCTCCGCCGTAGTAAGTTCTCAGCCTCTCTATACCTACTGGGCCATCGATATATATTCTTCTGAATATGGACGCCAACCTGTAGTACCACCAGTCATTTTGCTCTGGTGCCCTCTCTTTATGCACTCCTGTCTTAACGTACTTAGCCCACTCCGGTGGAGCGACCATATCCTTTAGTTTTTCTGCAAGTTTGCCAATCAACACGTCCGCCGGTACATCATAGACCGTACTCATTTTCAACACCTCTCCAAAGTTAACACGAAACCTCTAAAGTCCATAACCTTACCGTTCACCTTAGACGCTATCTCCTCAACTATCTCATCCTTACTTTTTCCTGAATGCGATCTATAGTTCTTTAACATCCTCACCTTCACAACTCCCCTTTTTTCGAGCTGGAGATTTATTTCGTTTATTAGACTTTCCGTTATACCGTTCTTTCCCACGTTTATCGTGACCACTTTCTCTTTCATTCTTGCAAATTCATCACTCATCTAAAAAAGTTTATCCTTCTCAGTAATAGAATGGAACTGGAGTGAAGCAAAGGATCGCAAGTAAGAATGCAACAATACCGAGTAAAAATCTCTTTCTGTCTATCGGTGTTGTATCATCTAAGGGTTCTGGATGAGGACTTAAAGCGAAAAAGAAAGTTATCAATCCCCAAACTATCCAGACTCCAGTTGGAATTGAGTAAGCTGATAAATAGAATCCAAGACCAATTAAGAGTAGAGGAACAGACTTTGAGATAACTTCAGCACTTTTACCAAACATGGCTCTTGCAACATGCCCCCCATCAAGCTGTCCGACAGGAAGCATGTTTAAGAATGTTACAAAAAGACCCACCCAACCAGCAAATGCTACTGGATGTACAACTTCTCCTTCGAAGCCCACGAGTTTGACAACGACATCGAAGAGCAACGGTGTGCCTATATAAATTCCAGGTTCTCCAGATAATTCGTAGGGTATTTTTAATCCTACAACTAAAACTAAAATAGATACAACAATTCCAGCAACTGGCCCAGCAACGCCAACATCAAAGAGAGCTTTTCTGTTTGGAATCGCTCCCTTATGCTTTATTATTGCCCCCATCGTACCTATTATGGTTGGAAAAGGTATAAAGTATGGCAAAGAAGTCTTCATTTTCCATCTTCTCGCTGCAAAATAGTGTCCCATCTCATGACTTCCAAGAACGCTCATTATGGCTGCAGAAAACATCAAACCTCCGAATATGTTCGGTTGAGGATAAAAGAACGATCCAACATAGGTTGTTGTAAAGATCGTAGCTATCAAGAGGAGAAAGTTTACCCACAAATTATCTCCTTTTGATTTTTTCACCTTCAAAATGTACTTACCACCATCGTATCTCACTTTGACATCGTACTTCTGAGATATTTCAGCGATGAATCTCTTTATGGATTCCTCGTCGGCAATTGGGATCAGATAGAACAAATAACCGTTCTTTATCTTTTCGAAGTGATATATGTAAAAGAGGGTGTTTATCCTGTTGAACTCAGCTTCGTCTATCATCTTACCAGTTCCACGTAGTTTTCTTCGGCGTTTACAACTACTTTATCTCCCGTTTTAACTGTACTGAAAAACTCGTCCTCTACTTCATCTACCAGCACAACATCAGCGATTACAGCGCCTGAAGCTACGATCAAATCACTCTTCTTATTCACTATCGCCAAAGGTGCACATCCACTCTTCTTTAGCTTTAAAAGTACGTACGATCCAACCGTTGAGCCACGAGCAGATGGGAAGACCAATACCTTTCCAGCTACGTTTTCTCCCCTTATATCACTATCTTTTGCAACTACAGTTCCATCGTCAGCTATATCGCCAAAAAGGGAGATCTGGTTCTTAGATACAAGAGCCAATCCTTCCACTTTTTTTCCGTAAAGACCTCTACACTTGAACTTCACAAAAGAATTTTGTTGAGGAGTTATATTGCTTTTACCCTCTTCTTTTTAGCTGGTGGTCTTGGCTTTACTAAAATTCGCCCGCCACACATCATGCACTGTATAGTATTTTTTTCAAGATCCACGTCAACTTCGGCACCGCAGATTAGACATTTGTAGCTCATAGATCATCCCAAACTTTTCTCTACAGCCTTGTAAGCTGCTGTAGATGGCACGTAACACCCGCCAGCAAACTTGTAGCCGCAGTGTTTACACTCCCAAATTCCACTGCCAACTCTTTTAACAGTCCTCTTTCCGCACCTTTTACAGACGTACTTCTTTCTCTGCATTACATCTATTTCTAGCCAAGCTCTTCTGATCTTCAATCCGTACCTTGGTCCAAACTTTGCTGCCTGTTTTGTTTTCTTCGTTCTGGCCATACACTGCATTTTTTGCTACGACATTTAAATTTTTGGCTCAAATAAGCATAATTGAAATCTTAATTTAAATTGTTATAAAATCGATCTAAATGAACTTGGGGAATTCGTCTAAAATTAGACCAACCTACAATAAAAAACGAAGTGTTTGAACGAAAAGAAGCAAGTAAGATTCTAAATACTAAATCTTGCAAATGCGTTAGAAATGCCAATATCTTTCGCAGATCTTCATTATTCCTTCGTAATTTTTCGCTATCTTTATAAATTCATCAATCAGCTTTTCCTCATGATCCTGTTAAACCCCAAAAAGTTCAAAGGTGAGCATTTGGATGAGAAGGCAAGAGAGCTGATTCTGAAAACGATTGAATTCTTTGAGAGTATGGGGAAAGCTAAGCTTAAGGAGAACGACAGGAAGATGGTATGGTATGAGGACTTTCTCGAATTTCAGAAGCAAAACAAGATCTTCTATACATTCCTAACCCCTCCAGAATACAGCGATGGCGAAACTCGATGGGACACGTGGCGAATTTGCGACTACAATGAAGTTTTAGCTTTTTACAGCCTTCCCTATTGGTATACCTGGCAGGTAACGATCCTTGGCCTGGGACCAATATGGATGAGCAAGAATGAGAAGATAAAAAGAGAAGTCGCAGAAATGCTCAAGAACGGCGGGGTTTTCGCATTCGGGCTTTCAGAGCGGGAACACGGAGCGGACATCTATGCAACTGAAACCAAGCTAATTCCCCAGCCAGACGGAACCTGGAAGGCTTATGGCAGAAAATACTACATCGGCAACTCAAACGTAGCAAGCATAATATCGACTTTTGCAAGGTTTGCGGAGCCAGACGGGAGCTTGCCTTATGACATGGACAAGCGAAGATTTGTTTTCTTTGCCCTGCGTAGAGATGAGAGATACTACCAGCTTATTAAAAACGTCGTAGCATCGCAGATGTTCGTTGGCGATTTCCTGATCCACGATTACCCTGTTGGCGAGGAGGACATCCTTGAGAGGGGCGAAGAAGCCTGGGATGCGGCGCTGAACACTGTTAACGTGGGCAAATTCAACCTTGGCTGGGCTTCAATTGGAATCTGCACACATGCTTTCTACGAAGCTTTAAACCATGCTTCTAAGCGGGTTCTTTATGGAACGCACGTAACAGATTTCCCGCACATCAAAAGGCTTTTTGTCGACGCTTACTGCAGGCTTGTTGCGATGAAGCTCTTCGCAAGGAGAGCTTGCGATTACATGCGTGTCGCATCGCTCAGTGATCGCCGCTACTTGCTTTACAATGCAATAGTAAAATCGAAGGTTACAAGAGAAGGAGAGGAAGTCATAAACCTTCTCTGGGATGTTATAGCAGCGAAGGGCTTTGAGAAGGACACTTACTTCGAGATGGCAACAAAATACATAAGAGCATTGCCAAAGCTTGAAGGAACGGTGCACGTTAACATGGCTTTAATCCTGAAATTCCTCTACAACTACCTCTTCAATCCTGCTGAATTCGCTGAAGTGCCGAAGATGGATGTTGCAAAGCATGATGATTTCCTATTCAACCAAGGGCCAGCAGGAGGGCTTGAGAAAGTAAGATTCCATGACTATCGAAAGGTTTACGAAAGCGTTTCCTTGCCAAACGTGAACGTTTTCAAGGAGCAAATCGACTGCTTTAGAGATCTGATCGCTAACGCACCACCGAGTGCAGAACAAATGAGGGATTTCGACTTCTTAGCAACGGTCGGCGAGCTCTTTACTCTGCTCGTTTATGGACAGCTAATAATCGAGGCAAAGAAAGTCTATGCAGGACTTTACGATGTGAGCGATGAACTGCTCGACCAGATCTTCGAGATCTTTGTAAGAGATTTCTCAAAGTTTGCTGTAGAGCTTATGGCAAAGCCAAGTGCTACTGAAGCTCAGAAGGAGTTCTGCAGGAAGATGATAAAAGCGCCAGTTGCCAACGCTGAAAGATTTGAGAAAGTGCTTAGCGAGGTTTATGCGTTGAAGGATGCTTACGAGATGAATCCCTGAATTTGTGATAAAATTTTTTGCATTGTCTGGAATCAATTCTTCAATAAACTGTCTCCCTAGATTAAACCTTTCTCAGCAAAACATTATATAACTCGGAAACCAAATTTTTTAAATCCAATAGGAAAAGTAAAAGGGGTTTTTAGTGCACTATGTGCTCATGATCTCAATTCCAAAGTTTGAAACTATTTCAAAGGCTTTTTCATCCGCAAATGGAGTTGCGATTACCAATCTCGACGTTTAACTACGTTTTTTATAGAACTCCGCTTTTTCCTGAAAGCCAAAACATCTCTTAGCTTATGCTCGATTTTATTTCCATCAGAATTGCCATTCTATTATAACAACGTCGATCTCTTTCAATAAGGCAAGTTATCAAAGAGAAAAAGATTTATTTTAATTTTAGATTTCTCTTTGTGAAGATCTCTGTCGTTGGTGCTGGATACGTTGGCCTAGTAACCGGAATTGGCTTCGCTTCTCTTGGCCACGAAACAACTTTCATCGACTTGGATGCGAAGAAAGTTGAGATGATAAGAAGGGCAGAGCCACCGTTTTATGAGAAGGGATTGAAGGAGCTCATGAGGGAAAATTTTTCGAATTTCAGTGCAACGACTGAATTCAGAGAAGTCAAGGATTCTGAAATTGTTTTCATCTGTGTGGCCACACCTTTTAAAGATGGAAATATGGATTTATCCCAACTAAAATCTGCAGCGCTGGAGATCTCAAAATATTTATCTGAGCAGATCGTCGTCGTTAGAAGCACAGTGCTACCTGGGACGACTGAGAATTTGATACCGATCCTTGAGAAGTCTGGGAGAAAAGCGTTTGCTGACTTTGGAATTGCTCATAATCCAGAATTTTTGAGAGAAGGGAGTGCCTTGCAAGACTTCTTTAATCCAGACAGGATAGTAGTTGGAGCTGAGGATGAAAGATCAAAAAGAACACTTTCAGAACTCTACAAGCATTTCAAGTGTCCAAAGATCTTCACAAACATAAAGACTGCGGAGATGATAAAACTCGTAGCAAATGCTTTTCTCTCAACGAAGATCAGCTTTGCAAACGAGATCGGGAACATCTGCAAGAAACTTGGAATTGATTGCTATGAAGTGTTCGAAGCCATCGGTTTAGATCGTAGAATCTCTCCGCACTTCTTCAGAGCTGGGCTCGGTTTTGGAGGTTCATGTTTGCCCAAGGATTTAAAGGCGTTGATTTTAAAAGCAGAAGAAGTTGGCGAAGAACCAAAAATTTTAAAGGCCGTTCTTGAAGTGAACGAATCCCAGCCATTGAGGATGATCGAAATTCTTAAAAAACATCTTGGAAACTTGGAAGGGAAGAAAATTGGAGTTCTTGGCTTGGCTTTCAAGCCTGAAACTGACGATATAAGGGATGCGAGATCTGTAGTTGTTGTCAGAAAACTGCTGGACGAGGGGGCAAAGATCGTTGCCTATGATCCAAGAGCGATGGATAATTTTCGAAAGATCTTTCCAAGCATAGACTACAGGAATTCTTCGCGAGAAGTTATAGAGGAGGCGGAAGCTATACTCATAGTGACTGAGTGGAGAGAATTCGAAGGGATCGACTGCAAGGGAAAGCTTGTAGTGGATGGAAGAAGGGTAAAGGTTAAAAATGCTAAATATGAAGGAGTTTGCTGGTAACTATGATAAGAAAGGCGGTCATACCTGCAGCTGGTTTTGGGAAGAGAAGGCTCCCAATAACAAGAGCCCAGCCAAAAGAGATGCTTCCAGTATTCAACAAGCCAGTAATACAATACGTGGTTGAAGAAGTCTATGAAGCAGGAATAAGAGATGTTTTGATCATAACTGGGAAGCATAAGAGAGCCATCGAAGACCACTTTGACAAGAACAATTTTAATAATGAGCTAGATGAAATTTTAAAAGAGATGAACATATACTACGTTAGACAGCGGGAGCAGAAAGGTCTTGGCGATGCGGTTCGCTATGCAAAAGCATTTGTTGACGATGAACCATTTGCTTTGCTTTTAGGAGATAACATAACGATCCCAAACTGCACCAAATTGCTTTTGGAGAAATTCAAAGGTAAAAATCTGATCGCTGTTGAAAGAGTTGAAAAAGAAAAAATAAGTTCTCATGGAATAATAAAGGGTTTCGAAGTCGAAGAAGGAATTTTTAGAGTTGAAGAGATGGTAGAAAAGCCTGAAGTAGATGAAGCTCCCTCAAACCTTGCTATAATAGGAAGATATATATTAAATCCAGATCTCTTTGATTATCTGGAAAAGATTAAACCTGGGAATGGAAACGAGCTACAGCTGACAGATGCGCTGAATTTGATGTGCAAGGAAAAAGAGATATATGCGATGCTTTACAATGGAAAAAGATACGACATAGGAAACAAGTTAGATTGGCTCAAGGCAAACGTTGAGATTGCCTTGAAAGATCAAGAATTTGGAAGATCTTTTAAGGATTGGCTTTTGAAAACTTTATTTTGATTAAATTAAACTTTACAAAGAGCGAACTGCCAAACTGAAGAGGTCTTAAATTTAATCTCTTTGAAATTGAACTGCTTAAGGAATCTTCTAAAGCTAATCATCGTCCAGTGGTTTATATGCCCTGGTGTGTTTCCAAGATGTTTTAGATACTTTAACCTACATAAATTCGCGATCCTGAAAAATGGTTCATTTGGAACACTGATCAACATATAATTTGAGGCTTTTTTCATCACTTTTAAAGCCCTTTCTGGTTCGTTAAGGTGCTCAAGAACTTCACAGCAAACAATCAAATCCCATTTTCCAAATTTATCGACCTCATAGATATCTATATTGAGAAACTCTATTTCTGGAAACATCTTCTTTGCAATTCTAAGAGCTTCGTCAGAGATATCTGCTCCAATTACCCTAAAACCCAGATCGTGAATGTGCTTTGTAACGAACCCCTCTCCACAACCTATCTCCAAGGCTGTTTTAACTTCTCGTTTCAATGGTAGCAATAGACTATCAAGATCCGCAAAGAATTTTTTAATTAGAAGCTTCAAAAAAGGATTCTTACTTTGATACTTTTTGATGTTATCTCTGCACTCCATGGTTTGATTCAGTAGAGGAGTTTAATACCTTTCTGTTTTCTAGAATCCAAATAACGAGTAGAAAGGAAAGACAGGTGCAAACAATTGTTGAATAGTCTCCAGTTATGAGTGTAGCTGGCATATAGTATTTGAGGATTTCCCAAGTGCTATATCGCATAGAAAAAATTAAGAAAATAATTTGATATAAAAACGAGAAAATCAAGTTTTCTCGTGTCAAAAATTTTTCACAAAGAAATATTGTTACTGGAACCATAAAGATATGCCACTGAGGATGAGTGTAAGAAGATGCAAAAAACCAAGAAACTATGGCAAAAGAATAGAAAGAAAAAGTGTGTTCATCGAATCTTTTTGTTATTGCTAGTTTTATTGCGTCATATAAAATTAGAAGATAACCAAAGAGCCATATTGATATTGTAAAAGTTTGCTTTACTGGTGAAATTAGTTGCATTTTCAGGATCCAAGCAGATTCAGACTTTAT
>CAYZIW010000013.1:0-41340 GCA_964478605.1 uncultured archaeon | reverse complement strand
GCCGCCGTGGCTCAGCTGGAAGAGCGGGTGACTTGTAATCACCAGGTCGCGGGTTCAAACCCCGCCGGCGGCTTATTTTGTTCAAAATCCAAATCACTCGTTTAGATAAAAGCGGCCGAACCTATATAAGCCTGTTCGGAAAAATTAGAAAAATAAAAACCCAAATGGTTTTACCGCAAATTTTTAAAAATTAAAGAATCGTCGTTAATAACTGCTTTCCCTTTCTCAAGAGATTTTAGACCCAAAAAATTGTACTTTTAATTAAACAATTCGAGTGCCAAGCTGATAAGCTGCCTTCAACAGATCTTCCCTCTTTTTAACAGCTCCTGGCTCATTTAAACCATTTCCTCCTACAATTCCTACAAACTTCATTCCGAAATTTGAAAGTCTCATTCCGAGTTCTCTCAATACAGTTTCTCCATCACTTCCACGCCCTTGGGAGTATACGAGAGCCAGATTTTTTCCTCTAAGTACAGAATCTCCCTTGAAAACGTTTATCATTGCTAAAAGTCTATCGAGGAATGTCTTTGTTTGAGCTGTCACGTGGCCCATGTAGATCGGTGTTCCAATAACTAGGGCGTCGGCAGATTTTATGGCTTTGTATATCAGTTGCATATCATCCTTCTGCTTGCATTCTCCGTACTGCTGGCAATAGAAACATCCCTGGCACCAGTTTATATTCATGTCATTTATTTTAAAAATCTCCACTTCTGCCCCCCTTGATTTTGCACCTTCCAGAACCTTTGTGACTAGAATTTCGGTATTGCTTTCAGCTCTAGGACTGCCGACGATACCTACAACCTTCATAGCTAGCGTACACTTGCTAACTTAAAAATTTTTCCATTTTTCCAACAAAAAATTTTAAAGTTCTGATATGGGTGAAGAAGCATGAGGCTGTTCGTAGCGGTGGATTTAAGCGATGAAGTTAGAGAGAAACTTTCACCCCTGCTTGCAGAACTTTCAAAAATAAGTGGTTTGAAAACTGTTGAAAAGGAAAACTTACACACCACTTTGCTTTTTCTAGGCGAGGTCCCCGAGACGAAAGTTCCCCAGATAAAGGAAGAGTTGTCCAAGATCAAATTTGAGTCTTTTAAAATTGAGTTTTCAGAAGTTGGTGCTTTTCCATCTGTTTCCAATCCTCGAGTTGTCTGGATCGGCGCTAAAGATGATGGAAAATTGAAGATACTTGCAGATGAAGTCCAGGAAAGGCTAAAAAAACTTGGATTCAAAAGAGATAAAGATTTCGTAGCGCATATAACGATAGCAAGAGTTAAGAGAAGATGTGAGAATCTAAAAAATTTTGTCAGTCTTCATGCTAAAGATAAATTTGGGGAGATGATTGTGGATAATTTCAAGCTAAAGCAGAGCATTCTAAGACCCCAGGGGCCGATATACAAAGATATCGAAGTTTTTAAAGCTTTGAAATGAGCACTATTTATGACGAAAAATCTTTATATAATTAAATCAAGATTGTCACATGCACCTGCAAAAGTTGAGCAGGGAAGAGATAATCAGAAAGCTGAAAGAATATGCTGGTGAAGACTTCGAACCGAAAAGTGGAAAATTATTCACAATCGCATTTGAACCAGGAATAGAGGAACTAAAAGAGGTAATTTTTGATGCTTGGAAAATGTACGCTGAAAAAAACATGTTGGATTTTACAGAATTTCCAAGCGCGATAAAACTCGAAAAAGATGTAGTAGATATAGCAAGATCACTCATGAATGGCGACGAAGATGTAGTTGGTACATACACTTTTGGAGGTACTGAAAGTGTTTTTTTGGCTGTTAAAGCTGCAAGAGATAACTTCTTGATTAAAAAAGGGTTTACATCTCTACCCGAGATCGTCATGCCTGTAACTGCACATCCTTGTTATGAAAAAGCTGCAGAGTATCTGGGTTTGAAGGTAAAGAGAGTCAGAGTAAATACTGAAACATACAAAGCAGATCCAGATGCGATAAATGAAGCTATAACAGAGAATACAGCGATGATCGTCGGTTCAACACCAAATTGGCCTTTTGGTACTGTAGATCCAATCGAGGAACTAGCAGAGATTGCTTTGGATAAAGATCTCTGGTTGCATGTAGATGCCTGCGTTGGAGGTTTTGTTTTGCCATTCATGAGAAAGCTTGGTGAAAAAATACCAGAATTTGATTTCAAAATAGATGGCGTAACTTCAATTTCCATGGATCCGCACAAGTATGCATATTCAGCGATAGGTGCTTCTATTGTACTTTTCAGAAAAAGTTTTTATAAAATGTTCTCACAATATGCAAACTTAAGATGGCCAGGATATCCAATAGTAAACCCAGCAGTACTTTCTTCTCGTTCTGAGGGACCTTTGGCAGCAACCTGGGCAGTATTGCACTACCTTGGGGAAGAAGGATATATAGTACTTGCAAGAAAGATAATAAATGCAAGGAAAAAAATATTGGATGGTCTGAAAGAACTGGGATACAAGATAATGGGAGATCCTACAGTTATTGTGGCTTTTACTTCGAATGAAATAAACTTGTTCAAGCTCTGCGATGAGATGGTAAAAAAAGGATGGGTCTTTTTAGCGCAGAAAGGTATAGCCAATATAGATATACCCCCAAGTGTCCATCTTACACTAACACCGGTTCACGAGAATTTAGCTGAGGATATGATAAGAGATCTCAGCGAATGCACTGAAAAATTAAAAAGTATTCCTAAGAGCGATTTGGAAGAATTTATAGAAACTTTTGGACTACTGATGAATTCTTTAATGCCTACTGAGATGGACTTAGCATCCGTCGGCAGGTTATTAAGCGAGATCCAGAGGTACATGGCTACCTACGGTCCAAAACTACTTGAAGTCCTTGGTTTTGAGAAAGGACTGACGAAAGAGATGGCAGTAGTGAACCAGATGTTCAACTCGTTACCTCCAGAGATAGCGGAACTTCTCGTCAACTATGTAGTGATAGAACTATTTAGGAGAGGATAGCAACTTCGAGGATCATTTTTATATCTCGAACTTGTACCAGAGAGGTAGATGGAAAAGGTTAAAGAGATACTGGAAAAAATAATTCCATTCGTAGTTCCAAGTGAGGAAGAAGTTCAACTCGGTAGGAAGGCTGAAGCTGAGATAAGAAGAAGGCTAAACGAGATAGGTGTCGAATACATCTTCGTTGGTAGTTATGCAAGAAATACATGGCTTAAAGATAACTTGGAGATAGATGTATTTGTATTTTTTGACCCAGAAGTTTCTAGAGAATTGCTAGAGAAAGAAGGTCTTGAGATAGGTAAAAAAGTGCTCGAAAGTTACGAAGTTAGATACGCTGAACACCCTTATGTTCATGGAAGACTCTTTGGTGTTGAAGTTGAAATCGTTCCATGTTATAAAGTTAAATGTGCTGCTGAGATAAAATCTGCCGTAGATAGAACACCTTTTCATCATGAATGGCTGAAAGACAGAATAAAAGGCAAAGAAAACGAAGTGCGGATACTGAAAAAGTTTCTAAAGGTAAATGGACTTTACGGAGCTGAATACAAGGTTAGAGGTTTTTCAGGGTATCTTTGTGAACTTTTAATCGTTTACTATGGCTCCTTTGCTGAATTGGTAAAAAACGCAACCAAATGGAGCAGAAAAACTGTAATAGATGTTGGAAAAGGAGAAGAAAGAACTGGAGATGTGTTTTTTGTTGTAGATCCGGTTGACGAGAAAAGAAACGTAGCCGCAAACTTAAGTTTAGACAATCTTGCAAAATTCGTGCAGCTTTGCAGAGATTTTTTGAAAAATCCCAGTGAAGCTTTCTTTTTCGAGAGACCTTTAAAAATACCATCAGACGAAGAGGTTCTCAAAATCATAGAACTAAGAAACTCTTCAGTTTTTGCTGTTGAATTCCAAAAACCAGAAATAGTAGAAGATAACTTATATCCGCAACTTGAAAGAGCAGCAAAAAAGATATTCGAATTTCTAGAAAAAGAAGGCTATAAGCCCATGAGATACACTTACTTTGCAAACGATAAATGCTACCTACTCTTCGAATGCGAGATTTCTGAGCTTTCCAGAGTCTACAAAAAGATGGGACCAAAGTTTGAGGATGAGGAAAACGTAGAAAATTTCCTCAAGAAAAATAGGAGATTTAGACCATTTATCGAAAATGGAAGGTGGTGGAGCTTTGAGTTACGAGAGAGCACAAAACCTGAAGAGTCTGTAGAGAGATTTATAGCCAAGAACTGGGCTTCTTTAGGAAAAAACGTAGGTGAGGTCCTTAGGAGAGAATTCAAGATATTGAAAGGAGACGAACTTCTCAAATTTAAGGAAAAACTTGCCGAATTTTTAGGGGTGATATGATGAAGATTACCTTCCTAGGTACTGGAGTTTCGGTCCCATTCGAAAACAGAGCGCAGAGCTCTATACTCGTTGAAGAAGATTGTAGAATTCTTATAGATGTTGGATGTGGATGCATGCTCAGACTTGAAGAGGCAAATGTGGATGTTTGCGATATAGATGCTATCTGCTTAACCCACAACCATCTTGACCACAACGGGGATCTCTTGAATATTTTGAAGGCGAGATGGTTGAATGGGGCAGAAAAATTACAGATTTATGGTCCGGAAGGTACGAGGTTCTTTCTAGAGAGTCTTTTGGAGGCATATCCATACCTTAGGAACAAGCTTAAATTTGATGTGCTTGAAGTTAGAGAGTTTAAAATTGGAAATTTGAACCTCAGAGCGATACCTACGATACACAGTGTAGAAAGCCAAGCATACATCGTCGATGACACAGTAGTAGTGAGCGGAGATACGAGGGCTTTTGTAGAACTGATTTCTTTGGAATGCAGATACCTAATACACGAGCTATCTTTACCTTTCAATTACCACTCAGACTACCACACAACCCCCGAAAATCTTAAAGAGAATCTAAAATTTTGTAAGGCTGAAAAGTTGTTTCTTGTGCACCTCTATCCCCAAACTCACGCTGTTAAAGAAGAAATTATCGAATTCTTAGATTTTGATGCCGAAGTAGTCGATGATCTGCACTCAGTAAAAGCTTAGCAAAGGTTAAAATAGAGTAAAACTACAAGTTCAGGTGATGTTGATGGATGAGGTAAACAGGATTGTCACGCTATGCGGAAAAGATTGGGCCAAGATAGGTGTGGAATTCATTTTCCTCGGCGGAAAAAGTGAATGTGAAAACTGCAAACTAAAGAAGACGTGTTTAAAGTTGAGAACTGGTGCAAAGTACAAGATAGTTGGTCTCAGAAACGGGGAAGTGCATGAATGCCCACTTCATGATGAGGGAGTGATCGCCGTAGAAGTCGTAGAATTGCCGATAATAGCTCTAGTGGAATCAAAAGTGGCTGTTGAAGGTGCAAAGTTTCAGTACGAAAGCAAAGAATGCGATCTACTCGACTGTGGGATGTATTCACTATGCCATCCAGTAGAATTGACGAACGGGGAGAGCGTTTTAGTGGGAAAAGTTCTTGGAGAAGCTCCCAACAAATGTGCAAAAGGCTATAGCGTTGTCGTTGCAGAGCTAAAAAGAGAAGGTTAGAGAAGTGGTTTGAGTATAACAGCGTTTTTAACTTCTTTTTTAAACTTCTCTACATCCGCCGCTGTATTCGGAATTGCTCCATAGTGCATTGGTATAAAAAACTCAGCTTTTATATCTCTCGTAGCAGCTATCGCCTCTTTTAAGTCCATTGTGTAAGTTCCACCTACTGGCAAAAGAGCTATATCTACTGAAATTTCTTTCATCTCCGGAATTCTATCGGTATCGCCTGCATGATATATCCTAACTCCGTCGATGTCCACTACATATCCCGCACCCATACCCTTTTTGTGGTAGGGCTTGTTTAAGTTGTAGGCAGGAACTGCCTTTACTTTGACGCTTTCAAAATTTAACTCCTGACCAATTTTTATTGGTTGGACCTTAACTTCCTTTAGCTTACAACCTTCCGGTGCAACTAAAACAGTATCTTCTTTATATATTTGCTTTATTGAATTTAAATCCAGGTGATCGTAGTGATCGTGAGTCACTAAGATGAGATCTGCCTTTTCCATGTTTTTTGGAATCTGATAAGGATCTAGGTAGACTATCTTCGAGCCCTTCACCTTAAAACCAGCGTGCTTTAAGTACTCGATCACAACTCCACCAAATTCGAAATGACTTACCATGTTGTAATTTCGAAGGTAATGGATTTAACCTCTTCGGTTGAATCAATAGCGTGCTTCGTGTAGCATTGCTGGAGTTAGCACAAAAGAAAAAGAAGATGAACTCAAAGTACGTTCTTTCAATTTTATTTGCCCTGCTTTTATCCTCAGTGGCATTCTACTTCTCAGTAAACTCTGGTTTTGAGTCAGACAAACGACTATATACAGCAAATTTGGCAATTTCCGATTCCTTTACTACAGGAAACAATCCGGATGTTCTTATATATGAAAAAATTATTATTATGACTTCAAAAAGTGACAGAAGTGTAGCCGCAGCGGATGAGGCTTTAGGTATCCTAAGACAACAGTATCTTGAAGAACTATCGCAAAAGAGTGATTCCTTTCCCGTGTTGGTTTCGGTTAGGTATCTGGAAAGAAGAAATGTGCCCGAAGTCGTCAACTCTTCAAAGCTACCGAATCTGCAATATAGCGAACCAAAATCATCCGCACATACTACACAGCAAATAGATATCTTCCCGAAAGAAACTGCAGATTCCAAGAGAGATGACTTAAAAGAGGATCTATCTGAAGTTTTAGAGATTGGGAGTTTTCAAGATTCGGGACGAGAGATTGAAGATGTAAGTTCTTTTAGTACAAACGAGTACATCTATCCAGAAAAGCTTTCTATAAGAACTCCCTTTGATAAACTTGTCTTGGCTATGATATTCCTGATTCCATCTTACTTCTTTGTCCAGCTCTTTTCGTCTTCATTCTTAGAGGATAAATTCTCCAGAAGGTTGGAAATCGTAATTTCTATTTTTAATAATTATGAAATTGTGTTCGGGAAGATGCTACCTTACTTCACTGCATCTTTTCTGGCGATGGCGTCGATATCTACTGTTCTAAACTCTCCAGCGTTTTTCTTTGCTATTCCAGTTGTATTTTTACTCTTTTCCTTCCATTCAGCCATAGTTGTGTTTTCGAGAAGTTATAGAGAAGCTACAATGCTTCTCCTCATTTTTTCATTGCTGGTTACTGTGTATGCTGTAATGCCAGCGGTATTTCCAATTCCTGAATTTTCAAGGATCTCTCCTTTAACCGCTCTTTTAAGATGTCTTGAAAACAAAACCATCGACTTTCAAGATTTCTTACCGGCTTTCTATGTGATATTCACACTCAGCGCCTTCTTGTTCTATCTGACCTGCAAACTTCTATATCCTGACCTTCTGTATTCCACAAGAATTTCAGAAAAGATCTTTGCAGCTTTTCACGGAGGAAAAATGAAGTCTTTTCTTTTGGGATTTTTTGGAGTTTCACTTGCATTATTTGCAGAATTTTTTATAATTTTTGTTATCTTTTTAGTTCCGAAATCTTTGGCCCTACCGCTATCGTTGATTCTCGTAGCTGGAATCGAGGAAATTACAAAAGGATTATCAATAGCAGCAAATAGAGATCCAATCTCTAGTATATCTACAGCAATTGGCTTTTTTACAGCTGAAAAACTTCTTTTACTCCTTAACATTTCCTTAGAGCTTTTGACACCGTTCCTTGCATCATTTTTATTATTACCTGCTATGTTACACATCACCACAGCTTTAATTTTCTACTTCTTTATAAAATTTGGTTTCTGGAAGGCCTGCGCAGCATCAAGCCTGCTCCACTTCCTTTACAACTACACAGTGGTGGTTACGATTGCTGGTAACGTTAATATCTAAGGAGATAAAAAACTCTTTACGAGAGAGGACAATTGCAAGCGTTATTTTACTCGTTTTCTTTATTGCAGCTTTTTCCAGTGTAATAACCTACGGGCTCATATATCTCTACAACCCGAGTTATTCAAACTATCCGGTTAAGATAGCTGTCGTTGGTGATTGTAGGATAGGTATGGATGGCATATGCATGACTTCCGATAAGGCATTTGAAATGTTTTACAGCAACAAAGTAGATGCCATTGCAATAATAAAAACCACAGAAAAGATCTATGTCGATTTAATACTTCCGGAAGATGATTATAGAGCCTCTATCGCTTTATCTAAAATAAAAAGCGATTTAATAAAAATTGAAGAAGAATTGAGAAAGAAAAGCAACGTGACAATTTTCGAATACAAGGTGATTTATCAAAATCAGGAATTAAAGGTTCCTGAAGGCGCATCCGTGGCTTTCAGATTCGTTTATCTTATCCTCATCCCACTTCTGTGTATAACTACAGCAATCGTAGCGGCTGGGATAGTTATAGATAGTCTAACGGAAGAGTTCGAAAGAAGAACGATAGAAGTACTGTTAGCATTACCGATAAGCGAAAGATTGATCTTATTTTCGAAGATAGTTTCTCCGATGCTGGTTTCCAGCATATTAACAACTCTTTGGATTGCTTTGTTGATTTTAAATGGAATAGAAATAAACAACCCACCGCTTGTATTTGTAGCAGGTGAGTCTTTGGTATCAATTTTTATCCTAACTGCCTATATAATAGCTCTAAAATTAAAAGATAGAGAAAGGAGTCAGTTTCTCTTTTCAATCATAGCTACGGGAGTTTTGCCAGTTCTAATTACGAAATCCTGGAGTCCTGCGGTCATCTGTGGCAGGATTGCTGCAGGAAGTGATTTCAGCTTGATTCCAGCGATTTTAGCTATCCTTCCTGTGATACTCGCATTTAGAGTGAAACTAATAAAATAAAAGATCAATAGGGAGTTGCCCAGCTCTCCTCGTCCTTGTATACTTCCTCGTCTATCTTCATCTCTCCCTCTACAAGTGGTTTTGGATCTTTAACGGCCTCTATTCTAAAGAAGGTCGACTTGTACCAAGGATAGTCCGATTTTACTCCAAGATTTTTGACTATCGGCAACTTCTCTTGAAAAGTAAAGAAGTTCCTTTCGTCATCCGGATAGACGCTGAATTTTCTGATCATGTCCGTTATAACGAACCCCATATCGTATATCATCTTTTCAATCTCGTACCATTTTCTTCTTGAAGCTTCAAGAGTCGTGATCCCAAAGTATCCAGCACTTCCAATTCCCTTCAAGGTTGAAACGGCTCTTGAGAAAAACAGCTTCAATCCAGGGATGGTTTCTACAGGATCTGTCACAAACACGTCGAACTTCCTTCTGAGCTCTTCTGGAAAAGCTTGCTGGACGTCATACACCATAGCTTCGATTCTTAAACCGTATTCTTTTGCAGCGCTGTTTATGAAATTTACGAGTCTTTCATCTATATCTACAACAAATATTTTTTCAGGTAGATCTGTTAGGGCTGCGGCTATGCTGAAAAGATCGTCATCGCCAACAACGAATATACTCCCATAGAGGTCTCCACGCTCGTGTATAAACTCAACTCTTCTAATTATTCCCTCTGGGCTTATAAAACCTTGATCGTAAACATCTACCGCCTCGGGGCGGTTTTTAACTATCTCCCTGTACCTTCTAAGTATCTCTGAAAAATGTTTATTTATAACGTACCCCGTTCCTTCGCAGTTTACGCAGTAGTAATCTCCAAAATTTCTAAGATTTTTTGCTATCTCCGTTCCAGCTTTTGTAAGTTTAACCTTTCCTCTTTCAACTTCTATTACGTTCTCCCTAAGCAGTTCCTTAAATACTTCAAAAAATTCATTAAGTGAAGCATCTTGCCTGTCTATCAGCTCGTAGACGCTTACTTCTCCTGCTAGTAGAGCTTGGAGTATCTGCCTTTTTATTCTATCCATTTTATCCCCTATCGAGCATATAATGTCTGTAGGATTTCGGTTTGAACTTTTCGAGGAACAGTTTAAAAGCCTTTTCCGCCTTCGAAGGGTCTCCACAAGTAAAGATGTCCAAGTTTACAAGCTCATACTCCGGCCATGTATGCAAGGATACATGGCTCTCGGAGATTAAAACAACCCCAGTGACACCGTGGGGATTGAACTGCTTATATACGCTGCCAACTTTGGTTAGTTTCGCCTCATTTACCACCTCCTCCACTATACGCCTCACAGTCTCTTCCCTCGCTATGAGCTCTGGATTTACTCCATAAAGTTCCGCAATAATATGTCGCCCAATTATCATAGTCATCCCCCTCCATCTCCTTTCTCACCTCCACTATTTTCGGATTTAGAGCTTTTTTACAGCTCATATCTACACTCCGAAAGCTTTACCCAATACACTTCCAAACTTACACGATGCGGGCTGAACTAAACTTTAAACGGTTTGATTTTTAAATTTTTCGCAAGAATCGATCAGCAGCTAAACGTTCAATTTAGCTTTAAACTGCTTCTTATTTGCTGATTTGGAAGTTTACTGAAATATTTTGTCCTTTTTTTGGCAAAACTGTAATTTAATTTTCTTTTTTGGCGAACTGGCAAGATTAAAAATATTAGATTTTCAGATAATTTTAGTAAGACTTGGCCAAAACAGCTAAACTGCCCTTTCCTCCACAAACGATACAACTATCTACCTCTTTAACTTCAATCCACTCTGGAATTTCTTCAAGCCAGCCAAGCAATCTAGCTTTACTAATTTCTTCTACATATTCCCCGCACTCCTTGTTCCTGCACAAAGATACCACAGCTACATTTCTTTCAAGCTCTTTTAATTCACCAACATCTTTTGGATACACTAACTTCTGTTTCATCATCTCTACAGCTTTCCTTCTCATCCTTTCTCTCATCTCTGAGGCCCATCTTGAGATAACTTCACTATTGATTTCATCAAGTTTAGCTTTAAATTTCCTCTTTTCATCCCTGAAGGATACAACAACTTCCTCGTTTTCAACTTCTTTTGGTCCAATTTCAAATCGGATTGGTACACCTTTCAATTCCCATTTATAGTACTTCGCCCCAGGCCTGTCTTCGGATTCGTCAAGTACAAATTTAACTCCAAGATCTGAAAGTTTATTTGCAAGCTTCTTGGAAGCTTCTCTGACGATCTCATCTTTACCCTTATAGGGTATCGGAATTATCACTGCTTGGATTGGAGATACCTCAAAAGGTAACACCAAACCGTTATCATCTCCATGAATTCCAATCAAAGCAGCAACACAGCGTTCACTGATGCCATAGCATGTCTGGTGAACGTATCTATGCTCTCCGCCAACATCCTCATACACTATGCCGAAGGTTTTGGCGAAGTTATCTGCCAAGTGGTGGACTGTTCCTATCTGCAAAGTTCTGCCGTCTGGCATTATCGTGTCGAACGCTATAGTGTAAGCAGCCCCGGGAAACTTGTCCCAGTCTGGTCTTCTTATCACCATGTATGGTATCGCAAGAAAGTCGTAAAATTCCTTGTAGTATTCTATGGCTTTTTTTACTTGCACTTCAGCTTCTTCAAAACTTTTATGGGCTGTGTGCGCCTCTTTGAAGGAAGTTATCTCCCTCAGTCTTATTAAAGGCCTCGTGTGCTTAGTCTCATACCTGAAAGTATTTACGATCTGGTAAACTTTCAATGGGAGATCCGCATGACTTCGAATCCATAAAGCAAACATCGGATACATCGCTGTTTCACTTGTCGGTCTTAAAGCTAGTTTTATATCTAAAGGATCGTTTCCACCATGTGTCACCCAATAAACTTCGTTTTCAAAACCTCTGATGTGTTCACTCTCTTTTCTAAGCTCCGTTTCTGGAATAAGAGTCGGAAAATACACCTCGTCATGTTCTCTATCCATTATTTCTCGAAGCTTTTTGTAGACGTTGTTTCTTAGTTTAAAACCGAAGGGGAACCACACATACAGCCCCTTTACTGGATACCTGATATCCATTATTTCAGCCTGCTGTATTATTTCGTGATACCACTCTGAGAAATTATCCTTCGATGGTAGAGACATCGAAAAGCTGAAAGCGACTCTATATTTATGCTTTATCTACCTATCAACGTCGAAAGGTCAGTTTTAAATAATCTGAAAAAACAAGGTTAAAAATTTTTAAACTTGTGACGGAGTAAATCTGATGGATATATCGAACCTGAAATTTGACGAAAAGGGACTGATACCAGTTATAGCGCAAGATGTAAATACGAAGGAAGTACTTATGCTGGCTTATGCAAATCTGGAAGCTTTAAAAAAGACTTTAGAGACTGGCTACGCACACTACTGGAGTAGAAGCAGAAACGAGCTCTGGATGAAAGGAGGGACATCTGGAAACGTACAGAAAGTTGTAGAGGTTAGATACGACTGTGATGGAGATGCGATTTTGTATTTAGTTGAACAGAAGGGGAACGCCTGTCATACCGGCAACAGAACTTGCTTTTTCAGGAGGTTGGAGAAATGAAGTATGTTTTTGATACAAGCGTTGTGATATCTGGCAAAGCTACGGAAGCTATTAAAAGGGGGGAAATAGAGGGAGAGATAATAATACCTGAAGCTGTTTTAGCAGAACTTGAAGCTCAAGCTAATTTTGGGAGAATGAGCGGGTTTCAAGGACTTGCTGAAATAGAAAAAATCGTAGAGATAGCAAAAGAGAAGGGTTTTGAAGTCGTCTTCGCAGGCGAAAGGCCAAAACTTGAACAGATCAAATTAGCAAAAGGCGGAGAAATAGACAACATGATAAGAGAAATAGCTGCAAAGAATGACGCAGTTCTAGTCACTTCTGACAGGGTTCAGCATTTAGTTGCAAAAGCGAAGGGTATAAAGACTATTTACTTCAGACCACAGATTATAAAGCCAGAAGAGACAAAGATCATGTCTTTCTTCACACCAGATACGGCTAGCGTCCATCTGAGAGAAGGAGTACCACCATTTGCAAAAAGAGGGAGGATTGGAGAGCTCAAGCTTGTTCAGATTTCAGAGAAACCTTTGAGTCACGAAGAACTAGTTGAGATAGCAAACGAGATCCTAGAAGCTGCCAGGACTGATGAAGAGAGTAGTATAGAGATAGAACGAAATGGAGCAACCGTTGTTCAGCTAAGAGAACTTAGAATAGCTATAGCTGAAAGACCCTTCGCAGATAAGATGGAGATAACGGCTGTAAGACCGATAGCAAAGGTCAGCTTGGAGGATTACGGGATAAGCGAGGAATTGAAACGCCGCTTCATAGAAAAGCAGAGAGGGATACTGATCGCCGGCCCACCCGGTGCTGGAAAGTCAACTTTTGCCGCGAGCGTTGCTAACTATCTCTACGATATGGGTTTTGTTGTAAAAACTATGGAGTCCCCTAGAGATCTGATGGTAAGAGAAGAGATAACCCAGTATGCGCCTTTGGAGAAAAACATGGCCTTAACGGCTGACATACTTCTACTTGTAAGGCCCGACTACACGATCTACGACGAACTCAGGAAAACAGAAGACTTTCAAGTTTTTGCTGACATGCGTTTAGCTGGAGTGGGTATGATTGGGGTAACACATGCTACGAGGGCAATAGATGCGATTCAGAGGATGATAGGACGAGTTGAGCTAGGTATAATTCCACAGGTTGTAGATACTGTAATTTTCATAGAAGCCGGTAAGATAAAGAAAGTCTACGAACTCGAATTTACAGTTAAAGTACCAACTGGTATGCTTGAAGCAGATTTAGCCAGGCCGGTTATAGAAGTGAGAGACTTCGAAAAGAAGATACTTGAGTATGAGATATACACGTACGGTGAGCAGGTAGTTGTAATGCCAATTCAAAGCGATGAAAAGATCCTAAAGATCTTAGAAGATCGCATTTCTAAATACGTTGAGGATTACGAAATCGAGCTTGTTGGTAGGAGAGCGACCATTAAAGTGCCCGAAAGTCAAATTCCAAGCCTGATCGGAAGGAAGGGTAGAAGGATAAAGAACATAGAAGATGAGTTGCAGCTCTCCATAGATGTTGTTCCAAAAGAAAGATCAGAAGTCGAAGCTAAGGTTGAGGAGCAATCAAAACATTACCTAATCTTAGCCAATGGACTAGAGGGAAAAACCGTAGACGTTTACGCAGGAAATGAATATCTTTTCTCAGCTCTTGTGAGCGAAAAGGGAACTATAAAGGTGAGAAAAGACAAGGAGGGGGGCAAAAGCTTAAGGCAAGCTCTTGCAAAGGGAGAAAAGATAATACTTAAGGTGGTAGGTTGAGGTACCTTTTTGCTATTTTTTTTATTCTGAGCGGATTTCTAGCTTTAATTTCAATACCAGTGTACGAAGATGCGGGAATGATTGTCTTTGAAAATCCATCGGAAATTTCAAATTCAATATATTATTTTCTGCTTATAATATTTTTTACAGCTTTCGTATTATTTGCAGTTAAGTATAAGAAATTTTTAACATTCACAATCCACTTCCTCGTGTTTTTGTCAATCTTCTATGTTCTTTATCCTTTTACAGGCATTTTTTCCTTTTTTATCGCTTTAATCGTAGTGACTCTCCTCTTACTAAAACCACACTGGAGTGTTATAGATTTCGCAGCGTTGATGTTGGCAGCTGGGATCTCTGCGATATTTGGTATAAGCCTAGAACCTACCCCCGTAATCGTACTGATGGTAATTTTAGCCATTTACGATGCTTTAGCTGTATACAAAACAAAACACATGATAAAACTAGCAGAGTCTGTTACAGACTTGAGAGCGCCGATGCTTTTTGTGCTCCCATCCAATAGTAAAGAAGCTTACATGGGGGTAGGAGATGTTGTTATGCCTTGCATATTAGCGGTCTCAGCTCAAAAGTTCTTGAACACAGCTACAATCAGCTTCATAAAAATACCCGCAATTGCAACTCTTTTGGGAAGTGTTCTAGCCCTTATAATTTTAATTCGGATCGTAGAGAAAAAAGGAGGGGCCTATCCAGGCTTACCGTTTGTAAACAGTGGAGCAATAGCAGGATATCTGGTGTCTCTCCTAGTCTTCACTTAACTCAAAAAGAAAACCTCCATAATTTTCAAATTTTATTTTTATGTCTGACTAATTTTTACTGAACAGGAGAGCACTCATGAGTAAGATAAAAAATTCTCCAAACTCCCTACCTTCACAACCTTCAAACTTTGCCAACATTTCCTCTATTTGTAGCATTTAAGAAAGTAGTAGTCTGAATTTTTAAAACTTTCTAAACACATTTTGTTACTAAATTTCATTCGAATTCTATAGTCGCAGGAGGTTTGTCAGTTACATCGTAAAGTACTCTCGAAACCTGCGGAACCTCTGCAATGATTCTTTTTGAAATTCTTCTTAACCTCTCAAAGGGTACCTCCACGAACTTTGCTTCAATAGCATCCTTCGAATCGACAACTCTTAAAGCTACAATGTAACCATAACTTCTTTTTCCATCCTTTATACCGGTTGCTTTTAAATCAAGAAGTACAGCAAAGCTCTGAAATGTCTCAATATCTTTCGTTTCCTCTTCCACTATCTCAGTTACCTCTCTAAGTATTTCCAACTTTTCCCAAGTAACTTCTCCAACGATCCTAATTGCAAACCCAGGACCCGGAAAAGCTTTTCTTTCAGCTATATCCTTTGGAAGTTCGAGTTCTCTTGCGACCATCCTTACTTGTGTCTTGTAAAGATCCTTTATTGGTTCTACAACTTTGAACCCATATTTTGCAGTATCTATTCCTAGCTGCTCCAGAACATTGTGCTGTGTTTTTATACCGCCAACGGTCTCAACAACGTCTGCTGCAATTGTGCCTTGGACGAGGTATTTAGCATTCATCTCTTTTATAATATTCCCTAATACTGTATAAAACGCTTCTCTGAAAGCTTTTCTTTTTTCTTCCGCATCTTTTAACCCTCTAAGAGCCTGAAGAACTTCTTTCTTAGCGTCATAAATAAAAGCATCCAAACCGAGATTTCTAAGAACCTTTACAACGTAACTACCCTCTCCTTTTCTCCTTAACCCATCATCTATATATACTGCCTTTATGGGTCTCCCCAAAGCTTTTGATACTAAAACTGCTGCTACAGTACTATCTACTCCACCAGAACATGCAGCAAGCACTTTTTCGCTATCTTCCGGTCTAATTAATTTTCTTATCTCTTCTACACTTTTCTCAATGTACTTTTTTGGATCGAAATCCATGCGAAAGAGCACGCCATATGGATTAAAAAGCTTGTGGTATGGTTAAGTGTATCAATAAAAAGATATGTATGGATACGTCAAGCTAAAAAGATCTCTAAAAAGTAGTATCCTTTCCTGTAAAGTACCCTGCCAAACTTCAATTTTAGCCCATAATTGAATATAGGACCGTCGTAAACAAACGTATGGTATTCTCCATTCTCTCCACAAACATCCACGCCTTCTTCTTTTATATCTTCGATAAAACCTTCGTTCAGCTCTCTACCGAGCCACTCTTTGCCAAGGACCCCATCCTTTACTGAGCATACAACAGCCTTAAAGCCCAAATTCACAAATTCCCTTACAACTTTCTCTCTATCCATCTTCCAGAGAGGAAGCACAGGCTTAATTCCTAATTCGCTACAAACCCTTTCAATCCATTCTCTGTGTTCTTCCACATCTATATCCCCAAAAACACCGAATTCAATGCCTTCAGATTTTAGTCTCTGAACTGCATCTTTGAAATTTTTCTCATAGTCTTGCCAAGATGTGCTTACCTGTACTATTTCCTTACCTATCGCCTCTGCCTGCTTTTTTAACACCTCAGCTCTAATACCATGAGATCTTGAGTAACTTCCGTCCTCATTTATAGTGTTTAACAGCTTATCCACATCGTAGCCTAAGTTCATCGCCTTAAAAAGTGCCAGAGTGCTATCTTTTCCACCGCTCCACGATGCAAAAGCTTTCATGTCCAAAAATACTTCTAGATGTTTAAATATTTTATCGCCAAAAAAGATTCAAAAATCACAAAATTAAAAAATTCAGTCCATAAATATCTGCAATTAAACCAGACCCTGCCATATGAAGCGTAGGGAAACGTAGAGAAAGACGAAGCCGAAGAGTGCTTTTATAACCCATGAAGGCACAAATTTGACAAGCCTTGCCCCAATCTGAGCACCAATGACAGCTCCAATGCCGATGCTCAAGGCTGCAATCACATCCACGAGCCCCTGATAGAGCTTGAAAGCTCCGCTAACAACCGCCATGCTTATGAATGAAGCGAGCGAAGTCCCGACTGCGATCTTAACAGCTGAGCCGAGCAAATAGATGAAGGAAGGAACCAAAGCATATCCACCGCCAAGTCCTACAATGCCAGTAATTATACCTATGAAGAACCCAATTGTTCCTTTTGAAGCTTTGCTTCCAGGTACAGTATTTCCAGTCCTTTCAGGTATCTTTCTCTTGATTATCCCTTCGTAGACCATTCTCAAAGCCACGTATAGGAAAGCAAAGCCCAAGATTATGTTGAGAAGCCAAATTTCGCTTGCGATGTAGAAGAAGATGATTGAACCAACCATGGCTCCGATTGCACCACTAATCGCGACGATCTTTGCGGTTGCAAAGTCTACGTTCTTCATTCTCAAATGTCCAATCGCTCCAGAGCTTGCGGTTAAAATCACAGCTGTGATCGTCGTGCCAATCGCCACTGGTAGGGGATAGTTGAAGATGAAGCTAAGCGAAGGTAGCATTATAACACAACCGCCTATGCCAAGCAAACCGCCGAGAGTTCCAGCAATAAGTCCAGTGATGAATAACAGGAGTGCGGTTAAAGCGTCGATCATCTCTACTCACTCGCTTTCATTTTTGTTTGTAATTACTTCAATATAAAGCTTTTGTTTAAAAATTAGACCTGAGAGAGTAAAGCCCGATTAAATTTTCGCTAAACTGCCAGAGTGACTAAAAATATAGACAGGCTTAAAATTTCTCTCAGCATTTCGTCTTAACAGCCGAAAATGAGTCGAGCATACCTTTTTCCAGTTTTCCATAAGCTTGCAAATCCACGTCGATTTCCTTAACTCTTGCTTCGATGCTCGCAATTACTGGCGTTGCTAAGCTTGAGGATAAAAATAACCATTTCAGCTCAGTCTTCTCTTGAAATGTATTCTGTAAATTAAGTAAACGATGGTGACAACCATTGTTAGACCAACGAAAAATTCCGCATACAACAAAAGATCTGATTTGTAATTTAACCGAAAGTTACCGAGAGATCCAAGCAGAGCTATTTGAAGTATTAAGATCCGTGCCAAACCGAGTTTTTTCGAAATAGCAGGCTAAAAAATATTCCAAAAATATAAAATATTAAAGAAATTTTATCTAATTCCATGACAATCACCACGCCCTTCTGCAACCTATTTTGCTCCAAAATGAGTTATAAACACATACGTTCATCGAAGGGCATCCGCTTTTACATGCGATCAATGAATCCCCCGCAGTCGGAATTGCTAAAACAACACAGGCAAGAAACCCAATACCTCCTGACGCGTAACAAGCCAAAGCACATCCTGCCACTAATAGGCCAAATTTTGCACAGCAATTCCACACTAAAGATTGATACGAGTCCTTAGGATCTAAGCACTCGAGTGTAACATAAAACAACGGTGATGAGCCTCCTGTGGGATTCAGAGAAACTACACATACTACTAAAGCGTCTATCACTACCGCACTCCCTTTCCCCTCAACATTAAACTCCGCCAAATTCTTCTCAACCACTCTGCTCAAATAACTCAGCTCAAGCTTAGCCTTATTCCATATCCAACTCGTTTCGTTTGCTTTCTTATCTCATTCAGCACTTCAGCAAGAATTCTGTAGTGCTCCAATTCAATCCTTCCAAAGCTTCTCAAAAATCAATAAAATCAGGTAAAAGCTCATCGCCACTAATGCAACTAAGATGCAAAAGTAATGCACTGGCGAATAGCTAATCAACTTTAAAATGCTTTCAGGATAAAAGCTGTAGGCTTTGGCAGATAAAAAGGCAATCGTTGCAAATGAAAGGCTAAGAACAGCAGTTGACAGCACAGCCTTATTTCTATGCTTTAGTTTTGATATTATCGGGAAAGGGACGAGAACTGAAAGAAAGGCAGGTATCAAGACTGCAAAGATGAACTGAAGAATTAAAAGAGCTATTGCAATCCAGTGGGCTAACGAGATTTGCAAAAGGGAAAGAAATGGAAGAGTTATCCAAAGGAAGAGAATTAAAAACCAGATTTTAGGCTTCTCTAACTTCTCTAAACTACTCACGATCTCACCTCAGCATAATGGCTTTGCTTCAACAACGTTCCACCCCTCTTTGAGCGTTACATTATCCAGGCAAATCTGAATCCTGCTAAATCCGCCAAATGCCAATCCTTGCGAAACAAATGAAGTTGCAAAGAGCTTCATCTTTGCAGAACTGTTGCTGTAAACTCTCAATTTTTTGTCACCCTCGAAAGTGCTCAGCTCTATAAGATCTATTGATGAAAGAAGAGGTGCATGATGGCTGTAGTTACTTTTTATAGCTACATGATATCTTCCAACTACCTTCAGAACCATTCCAAATTCGGATTCAGTTATCTCAACAAAGCAGTTAACACATTCAATGTTAAGCTTGTTCATAACTTCGTGCATTCTTGAATCTTTATCCTTAACGACTGGAATTAAAGCCAAGAAATCGCCGTTGGAAAAGATCTCAACAGAGTATTCGACGCAGTTCATTTGAGCGTTGTTGAATAAATCCAATGCCATGTAAAAATAGCAGAAGAGGGCAGAACAAATTATAAATATTGCAAGGGCTTTCCGCAGAACTTTCATCGCCATGAGTATCACTTCATTCTATTAACCATTTCGAGTTTCTTGTTTAATTTCTTTATGAAAACCTTTTCCAACTCTTCATAGCTCAAATTGCTCTCCAAACGCAAGATGTAAGCCCCAGATGCATCGTAGTGTCTGTGAAGAGTTAAGAATCCTTTCCTCTATTATCTCCTCTCCTACAGCCTTTTTCAGTGAAATTCCCAAATGTTCTCTATGATACTTTTCGACTAATTTTTCGTTTGTCTCCAAGGTCTGAATCGAAGTCTTGATAGGACAGAAGCCGACTATATAAGCATAATGCGTTGATTGCAGCTTGCCACCAGTCGATGTAATCGCCAAAGGTCCTCTTAGCGTATGCGTAAGTGCCAAGGTTGAAAGTTACTTGTTCTGCAACTATTGAGGCAGCTAATTTATCAAATTCTGAAACAATTTCGCTTTCTGAAGGTATTGGAAAGTTCCCTCCATATCTGCTTTTGTATTCCTGAAACACTGATTTTATAAATGAAGGATAGACTTTGAATTCCCATGGCCAAGGAGCGCTTCCACCTTTTTCATAGTAGGCTAAGCATCCTCTTGTATTCTAAATAGAATTTGCCCTTTGGATACGGTGGATTTAAAAAGCTCGGTTTTCCACCATGAATGTAGTAATCAGAGATAGCGTGGCTTACTCTGCCAGCTAAATAAGCTCCTTGTTGGTCGTTTGAAGATTTCAATTTTGCTGTTTCATAGAAATTCCAGAAATAATTTCCATCGTGGACTATTACAAAAAGGGAGAGATTTCTCCAGTTTTCGGGGCAGCCTTTGTAAAGAGTCCAATTCCCTACTTTGATGTTTACGCAAAAGAATATATTCGGCACGATCACCCCGTATGTTATCTAAATTTACGTGTAGATGTAACTTGGCAAACTAATTCTATCGTCCAAGTTCTTCACTATGCTGTAATGTGTAGCTCCGCCCCAAGCCACTGCTGGGATCACTACAGTTTTCAATACAAATAATACCAGAAACAGGCTTATTATTTTGGCTGTCATGATCTTACTTGTCAATGTTACATGTCACTCACATTTATATGAGAATTGTGTTTCGCTAGAAAACTAGATAGATACAAAATTACGCGAGTAAAATAAATAAATTTTTGGAAGATCTTCAATGTGTTAGATATACTTGTCGTTGGCGGTGGGCCGGCTGGAAGTTTGTCAGCGATGCTGTTGGGCAAAAAAGGTTACAATGTAGTTATAGCTGAAGAACATGCATCTCCCGGATTTCCGGTTCAGTGTGCTGGACTTATAAGTGAAAGTTGCTTTGAAGAGTACTCTAAATACTGTAACATAAAAAAGACAGTTGAGAAAAAAATAGATGGAGCTTTTTTTGTATCCCCCTCCGGATTCAGCTTGGAAGCCAAAGGAAAAGCTTACGTCATCGAAAGAAAGTTCTTCGACAGACTTTTATTCGAAAAAGCATCACTTTACGCTGAAAGTTTGGTTAAGTCGAAAGTTGAATTTAGAAAGGAAATTAGAGTTGGTGGGAAAAATGTAATGGTCAATTACATTTTGGGGGCCGATGGAGTTTATTCGAGCGTTGCGAAACACTTTAGATTTGAAAGACCAAGGATCTACACCTGCCTTCAGGTAGAAACTAAGTTCGAGCCTTTAGATGAAAGATATGTAGAGCTTTATTTTGGAAAAAGTTACAGCGATCTTTTCGCTTACGTGATACCGCTAGAAGATACCGCAAAACTGGGGGTTATATGCAGAAATGGAGCAGTTGAAAGGTTGAAGAAGTTTATGAAGCACAGATGCATCGCTGAAAGGGTTGGAAAAACTACTTTGGAACTAATCGCTGGAGCCATACCGGACAGGTTGGTTAGTTTTGTGAAAGAAAATGTAGCCTTGATAGGGGACTCCGCAGGGATGGTCAAGCCATACACTGGTGGAGGGTTGAATTATCTTCTAATCGCAGCAGAAGTGCTGGCTAAAAACTTTCCTGATCTGAAAAATTATGAAATAGAATATCGTAGAAAGCTCTGGAAAGATTACGAGGTTGGAAAACTTATAAGAAAAATCTATTCAATGGAGGAAAAATATCTAGATGAGATCTTCTTGGCTTTAAAAGATTTTGATTTTTCAGGTATAGACATGGACAATCCTTCGACGATTATTAAAAAAATACCTGAGATTCTGAGACTTGTTAAACTCAAAAATGTGCTGCGAATCTTAAGAATGTTGCTGAGCTAGGCCACTTTAGTTTCTTCGACAGCCTTTTCGAATTCAGCTTTAGTCGGGTTAAGATCCTCAAGAATCGTGTATCTCTTCCGTCTGATCTTCTTAGCATACATCAAAGCTTCAATCACCTGTTCTTTTGTAAGCCCTATCTCTGCTGCAGCCGTAGGGGCACCTATCCTTCTAAGTGAATCCCTTATTAGACAAAAATCTCCGTTTCCATATGCTTTCTCGTAGAAATACTCCATAATAATAGTCCCTATACCAACCTGCTCTCCGTGCAGTCCGTTTCCATAACCAAGATAGTCTATCGAGTGGCTGAACTTATGCTCCGCCCCACTCGCTGGTCTGCTGCTGCCGACAATGCTTATAGAAACACCACTCATAATAAGTCCTCTGACGAGTTTTGTTATGTAGGTATCATCTAGAAGATCAAAATTTTTTGCTTCGCTTATCATCAGTTCGGCGGGAATTACGGCAATTGATGCGGCAACTTCACTGTAGCTTTCTCCTATTTTATCTCTAGCAAGTTGCCAATCTTTTACAGCCGTTATATTAGAAATCAGATCGCCGTAACCACTTCTTAGCAATCTAATAGGGGCACTCTTTATTATTTCGATATCTGCAATTACTGCTGCTGGGGGGTTTGTTGTTATAGATATGGGCTTACCATTTTCCTTGAAGCTTGCAACGGGTGAAGCTATGCCGTCATGAGATGCAGTAGTCGGGATACTTATAAAAGGAATGTTCAGTTCAGTAGAGACCACCTTTGAAACGTCAATAACTTTTCCACCTCCCAAACCAATGACCAATTCAACGTCTGAGAAAGAGATCTCCATTACTATCCTTTTGGCCTCATCCATGCTAGCTCTGTTAACAAAAAATCTGGTTATGCTATAGTACTTTGCGAGTTCTGTTTCGAGTTTACCCCCAACGATTTTGTAGACTACGTCGTCAGTTAACAAAACCAAATTTCTTGATCCGAACTTTTCAACCACTTTGTGCACATTTTCTATTGCTCCTTTTTTGATGTAAACTTCAAGTGGAATCGGGACAGTTCTGAAGGCCATATTAGTTCTAATGATGATGCATCTTTTAAATTTTAGAGTTTTGAACGCAAACGGCGAGAAATTTACAGTTTCGGATTATTTAAAAGCTTTTTAAAAGCCCAAAACCGACTTTAAAACTGTAAGAAAATCTATTCCGTAGGAATTAAGTACGAGATTGATAACAGCACCAACTATCGCCCCAGCTATAAGTGAAGCAATAACTTTGACCTTGACTATTATCACTATTGCAATTATTAAAAGGATAAGGGTAGAGGCAACCCCAACTTGCTGGATCTGCGTTTGAGCTTCGTTTACGACATCACTCATGAAAGCAACGAGCGTAGAAACACCACTCAATCCAAAAAGAAGCCCTATTATCAGACCAACAAAGGTAGCAAGATTCATGTAGAATGGAGATTACCAAGGTTTATATAATTTACCCGCAATCACAATTTGCACGGGTTTGGTTAAGACGATAGCCTCTTGAAGGCTAAGTGCTAACTCTGGTTTGAAGATTTTTTTACAAAATTTTTACATGTCAGAATTTGAAAACTAGATGTTCTATGAAATGAAGGGATAATTTATTAACTTGAAAACGAAGAAGTCGATATGCAGAACTACGTGAAGAAAAGTCTCGAAGAACTCGTAGAAGAAATGAGGAAGATACACTCTGATTTCAAAGTAATAGACATAGAGAGGGTTGTAGTGGCAGAGTGGGTTAGATGGAAGTGTACTTTTGGTTGCAAAGCTTACGGAAAGCATTTGAACTGTCCGCCCTTTGTTCCTCCCGTTGAAGAAACGAGAAAATTGTTGAAATGTTACAGTAAGGCAATCCTTGCAAGGTTTGAAGCCAAAAAGAATTTAAGCGTTCCCCCTTCGAGGATTCACCACTATCTTTGGGAGTCTATACGGAACATGCATGAAAAGATGTTTGAACTCGAAAGGTTTGCCTTTATATCCGGCTACCATAAAGCTTTCGCCTTCTACGCTTTACCATGTTCCTTCTGCGAAAAATGCGTTGCTGAGGAGCTAAATTCTTTAGATCATAATATAAAAAGACTCTGTAGAAATCAACTAAAAGTTAGACCATCGATGGAGGCTGCGGGTATAGATGTTTTTCAGACCGCCAGAAATGCTGGATACAAAGTGAAGGTTTTGGCTTCACCAGACGAAGAAGTTCAATTTTTCGGCTTACTACTGCTGGAATAACTTTTGAAATTTAAAAATTGGAGCGGAAGATTTTTCAACGTCTCATTTTTCTTGCTACAATTTCGGCAACTTCCATTGGGGTTTTGCCAACTTCAACACCGGATTTTTTAAGAGCTGTTATCTTCGATTCTGCACTTCCTACACCACCCTCTACAATTGCCCCTGCATGCCCCATCCTTTTTTCTGGTGGCGCAGTTAAACCAGCTATATAGCCGACAACAGGTTTTGACATATTCTTTATGAACTCCGCTGCAACTTCTTCATCTCTACCCCCAATTTCTCCGATCATCACAACAACTTCTGTTTCCTTATCCTTTTCGAACATTTCAAGAACTTCAACGAAGCTCAACCCAGTTATTCTGTCGCCTCCAATTCCAACAACCGTTGATTGCCCTATACCAAGTCTTGTGAGGTTGTAAGAGATCTGATAAGTCAGTGTTCCACTCCTCGATACTACTCCAACGTTGCCTCTTTTAAAAACATGTGTCGGCATTATCCCGACATGAGTTTTTCCAGGACTTATGACACCTGGACAGTTTGGACCAACAAGTATAGCTCCCCTTTCTTTCACTTTCCAGTAAAGTTTGAGCTCATCATGCACTGGTATTCCTTCGGTTATGCACACTATTACCTCTAGCTTTGCATCTGCAGCTTCCATAACTGCATCAGCCGCAAACAATGCTGGTACGAATATTATGCTAGTGTTGGCCTTACTTTCTTTCACCGCCTCCTCAACCGTGTCATATATGGGAACTCCAAATATCTCACTACCTCCTTTCCCCGGACTTGTACCCGCTACGATCTTTGTACCGTAACTTAACATCCTCTGAGTGTGGAAAGATCCCTGTTTGCCTGTAATCCCCTGCACGACAACTTTCGTGTTTTCATCGACGATTATAGACAAGGGTATCACCTCGCAAGATCTACAGCTATTTTAGCACCTTCTTCCATTTCATTAACGATTATTATATTTTTTAATTGTTTTAGTATATTCTTCCCTTCCTCCTCATTTGTACCAGATAGTCTTACTATTATCGGAATCCCAACTTTCTGTTTGTTCAAAGCATCTACGACCCCTTTAGCCACTTCGTCGCACCTCGTTATACCTCCGAATATATTTATGAATATTGATTTTACTCCACTCTTTATTATAATCTCGATGGACTTCTCAACGATCTCCTTTGATGCCCCTCCTCCAACATCGAGAAAATTTGCGGGTTCACCACCCATGAGTTTTATGAGATCCATCGTAGCCATTGCCATCCCTGCACCATTTGCTATAATCCCCACATTCCCCTTAAGCTGAACGTAGTTTAGACCGAATTTTATTGCTTCTTTTTCGATTTCGCTCTCTTCTGTAAGTTCTCTCATCTTAGCTAACTCTTTATTTCTAAATAAAGCATTGTCGTCGATATTTAGGCGAGCATCAGCAGCCACAAGTCCCTGCGGTGTCAGTGCAAGGGGGTTTATTTCAACAAGTTCAGCCTCGTAGGAGATCATTATATTGTAGAGTTTCCTTAATATATCTGAAAGATCGTTCCAAAGTTCTTTAGGGGAAGAAGAATTTTTTAAAAGGTTTCTTAGGTTGTAATCCCACAGTCCCCATCTTGGATCGATTTTTTGTCTTGCGATTTTTTGAGGATACTTTGCTGCGACTTCTTCCACATCCATTCCGCCCATCGTACTTAAAATGGTCACTATGCTTTTTGAGCTCCTGTCTATGGTAAGCCCAACATAAAATTCCGATTTAATTTCAAGCATTTCCTCAACAAGCAGTTTTTTGACGATATGTCCTTTGATGTTGGAACCAAATAGCTCTGTAGCGACTTTTTTTGCTTCATTGACACTCGTTGCTTTTCTTACACCACCAGCTTTGCCTCTTCCTCCAACAAGAACTTGAGCTTTTAGAACAACTTTACCGTTGAGTTTTTCTGCGATCTTTTCCACTTCTTCAATGCTCTCTGCAACCTCTCCTTTTGGAATCGGAATGCCGTAGTTTCTGAATATTTGCTTTGCTTGATACTCAAGAAGTCTCATGGTGTACGCATTTTCATCTCAATTTAAAAATTTGTCGAATTTGATGCCAATTTTACGAAATTTTTTTAAAATTTTAACGTAAAGTACGAATAAAATCATCTTTTCACAACGCTGGAGAAGATCAACAAAGCTGAGCTTAGGAGAAGTAGCCAGTAACCAAGTAAGTATTCGGGAGAGTGCATTTTTGCCATACTGAAAAATAAAAGAAGCAAAAGCAGGAGTAAACCAGCGATAAGACTGCACTTCTTACTAAAAAATCCGAAAAATGCAAGCGTAAAAATCAAAAGAACAACACCTGAATAGTAAACGTTGAGTTTCATTAGGTCGTACAATGTCCAGTGGATGAAATCGAATCCAATTGTTGGGATAAACAAGGTAGAGATCAAAAGTATGAGAGCTATTGTGTTGATGGCTTTGGCAATCATCGACATTTTCACAACCTATTATAAATTGCACTTTTTATAACCTTTTGCACTGTATTATGAACTAGAGATTAACAAGTTTTTTAAAGCAAGGTTATTAGCTTTTTGAGTGTCAGAATCAAAGGAAATTAAAACGCTTACAGGAAACCCCAGAAATGCCTTGATAAAGCTTTCGATTCCAATGATCATCCAAAATACGGTTTTTACGCTGTACAATATAGCTGATGGGATATGGGTTGCAGGATTAGGACATGAAGCTTTAGCTGCTGTTGGTCTTTTCTTTCCCGTTTTCATGCTTTTCAACGCCTTAGCATTTGGCCTAAGTATAGGCTCAAGTTCAGCTGTTGCAAGAAGAATTGGTGCAAAAGATCTGCAAGGTGCAAGAATTGTAGCCACCCACTCATTACTGATAGGAGGAATAATCTCAATTTTAATGCTCAGTTCAACACTTTATCTAGGCTCGATCCTCTCTATTTTAGGAGCTGAAGGGGAAGTTTTTAGATTAGCGCTGGAATACGGATATATCATGATTTTTGGATCCTTTTTCTTGGTATACAACAACATCTCTGCCGGGTTGATGAACGGTGAGGGTAACGCAAAAAGATCTATGTATGCAAACACTGTAGGATCGATCTTAAATGTTTTACTCGATCCAATCTTTATATACTCTTTATCCTTAGGTGTTGCTGGAGCCGCTTATGCAAGCGTGCTATGTCTGGCGATATCTACAACGATGTTCTTCTACTGGTTTTATTCAGGGAAAAGCTCTTTAAGACCAAAGAAAAGCAAATGGAGTTGGAAAATAGTCTTTGATCTACTCAGAGTTGGAGTTCCAGCATCTTTTGGAATGATTGCGATGTCTGTATCTACAATGTTCATCAACCGCATAACTCTCGACGTTGGTGGCGATTACTCGCTTGCAGTATACTCCGCAGTTTGGAGGTTAGTACAGATAGGATTTATACCTCTCTTCGGAATAAGCGGAGCGTTAACTGTAGTCTCTGGAGCAGCATTTGGGGCTAGAGATGCTTCGAAGATCGAATCAGCGCATAAATATGCATTAAAACTAGCTCTCGCAGTAGATACAGCAATATTGATCTCTATGCTCCTTTTTGCGCCACAGTTTGCCTTCATCTTTACGTACACTGAAAAGGGAGGCGTGATATATGATGGAATTGTCGAATCATTAAGAATCCTGGCATTTATTCTGATTTGCGCTTCTTTTGGCATAACATCTGCGTCAATATTTCAGGGTATTGGAAAAGGAGAGAGGGCACTCTTGCTTACATTAACGAGGGTCTCTCTTCAGGTAATCATGGCTTATCTACTTGCAATTCCTCTATCCATCGGATTCGTAGGCATCCTTATTGGGATGGTTTTGGGAGATGCTTTTGCAGCAGTTTTAAGCTATATTTGGATAAAGGTGACTATAGACAGTCTTTTCAGAATTTTTGGTCTATACAGACCAACTTTTTCAACTACCTGACTTTTTTTGTTATTTGCAGATCCACCAAAAATTTATATTTCGTTTAAAAGATTCCAAAGGCATGAGAATTGTAATGAAATTCGGTGGTACGAGTGTTAAGGATGGAAAGAGTATACTTCACTGTGCTAATCTTGTAAAAAAATTTGCAGAAAACAACGAAGTCGTTGTTGTAGTTTCAGCGATGGCTGGAGTTACCGACGCTTTGCTTAATGCAGCGAGTAAATGCAGTAGCGAATCTTCAGCAGCATATGTAAAGATGTTCGTAGCAGATATGATGAAAAAGCATTATGAAGCTGTAGATTATGCTGTAAAGAATGAAGATATAAAAATCAAAGTTATTTCTACCCTTGAAAAACTTTTTGACGATCTGGAGAAGGTTTTACTCGGTATAAGCTACCTTGGTGAACTTACAAAGAGAAGTGAAGATTATATCGTATCTTTTGGCGAAAGACTTCTTGCTCCAATATTCTCTGCAACTTTAATCTCTCTTGGCTTGGATTCTGTAGCGTTAACGGGTGGGGATGCTGGGATAATTACAGATAAAAATTACGGCCGAGCTAAACCGATTCCGGGTGTTTATAGTATCGTAAAAAGCAGATTAGATCCTTTGCTAAAAATAAAGAAGACGGTACCTGTGGTTACTGGATTTATAGGAGTAACAGAAGATGGCTCTATAACCACTTTGGGAAGAGGTGGGAGTGATTACACTGCATCCATAATCGCTGCTGCCCTCGATGCTGACGAAGTGTGGTTGTGGAAGGAAGTTGATGGAATAATGACGGCGGATCCAAAATTTGTTCCAAACAGTAAGTTGATTCCGGAGATCTCTTACGCTGAAGCCATGGAGTTGTCGCATTTTGGAGCTAAAATACTGCATCCAAAAGCTCTCGAGCCACTCATAGCAAAAAAGATACCTGTAAGAATAAAAAATACTTTCAATCCCGATACTCCTGGAACTGTGATAAGTGACAAGGTTGAGGGAAAGGGGGATGTTGTTAAAGCACTAAGCATAATAGAGAAGAGCAGTATAGTAAACATAAGTGGCGCTGGATTTGATTTCGCAGAGATAATGGCAGATATATTTAGAAGGTTGGCCGAAAATAAAGTAAACGTAATAATGGTTGCACAAAGTTCTTCGGAGTTGAATCTTTCAATCGTTGTTGATGCGAAGGATTCGGAAAGAGCTTACAATGCTTTAAAGGGACTTGAAAACGGAGTTACGAATGTAAAAAAGATCGATAACGTTTCGATAATAAGTGCAGTTGGAGCAGGGATGGCTGGAACACCCGGAGTAGCAGGAAGGATATTTTCGGCGTTGGGTAAAAACGGAATAAATATAGTGATGATCAGTCAGAGCTGCTCGGAGTATAATATCTCCTTTGCAATCGACAATAAAGATGGAATAAAAGCACTCAGAGTCATTCATGATGAATTCAACCTCGGAGGTTAACATTTTTTTAGAGCAGGTCAAAAAAGCTGCAAATCTTTTATCTAAGCACGATTTCGTTAGAATATATACTCACCACGATGCAGACGGGATAGCAGCCGGAGCAATATTAATCAAATCCATTTTAAAAACCGGAAAAAGCTTCCAAGTATCCTTTTTAAAAGGTCTTAACGAAGATTTCGAGTACGAAAAGGGAGAACTGGTGATCTTTGCGGACATGGGAAGTGCTTATCCAGAGAGGATGTCAGAAGTTGAGGCTGACATTATAATCTTAGATCACCATATTCCAGTAGGCAATATAAAGCCCAAAAGAAACTTCGTTCATGTAAATCCTCATCTTGCTGGCTTTGATGGAACATACCAGATCTCAGCAAGCGGTGTTGCATACTACTTTGCGCAGGAGATCGGAGAGAACAAAGATCTCTCGCCTATAGCAATCGTTGGTTTACTTGGGGATAAACAAAAATTTGAGTCTCTAAACGCTCAAATATTAAAGGATGGAAAAGAGAGAGGTTTCATAGAGGAATCTGTTGGTATAAATCTCGCTTCTGGTAAGATAAAGAAAGTTCTAAGTTTAAGCATTGAACCTTATCTGGGATTTTTTGGAAAAGAAAATGAACTAAATGAATTTCTAAAGAAGGTTGGAATTGACGGAGATAAAGAGCTGGATGATCTCAGCATCGAGGAAATCCAGAGGTTGGCTGATGCATTAGCTTTAAGGATGCTTAAAATGGGAGCTTATGAGGGAATCTTTGAATCTGTGTTTGGTAGAAAGCTTGTTTTTCCAAAGATGCTGATTAAAAGTCCTGTTCTTTTGACAGATATAGTCAACGCATGTGGAAGGGCAAATGCGATGAGTTTAGGTGCTTCTGTACTTTTAAACGATAAAAAAAGCGTTGATACAGCGATCAAAATTTACGAGGATTACATGAACCAGATTCTTATAGAGATCGAAAAAAGAAGAAGTGAAATTAAGGAGGGATTTTGTATACGTTATCTAGTTATGGATAACGCTCCATCGGCGAGTGCGATAGCTACTGTTTTATCTCGCTACCTTATGTCCGACAAACCTTTAGTAGTTATCAACATCAAGGAAGGTAAAGCTAAAATTTCAGCAAGAACTACTGAAAAAGTAAGTCAAAAAGTTAATTTGGCTGAGGTTATGAGAATTGCTGCCGAAAAAGTGGGTGGAAGTGGAGGAGGACATAGAGTTGCAGCGGGAGCGAATATTGAACCTTCAAAGGTTGAAGAATTTCTTAAAGAGGTAGATCGGCTTTGCTGTGCAATGCTCGTATAAAAATAGAGATCGAAGGTGCTGAGATAATTGCAAAAGCTCTATCTGTTGATGATCCCGGATGGTGCAGATGCTCTGCTGAACGATCAACCTTAGAGATCACAATCGACACTGAAAAGATCGGTGCGATGATGTACGCTGTTGATGACTATCTGATGCACGTTAAGATGTGTGAGAGTTTGTTGAGCATCAAAAATCTTATAACCAAGAGATGAAAATTTTGTTATGGAATTCTACAGTGAAAACAGGCTCAAAAACTGGATAAGAAGGATAGAAGAGGTTGAAGTGTCAGAAGATGATGCTAAAAGTTTTGATGTATTTGATCAGATGGTTGAAGATGTCGTAGTTTCATGCATGAATATCATCAGAGCTGTAAAAGAGCGAGAAATAAAAAAAAGCGATGCAATAAAGGAGATAGAAAAGATAGAAAATTTGTTCAGTAGGCAGGTAGCTTTTGGGTCTGAAATTAAAGATATCATTTACCAGTTCACCGTGGAGAGTATAAAAGCTGTACTGAAATCTTTTGAGTACTATCTGGAAGGCAAAAGTAGTAAAAAATCCTTTGAAGATTTGATAAGAGAAGCGGTGAATTTTGAGGCAAAGGGAGACTTAGATGATGCACTCGATGCAATTGCACGGATGGGAGCAAAGGTTTTAAATGGCGAAAATCTTCCAGAACTTGAACTGGAAAGCGATGGAATCATTTTAAGCTGGTTGGATGGTGTTGACAGCATAAACACCGTCCTTGAGTTGAGTAAAATAGATGTATCCACCGATGTCTCAGATACTGAAGAGTGAAGTTGTTGATGCCGCAAAAAAAGGTGTTGGTTATGATTTATATAAGCAACTCCTTTTGAACTACGGGAAAAGGGGAGAAAAAGCCTTTTTCTACCTTAAAGATAGAAGGGTTAAGAAATACAGGGATTTTTTTGTTGTTGTAGGGAGAGAAGAGTACATAGTTGAAGAGTTCTTCTGCACTTGTTTAGATTTTCAGGTAAGGCTTAAAGGAAAAAGACCTTGTGCGCATATAATTGCTGTAGAATTGGCGAAGTTATGTGATTTTTACGATGAGATAGACGCTTATTATGTTGATTTCATGAAAAGGTACACTTACAAAAGACGTCAAGTTTTTTAAATCCAACCTAAAATTTTTTCATGCTCAGTAAAGGGATAGTCGGATTAACTTCTGCCTTTAGAGAGGCTCTGTCAGATTTGTCTGCCGGAGAAAAAGTAATCTTCGTTGGATCATCTTATGTTTGTACACCTTTTGCAGAACTCTTAGCTTACGCTGTAAGAGATAAAAATTTTGAGCTCATATACGTTCCGAAAGCGTTAGAGTCTGAAGCTAGGAAAATTTTAGAGCTGAAGAATGTTTGTTTTTATGTGTCAGATGAAAGGGCCGATCCAAAAAATCCGGCGGTTATCGTTTTACTGGGTGGTTTGGCGATGCCTAAGTTCGGTTGTTCTGTTGAAGATGTTATGAATTTTATAGAGAAAATAGCAACTAAAAATACAAGGATCTTGGGTGTTTGCTTCATGGGGATATTCAAGAAATCTGGGTGGGATAAAATGATTCCGTTCAACTTAATAATCGATTCAACCATGGATGTTTTTGTCGAAAAGTTTGAAAGTTGTAGATAGCTTAAATATCCTACTCAAAATTATTAATAGATCTTCGGTTTAAATCGAAATGTGAAACCCATTGCGATAAGGTTGAACGATGGACTTGTAAAAAAGTTGGATGAGGTGGCTCAGAGAACTCTATCTTCTAGATCTGAAGTTATAAGGAGTGCTTTATCTGTTTATTTTGCACTTTTAGATAACATAGGATTTTATTTTAAGCCTTCTTTACCGATAAAAAACATAGATCTTTACTTCGACAGAAACGTCGCCTATTTTGATTTGGGTAACTTCGTATCCGTAGCAGCGATGAGTGTTACATATGGTGGTGTTGGCGAGAAAGATTCAGATGACAAAATACAGCTAGAAGTAGTAGCTGAGGTTATGGCGAGTCAACTTTTTGTAGAATCATCCTGTAGATTTGTAAATCCGCTTGTAATCCTTCTCTCCACAGGCAACGATTTTGAGTACTCTTTAAAGTTTTTCAACCTATTTAAAAAAGCTGTAGAGAAAAGAATGTCTAGCAAGATCTTTTTAGTTGGTCACGAAGATGTTTTTAGCACATTTCAGAGCTTTTTCTCTGCCACACTTATAGGTACAAGAGATTTGAGCGTAAAAAACACTCCTGAGCGTGGAGACAACATATATCTGTGGGGGAAAGTTTTGAAAAAACGAATTCTTATAGAGGATCTGCCAAAACCTTCAGACGTCGTAAAAATTGTTGGACTTGTTAAGTCGGGGATAGCAAGTGCTGTATTCCCAGTTAAAATTGATGGCTTTGCACAGGTTGCAAGTTATGCGGCATCTCTTGCTGGCGGAAAGCTAAGACTCTACCACGATCCAGGAGGTTGTCCAGCGACAGCCATATTGATTTGCTCAAAGAACGATCTCTCAAATTATGGTTGTGAGAAACTTGGAGAGATACTGTAAAGCGATCTCTAAGAATACCATATTCTTCATCGATGGAAAATTTTAAGAAACTTTTTAAAAGTCCTGCAACCTCTTAGGTTTGAAATGAGGTTGCCACTCTACATTGAATTTTCTGGAAAGAAGGTAGCGATCATTGGTGGAGGAGATATAGGATCTTTTAGAGCAAAAAAATTTGCAGATGCCGGTGCAGAAGTTACCGTTTATAGTTTAGAGTTCTCTAGTGATCTGATCCAGCTTGAAAAACTTGGAAAAGTGAGACTCGTTTCAGCCAACGCGAAGGATTTAGATTATGAAGAGATTTTGCCAAATTACGATCTCGTAGTTGTTGCTTTGGCAGATAAAAGTCTGAATAGTAGGATAATAGAAGTTGCAAGAAAGTTCAAAGTCCTTGTAAATATTGCAAACGATGCCAATGTTACAGAAGTCGTTGTACCGATTGAAGGGAAGGTGGGGGAGATCAGGTTTGCCATTACGAGCGAAGGAAAAAGCAGCATTGCTGCTAGGAAAGCCAAGGAAATAATTGAAGAAACTTTGAAGCGTAGAGAAGATTTGAAGTGTCTTTTGGAGGTTATGGATTTTGTCAAATTTTACATGAAAGGCCTAAATATACCAGTGGATATGAGGATGAGAATATATTCAAGTCTAAGTAGAGATGAAAATTTCCTGAAGCTTGTCAATGATTCTAAAAAGACTGAAGCAAAAGAATATGCAAAGAAATATATATACAATATTATAAATAAGAATATCGATTTAGGGGAGGTGGTGAATTTTTGAATGATATCAAAGTTTTGATGGCTATTCAATACAACTTGCCACTTACAACAACTCCTCTTGTAGATCTAGCTGAAAATCTCGGAAAAAGTTATTATGATCTAGAAAAAGAAATCAAATTTTATAAAGATAATTATATTTTGAGAAGATACGGCATAACTTTGAATTACAAAGCTTTATCCAAATTTAAACAGGCAGCCCTTGTTGGGTTCAGGGCTGAAGATCACATTAGGGTTGCGAATTTTTTAAATAGCTTTGACGAGATAAAAATAAAGCACAACTTCTTAAGAGATAGTGTCTACAACGTGTGGTTTACAGTTAAAGGCCGCGATATTGAAGAAATCACAAAGTTTGTAGAGGAAGTAGCTAAAAAAACCGGTGTTGTCGATTACGTGATATTACCTACAAAGAAAGTCTACAAGATGGATGTTAAGTACGATCTTTACAGGGGGACTTCTTGGAGTGAAAAAATAATAGAAGTAGAGGAGGTCCCATCGCTTAGGGAGCTTGGAATTGAAGAAGAATTCATACTTCAACTGGAATCTTTGCCAGTAGATAGAAGACCTTTCAGATTTTGTGGATACAAGGAGGAGGAGATCGTTTCAATTTTAGAGGAACTAATTAAGAAGGGTGTCTGCAGAGATTTCAGCGGCATTCTGAACGAGAAAAAGATAGGTTTCAAAGAGAATGGAATGTTTGCGATAAAGACCTCAAAGCCAAGTAAAGTTGCAAAGAAACTGCTTTACAGTTATCCACAGATAACACATCTGGTTGAAAGAATTCCAAGCGAGAAATGGGATTATTCTCTCTATTTCATGATCCATGCAACGAGCAGAGAACCGATAGAGGAGATTAAAAAAGAAGTTGAAAAACTTGATGACGTTGAAGCCGTTACAGTTATCTACAGCAAGGAAAATCTTAGAAACCCATGAACTGCTCGAAGTGTGGAAGACAAGCGGTTTACTTCCAGAGACATGCAAACAGGTTCTTATGCAAGAAACACTTCATAGAAGATTTCGAGAGAAGAGTAAAGTTCTCTATACAAAAATTCAAGATGATAGAGAAGGGGGATAAGATTGCAATTGCAATGAGTGGTGGAAAAGATAGTACAACTCTTGCTTACGTTTTAAACAAACTTTATGGATTCAGAAAAGATCTAGAATTTTTTGGTATAACTATAGACGAAGGCATCGAAGGCTATAGGCCAGAGACGATCAAGGTTGCAAAAAAAGTCTGTAATGAGCTGGGCATTGAACATGTAGTTGTGCGATTTCAGGATCACTTCGGTATGACACTTGACGAGATGGTGAAGGTCGGAGAAAAGAAGCCTTGTACCTACTGTGGTGTTTTCAGAAAGTATCTTCTAAATAAAACTTCAAGAGATTTGGGCGCTACAAAGCTTGCTACAGGTCACAATTTAGACGATGAAACTCAGACTATCCTCCTCAACTTCTTAAATGCTGATATTGAACGCTTGGCACGTTTGATTCCACAGCGTGAGCAGGAAGGCTTGGTACTAAGAATAAAGCCTTTTAGAGAAATCTACGAGAGAGAAGTAGTTGTTTACGGATTTTTGAATGAGCTACCTCTAATATTTGATGAATGCCCATACAGCGAGCTACCAGTAAGGGCACCAGTTAGAGATTTTATCTATGAGTTTGAAAGAAAATATCCCGGCAGGAAGTTTTCAATAATGAGGGCTTTCGAAAAACTAGTGCCGTGTCTCAAGCAGATGTATCCTCAGATAGAGTTGAACAGGTGCGAAAGATGTGGTGAACCGACACCAAAAAAAATTTGCCAAGCATGTGCACTAATTGAAGAACTCAAATCAAAGAAGTCTTAGCTTTAGTTCTTGGATTCTTTCATTGTTGTTCACAATTCAACATCATATCCAGCAGCTAATAAAAGGCTTATAAGCGTCTCCCGAATGCCAAGAAACTTTTTATCTTCAAAAAGAGGCTTGCATTCCTTTATTTCTTTCTCGCCATTGAGCAGTTTTACTGCGAATGCCATGCAAGTTTGCTCCCCGCATTTCCTGCAGTTTGTCTTTGGCAGATATTTGTAAACGTCAAGCGCTCCAATGAATGTTTTTTGCAAGGGCTTGCTTATGTCGATCTCATTTCTTTTTTCCCAAGCAGTTCTAGCCTTCTCTTCAATCTCCCTCAGAATTTCCATTGCTTCTTCTTTGCTGGCGATCATAGTCATCGTAACAAAGCAGTCGCTGTGAATCGTTATGATCCTTTGCCCTTTTTTGAAGCTGATCCAGCCATCCTTTACGTTGTAGCTTGCATTTGGCAAAATCCTTGCAAGATAAGGGGCAACTTTAGTGATATTTTCAACGTCAACTTTGCCAATCACTCTGTATTTGCTCGGATCAGCGATGCATGGCAAGATCTCTTTGACTTCCATCGCAAAATTTCTTCTTAAATTTATTTAAAGCTTTCTAAATCTTCTTTTAGCATAAAATTTAAATTGGCGACTTTGCATGGTATCTGTGAGGGAATTTAGGCGCTTTTGGATTCTAATTCCCCCTAGCTGAGTTATGATTAGAATATTTTTAAGTTTCTGCTTTTTTGCTTTAATTCAGCAGAGCTATTAGATCTCTACAAAGTCCGATTTTGATAGCCTTACACCAGCAAAACTCTGTTGTGGCTCTTGATTTACAGAAACTTCAAGATTGGGCTTGAGAGTGCTTTTTGTTCCTCTAATTTGTCCGAATTCGATTTAATTGGTTTTTGGTCACTTTCAGTTGTCAAAGTTGAGAGATATAATTTTAGTTTTAAGCTTAAAAAGTGTTACCAAATTAAAGAATTTTATTCCAACTCTAAAATTTCTCTTTACATATATGTCATCAAATAGCAAATTTTATATACTGCTTGCAATTATTTTTGACGAGTGAGAGCCTGGCAACTGGACTCTTGGTATTTCGAACCTTCAGACCTCAGCGGAAATAGTTTCGACGATCCAGTAAGCGAGCACAGAGATCTAACAGAGGAACTGCACATAGAGATGGGGACAGACAACAACAGCGGAGCTACGTGGTGGTATCAGATAGATGATGGCATTAACAACGTTCTTAATAAGAAAGGGTATAGCTCTTGGGCTTCAAACAGGGTGGCTACCTCAGCCAACTTGAAGCGAAATTACAGGAGAGATAAACCAAAGTAGACCCTTTGTGCTGGGTATGTGGAATGGAGGGAATGGGAGCGGATGGACAATTCCGTATGTAAATCACGCAGTCACAGTAATCGGCTACGCTATAGGCACTAATAGCGAGAAATTCTTGTTGCTATATGATACTTGGGACACTAACATCCACTACTTGGCTTTCGGAAACTGGTGGTTCGTCTTTGCGACTTGGGTCAGACCGGTGGTTTAAATGAAAATAAAATTGCTTATTTCTTTTTTGTTTGGTCTAACTACGCTTCTAATTTTTGTATTAACAATTTTTATTTTCGATCTCCTTTCGCTACCCCTTAATCCCGCTGTGGTATCCCTCATTCAAATTCTATTACCTATAATTCTCTTTTTTATGTGGTTTATAAAAGAGAAAAGCGTAATCTACATAGTCCCCTTTTTGCTTTCCATGTTCTTTTCTCTTTGTCTCATAGCTGATTTATCCACAATTGGAGAAAACCCGGATCAGTTCGCATACATGTATCTGATCAGAAATGTTAACACTACGGGAGCTGAAAAATCGATCTGGGATTTTAATGCACCAGAATGTTTTAGTGGACAATATTCTGTTGCCTTTACAAATAAATCCCTAAAAATTGCGACTTTTTACTTTGGAGGGGGACGTTTGGGGTGTGTAGAATGTATTAAAAACTTATTTAAGTTCTGCCATTCGAATGCTAATGAATCTTATTCTGAATTCCGAGAACGGCTCAGAAAGCAAAATTATTCAATTCAGGAATTCCATGATGGATTTATAGCTGAAAAAGGAGAGATTTGTGTGTATTCTAAACTCGATGGAGACATCATATTGCTTGCGAAAATCTCAAAGAGCGAAATTGGCTTGCTAAGTGAATTAATAGCGGGCGGAGTGTCTTTTCAGCAATTTTTCTAGTCTTCAATTGCTGTTTGGGTATCTCTAAGAGAGGGAAGAGCCTCTAATTGAAAAGATTGATAGGTGGAGAATTAAAGTTGCGATACTGGTTGCTTAGGACTTCTTTGGCAAGGAGTATTCTCTTGTTAGGATTACAGAGAATCCCCACGACTTATTTCTTTCCAACTTTAGGTGCTTTCTTGCTTACAGATATGGAGGCCATAAGTGCTGAAATTGGCAAAATTGTAAGCGAAGAAATCAAAAGGATTATACAAAACCTTAGATGCGAAGGTGTGAACAACAATCAGGAATATGAGCTTGCACCTCTTGGCGCAATCGCTGGCGGAGCAATACTTGGCTACGTTTCCTCTTTTGCATTTATTGAAGTTAACAGAAAGCATCTGATCTTTTCATGGATTGCTGCGAATTCGATGTCTATGTTTTTAGTTGGAACTTTATTCATTCCACAGTTTTGCAGTTTCTCACCGTATATGTGTTGAGCTACGTGGATGCCCTTCTAGAACTACTTGAAATACTACGAAGTTTTTGCAGTAGTCCTTGGAATTAAGAAAAAGTGATTAGCAACTTTTGAATGAGACTAAAGAGCGGAGAGTAGTTTTTAAAAGCAATAAGTATATTATTTTATTTTGGAAACTCTTAAGCTCTAACGAGCTTCCAAATTAAATACGACGCGACTAACAGAACAAATGCCGCTAAGATAAAAACGGCTATACTCTTTTCAGCTCCTAATACTTCCTGACTACTTTTTCTCGCTAAGAATGCTAAAAAGACCACCGTTACTGCCAAAAACATCGCTAGTAGCGATTTTAGCAGTTTTAACATAATCTTTGAACCTTTTTCGGTCAACTCATAGTAAACCCATTTCCTTCCTGTGTCAACCCTTTTTATGTAACCATGAGTTTCAAGAAGTGAGAGATGATATAACACCGTCGGAATGGACAAATTCAAGGTCCTTGCAAGTTCTGAAGCGTTGTATTTCCTTTTGTTTAAAAGTCTCAAAATACTGAACCTCTTTCTATTGAGGAGTATTTTGGTCTCCTCCAACGGTATCTTGATTTCTTCCAGCATTTTTGTAAACTTTGAAATCCTCTATAAAAATTTTACGAAACTTTTAGAAGGCTTTATAACAATTTCGGTAGGTTTTTCAAAAGTTTGCCATATTTTTTTCATGGAGCGGTGGAGCTCGACAATATTGGTTATTTCCGTGCTCCTTACAATTTCCGCAGTGTATGGCGATGAATATTCAATAACAATTGTTGAAGACTATGAACACAGTTATGATCCATGGCCTTGCAGTGTTGGAGATCTTCTACCTTGGGGAACGTTAGAAGCCAATATAGTTGAAGATTGGCTTGGAAAAAAAGCCGGTTGGTATAACATTTTCAGAAAAAAAGACAATGGTGTGACGAAAGCAGATTTTGGTGTAAACAATGTTGGCTACCAAGGACTTGATGAAGCTGATTTTCATTTCCACTTCGGTCATGGATACAATCTACCAATCTGGGGAAGTTTTTTTGGCGCTTTGGAATTGGTCCCCGTGCTCAGGCGGGCTTATTGTCAATTCTAACGATGTAAATAAAAAATGGGACCTAGATAATAAGTGGGTATTTTTGCATAGCTGTAATGTCTTGAGCGAAGTTGCTAAATGGGGTTCAGCGCTCAAGTATTCTCATATGATAATGGGCTTCTCAACCACGACGTTCACGAGCACGGAATTACTCAAAAGGTTTTTCGAAGCTACAATTGATTGGGACTGGACTATCACACAAGCCTACTATTATGCTACGAGGGAAACTTACGATGAGAACGTAAAAGCTGTTCTCATAGCTGACACTGAAGCGCAATACAACAACGATCATCTTTGGGGACAAGGCTATGTCGCTCCGAATGAATATCCAGACGATGAAATTGTCTGGTATGCAGAATGGACGTGTTGAGGTGGATTAAATGAAGTTGGAGATCATCACTTTTACACTCATAATTTTAGTCGTATTTACTAGTGTTGTTTTAGCCAATTCGCAGAACTCGGTATTTCTAAAAACCGATATACCCTCAGCTCCAACTGAGTTGCCTTATTTTAGGGTGGTAGGCGAAGAAAGGGATTTTTACATTTGCGACGAACTTATGAAGCCAAAAAATGATTTACCTTCTTATGAAGATGCATTGAGATTGGCTGAAAGCTACATAAAAGAAAAAGGTTTACCCGAGGATGCGAGGTTATACATGGCTGAGAAAGTGGAATTGAAGGCGCTTGATTTAAGAACAATGGAGATAGTAGAAAATAAACCTCTATTTGTGTCTATCAAATACAAAAGAAGCCTCGATGGATTTTCCGTCATCGGGCCTGGGGATGAGATAGAGATCGCAGTAGCTAAAGAAGTTCTGTATTTCTCTAAGAAATGGAAAAAATTGGAGAAGGTAGGCAACATAAGCATCTTATCTGCGAAAGATGCTTTAGAGAATTTGAAAGCAGGAAAAATCATAAACAACCCAATGGGGATAACTTACCCGTTAACAGTGTATAAGATCGAGCCCGGCTACTACGCAGGCGAGAAAAATGATTTCTATTATCCAGTCTGGATTTTCCACTGCAGGGATTCGGCAGGAAATGATTTAAAGCTTGCAGTAGAGGCGTTGAAATGACTCCGATCCCAGTTAAAACTGAAACAAATGCTTTTTTGGAATTTTTTAGAACCCTCTTTTTCTATCTCGTGATCGAAAAACCCTTTGATCCGTTGCAACTCTTTCTTTTGGTTCTTCTAATTTCTTTAGGGGCATATTTGATCAGATTTGGCGGTTTCATAAAGCTCATGGGCAAAATCATCGCAGTATTTGGGATTGCTGTGCTTGCGCTTAGGATTCTTGTGGTTCTTTATCTCGCTTCGCAACCGTAAGTGCTACGAACTGGAGTCCTTATGGAGAAGACTTTCTAAGTATGCTTAGAAGTGGACTTTGTTCTTATGCTTTGCAATCGCTTTCAGCGTAGGAATCCTTCAAAGCGATTACAAGCTTTGGTTCAAGAATTTTTAAAGCTTCGAGGTAACTTCTAATTTCATTTTCGTAAGGAAGCATAGGCAATGACGAGCTTTAAAACATGCCCAAGAGTAATCTTTAGCATTTTTATCTCTTTCAGCACT
>CAYZIW010000012.1:32153-41456 GCA_964478605.1 uncultured archaeon | reverse complement strand
CTCAGGGATTGTGATGGCGTTATGTTAGCTTACTTAGAGAAATGCAAAAATAAAAGAAAGATTTTCGTATAAAACCCAAAAGAGAGCGAAATATGGTTTTTGAGTCTAAAATGTGATAGTTACAATATTCATGCGAGCCATTCCGACACAAATTAAATTTTAACAAAACATTTATAAAATATCTGTAACATTTCTCCAAGCCTTCATTACTACTACCTTTTTAACTTTTGTAAAGATTTTTTAATTCAAACATTCCATATGATTTGTGGTAATAGGTATAGATGTCGGTGGTACAAATACCGATGCAGCGATAATTGGAGAAAACTTTGCAGCTTTTAAGCTACCAAATGAAGTTGGAATGTCCGAAGTTTTAAAAGAAATTTCGAAAAAAGTAGATTTAGCTAAGGAAAAGGTTGTTGTAAGCACGTCTCTTCCGCTTAACTTAGTAATTTCGAAGTTTAGTGAAATAAAAACACTTCCTATATTGATCCCAGGACCTGGGTTGAACTACTCAAACTACGGTTTTGTTGTAAAGGGATTCGTAAACCACCGGGGAGAGCTTGTTGAAGACATCGACGAGGAGGAGATCGAAGAACTACTGAAATCTAAGCAATACGAGAACATAGCTATAGCAGCAAAATTTTCCCCGAGAAATTCTATACTTGAGGAAAAAATAAAAAAGATCGCAAGCCGTTACATCGAAGAATCTAGAATTGCATGCAGTTACCACGTAGGATCTCTAAATTATCCAGCAAGAATAAACACTACCTTAATAAATGCAAAAACGAAGCCTATAGTTTACGATCTCACAACTTCAATTAAAAAATTTGTAAAAGAGTTCTACTACTTTACCGGAGATGGTGGAATTGTTCCTGATATCATTGCAGTGGAAAACCCATCTTTGTTGTATAACTCGAGTGCAGCAGCGGTAGCTGTCGGTGCAAGTTTTCTTACAGGAGAAAAAGATGCTTTGATAATTGACGTAGGTGGCACTTCGACAGATTTTGTATTATTAAAGGACGGGATGCCAAAAATAACAGACTGTGTTGAGATATACGGAAAAAAAACACTTATAAGGTGTGCTGATTCTGTAAGCATTCCTTTTGGTGGCGACTCTTTAATAAATGAGCGTATAAAACCAGTTAGATTGGACAAACCGATCGCGTTTGGTGGAAAGTACTTCACTTTTACTGATGCTTTAAACTGTTTGGGTTACGAAATCGGGGATTACAGAAAATCTAGAGATTTTAAAAAAGATTTTGACTGCGAAGGTATTTTTGATCAATTTATCAGCGTCGCTTCTGAAGTTGTATCAATGTTCGAAGCAGATAAAATCGTTGCCGCAGGTTACCTCTCCCCAATTCTTGTTCCGGAGATTGCAAAGAGATGCGGCATAAAATGCATAGTTCCGGAACACTATGGAGTTGTAAATGCTATAGGTGTTGCAGTATCAAAGATTAGTCTTCAAATGTACGCAAGGTACGATACGGAAAAAGGAATAGCATCTTTTAATGGAAAATTGGAGCGTTGCCCGTTTAGGATAGGGAAAATACCAGAAAAGGAGGAGATATTGGATGTTACGATCTCAAAACTTTATGAAATTGCAAGAAGCATCGGAGCGGACGAATCTGAATTTGGAAATCCAAAAATTCTCTATTTTAACTCCTATACTATTGTTAGGGGAAACATGAGGAGAGGTTTGATTGCAGATGTTGTAGCCCAACTTGAGCCGGGGATAAGGTATGAACTTAGAAGACTTCTGTGATTTTTTAAAAACACTTGAAGAGTTGAAATATAAGAGTGAAAATGGCTGGTTAATCCTTGTTGAGGGTAAAAAAGATGCCGAATCACTTAAGTTGCTTGGAGTAGAGAATATTTTTGTTTTCAGTGGATTGAGAGATGTAGCCGAAAAACTGGGGGACAAAAAGGTAATTGTTCTAACGGATGATGATCACAGAGGTTTTGTAATTGAATGTAGGCTGAGAGAGATTCTATACGATGCCGATTTCGATACAAAGAAGAAACTTTTCTCGAAGATTAGGAAAGAGGTTACGAAGGTTGAAGAGTTATACAAGTTCGTACAGAAGTATACAGAGGAATTTGAGCGTAAAGAATTTATCTTCGAATGAATAAAAAGAGCTATGGAATTAAAGCAGCTGAAATTCAGCAAACTTTTAGTCCGACTTGTCAAGGGTGATATCACTCAATTTTCTGCAGATGCAATAGTTAACGCCGCAAACAAATATCTTGAGCATGGAGGAGGGGTTGCAGCAGCTATTGCAAAGGCCTGTGCTGGCAGTATCCAGGAATACACCCGCATAAGTAGGGAAGAGATGATGAAGCAGGTGAGAAGAAACTACATTGAACATGGTGAGGTTGTGGTTACACCAGCAATGAGGCTCGAGGCTAGAGGTGTTAAATATATCATTCACACCGTTGGGCCAATATGCAACGGAAAATGGAACGAAGAATTAATGAAAAAGCTCTATCTAGCTTTTAAAGCTCCACTAGAAAAGGCAGACGAACTTAAGCTTAGATCGATTGCTTTTCCAGCCGTAAGTGCAGGGATCTATGGTTGTCCTCTTGAAGAAGTTGTAAAAACCTTTCTAAAAGCTTTGATGGATTTTGATAATAATTGTAAGAATCTTGAAGAAGTTTCGCTTGTTTTGTACGATGAAGAATCTATAAAAAGAGCTGAAAAAGTGTTTTCAGGTGGTGGAAATGAATTTTGAAGATGTTAAAAATGGTGTTGTGGAAGTTTTAAGAAAAGCACATACAGAATTGCCGGAAGATGTTTTAAAAGCACTTAAAAAAGCCTATGAGGATGAAGAAAACGATATAGCGAAAAAGAATCTGGAGGCTATTTTAAGAAATGTTGAAGCGGCAAAAAAGTTGAACGTACCAATGTGCCAGGATACTGGGATCCCTGTCTTCTTCGTAGAAATTGGTCGCGAATTAAGGTTGGATTTTGATATTAAGGATGCCATCGCTGAGGGTGTTAGAGCTGCAACAGATAAAATTCCACTGCGACCAAATGCTGTACATCCTCTTACTAGAGAGAACTCGAATGATAACACTGGTATGAACATACCTCCTGTAGATGTAACCTTAACGGAGGGTGATAAACTAAAAATTGTGGTACTTCCGAAGGGTGCAGGAAGCGAGAATTTATCCGTACTTAAAATGATGCTACCAACAGAGGTCAACAAGATAAAGAGGTTTATACTTGAAACAGTAGCCGCTGCCGGCGGAAAACCCTGTCCACCGATTATAGTAGCTGTAGGTATTGGTGGAACTTTTGATTTGGCTGCAAAGCTTGCAAAGAAGGCTTTACTCAGAAACATACTGCAGATGACGGACTTCGAGCTTGAAATTCTTGAAAAGATAAACTCTCTTGGGATAGGTCCAATGGGGATGGGTGGTAAGACTACAGCCTTGGCTGTGCTTACAAACTTCGCCCACTGCCATACAGCTTCCTTGCCGGTTGCAATAAATATTCAATGCTGGGCAAACAGAAGGGCTGAGATAGTTTTGAGGTGAGAAATATGGAATTGAAGACACCTTTAAAGATTGAAGATGTTCTAAAGCTTAGGGTTGGTGACGAAGTCTACATCACCGGAACACTTTATACAGCTAGAGATGAGGCACACATGAGGATGATAGAATATTGGGAGCATGGTAAAGAGTTGCCTTTTAAGATAGATGGCAGCGTAATTTATCACTGTGGACCGGTTGTTGAAAAAGGCCGAGTACTATCTGCAGGTCCTACAACTTCTGCAAGGATGAACAAACTTGCCCCACATCTGCTAAAGAAGGTAAAATGCGTAGCTTTCATAGGAAAGGGTGGGATGAGTGGTGAAGTAAGGGAGGCTATGAAAGGTAAAGCTGTTTATTTGGCATTCACAGGCGGTGCCGGAGCTTTAGCTGCAGAAAGGATAAAGAGTGTAAAAAGGGTCTACTGGGAGGATCTTGGAATGCCAGAAGCAGTTTGGGAGTTCGAGGTTGAAAAATTTGGACCCTGCATAGTTGGAATCGATGCACATGGTAATGATTTATACAGCGAAGTTGAAAAGAAAGTTAACGCGAGACTAAGGGAACTGCTTTAACTAGGAAACCATCTCCAAATTTTTCAATCGACACTATTTTGAACTTTATTTTCTCTGCAAAAGATCTCCCATCGCATATAGTTGGTGCTTTTTCGCCACCTATCATTATGGGGGCATAGTAGATGTAGAACTCATCAACAAGACCCTCGGCCAAAAGGGAGTTTATTAAAGTCCCACCACCTTCTACCATCAGCTTTTTTATACCGTACTTTTTTAGATGAGCCAGCAAGCATTTCAGGTCGACCTTTTCATCCCCGCAAACTAGCACTTCTGCTTTTTTCTTTAATTCTTCTATCTTCTCTTTGTCTGCGATTTTTGATACAGCTATGATTGTTTTGGCCCTCTGATCCAGTACCCTTGCATTTAGAGGTATTCTGCATCTGCTATCCACCACCACTCTCACTGGGTTCTCTTGAAGGCCCAGCAGGATCCTCCGTGCCCTCAATTTTTCATTTTTTACAGTTAAACTTGGGTCATCGCTTAATATGGTCCCTATTCCAACCATTATTGCATCACTTTTTGCTCTCAGCTCGTCAACTCTATTTAGGTCTTCTTCGCTTGAAATTCTTATCTGTCTTCTCGTTTCATCACTTATCTTCCCATCCAAACTTGCTGCAACATTTACAAAAACGAAAGGTCTCATAAGACTATATTCTGTTCGTAACCGCAGGCGGGGCACCTCTTCCCATCGAGACGAATATTTGTTACATAAAATCCATGGCGCCTGATTAGAAGTTCACCACAATTCGGGCAGTAGGTGTTCTCGTATTTATGCCCCCAGACGTTTCCTGCATAGACATACTCTACTCCTGCATCTCGGGCTATTTCTATCGCTTCATCTATCTTTTCAACTGGAGTTGGTGGGACGTTAAGCATTTTGAAGTCTGGATGAAACCTCGAAAAGTGAACAGGAATTCTTTTATCAGTCTCAACAACCCATTCCGAGAACTCCCTGATCTCTTCTCTTTTATCGTTATAGCCAGGAATTATCAGGTAAGTTATTTCTACAAATATACCTTTTGCTACCATGTATCTTATTGTCTCAAGCACGTGTTCAAGCTTGGCTTTACAGATCTTTGTGTAAAAATCTTGGGTGAAAGCTTTAACATCAACGTTTGCAGCATCTAGAGCTTTGTATTTCACAAACTGGTCAACAGCTTCAGGAGTCATGTAACCGTTCGTCACATAAACAACAAAAAAACCGTTTTCCTTGACGATTTTTGAAGAATCCAAAGCGAACTCGTGCCAAATAGCCGGTTCGTTGTATGTCCAAGCTACTCCGTCTGCTTTTCTTTCTTTGCAAAGCTTTAAGATATCTTGTGGGGTTATCTCTTTTAAGTAGGGGTAGCTAAGATCTGCGAAAGATATCTCGAAGTTCTGACAGTGGTCGCATTTGAAGTTGCAGCTCACGCTGCCGAGGGAGAGTACAGAGGTTGAGGGCTTAAAGTTATGAAGTGGCTTTTTTTCTATAGGATCTAAAGCTATTGAAGATGCTAGGCCATAGTTGTAAACTTTTAAAATCCCATTCTCGTTCTTTCTAACTCTGCAGATTCCCCACTTGTTACTAGAGATTTTACATCTATGCCAGCAGGTTTTACACCTGACCTCTCCATCGAGTTTATCGTAAATATAAGATTCGACTATCATAGCTCATTCCAAATTTCTTTTAACTCTTTTGCGTATTCCTCTGGAGTAAAAAATGTTATGCTCTCATCCTGAAACATCTTTGGGAAAAATACATCACACCAATAATATTTTCCAAATGGAGATCTAGCAACGATGTTTAAATTCGTCCTGAAATGTTCACCAATTCTGTCAGCGCAGAACAATATAAAGTTAAAAGAGTTCATCCCTTTCTTCTCATAAAATCTCAAAATCTTGATTAGGCCAGTCGCTATTCCATAAAGCTGTTTTTCTGACATTTTTACAAATTCCCACTCTTCAGGAATGCCGATAAAATGGTAAAAACCTTTTGGTGCAAAAGCTGCAATCCATTCGGTTTTCTCGGTTCTACCAACGTATCTCTCTCCTTCTTTTTCGAAATCTACAAGATCTCTCCAAAAATCCTTTCCTTTCTGTTCTTTGTATTCTAAAGCACTCCATTCAAGTCTAGCAACATAATCCGTAGAATTTTCACTAATCACGATCTGCAGATGTGGATGCATGATACTACTGCCAGCAGATTTTAAATAATTCATCCCGATTGTAATGTAAAATTTCCCTTCGGGAAGATCTGATACGTAATCTTGTGCAAGCTTGAATGCGTCAAAAAAGTGTTGAGCTCTGAATTCGGATAACTTCAAATAGTGTTCCTCTGTCAATCTTGCTATAAGAGAGTACTTTGCATAAGGCATCAGGTTTGCAAAAAGTATGGCTTCTCCTCGGCGCCACAATTTAGCTTTCATAATCTCAGGATCTCTTGCAGCCATAACTTCTATTTTTTCGCTACAGAAAGGACACCAGCTTTTGGAATTTGCAATCTCTTCATCGAACTCGCCAAAGTTCATGTTAAGACTCTTGTTAATTATCCTCGAAGTCTGCAAAGTTAGGGGATCAAATCTTATCTCTATCCTGCTTTCTATTATCTTGTCGCCGACAAGAACTTTTGCGACTTCAATCTCTTTTCTGAATTCCATAATTGATCTACTTGACTGGAAAAATTTAAGTTTTTTTAATGGATTTGTCGCTAAGGTTCATCAGCTTCATGTACTTAACCAGCTCGTAAATTGTGACAAGTATTATGATCGTGTGGACTGAAAATAAGATCAGCCTGTGTACTGGTTCAGACACTTCAAAGTTAGCTATAAAATCGTAAATCAAAAATATCTGAAAACTCAACGCACCCATTCCAATAACCAGGTCAAATATCTTTCCGACTTCCGCTTGTATTATCAAGGACTTTAAAAGATTGCTATATACACTTCTAAGAGCCATTATAAATACTAACAGAACAAAAAGTGTGTGCAGGACGTTCAAAAACAGGGCAAAATAGTGAGGCAGGTTTAGGAATTCTATAAGGTATTTTAGGATGCTGTTTGAATACGACAAAAGCAATAAAACCGCGGAGAACTTTATGAGCAACGATAAAATAGAGATCATAAAATCTACACGCCTCATATAAATCCTTGAAATCGAATCGACGAATTTTGTAAACCTTTCTGGCATCAGATTTTCAATAGGCTTTAAATAATTTGCCAGTCTTACACAGAACCCAAAGATGATGAAGTTAGCACAAACAGCAATTGTAAGTGTAGACACGAGTTCCTTTGAAATGATATTTGAGTTTGCCAGAGTATCTGCAAAAACGAGCCCCATTTCGCTTATCGGCATTAAAAAAATGGAGAGGGCCAAACTCTTACTTATTCCTGCCCCTGAAAGTGCAGAACCTAAAAATAAACCAAAAGTTCTTGCAATTACTGCAGCCAGGCCTATTAAAACTCCACTTACAAGAATAGAGGCATCTTGGGTTTTTGAAACATTTAAATATAGCTCAAATCCGATCGAAGTGAAGTAGAGTAGCAACCCGATATCTTTTGGACCTTTCAAAAGTTCTGTTATGTCGTCGATCTTGTGGAATAAAGTAAATGTAGCTCCACCAATGAAGGCTCCAAAAAGGGGTGGCAATCCGACGGCTGTTGCTACTGCAGCATATACTATTGCCACGGTAATTGCCAAAAAGAACTTTCCTTCTTTATCTGCTGAAATTGAACTTAACATTAATGGTTTCAGAAAATACTTTGAAGAGACTGCAAACAGGAAAGCAAGAGCAGCTATATTTATAAAAACTTTCAAGGCTCCTAGGGGATCTCCTAAACTACCCAAAGATACCAACGCTGCAAAGAGTATAAATTGAAGCAGATCCTCAAGGCTCGTCTGAGCAACAGCGTAATTTTTTATTGATTCACTGAAAGGTAGCTTTTCAGATTTATGTCTTAATGCAACTATCGCGGCAGATGAGCTGTTTATCAAAAATAGCAAAATTAACAACCTCAGAAAGTATTCCCCTCGATAAAGAGTATGAACCAAGAGACTGCTTACGATCCACGCCAGAGCTAAAATTATAAGCTCCACCGCTGCAATTCTGCGAGCAGAATTCGTAATCTCTTTAAAACCTATGGATGCCCCAAGTTCGAACGCAAAGAGAGTTAGGCCAAGCCATTTCAGTGGGTCAAAGTAAGAAAGGACTCTTTCTACTTCCAAACCGCTGTAATTGCCAAAAAATGCCACTAAGAAGCCTCCAAGAATGTAACCAAGCACGTTGGGAAAACGAATTTTACGCATAACCCAAGTAAATAAGATTCCTGCAGCGAGCAGAGCTAGTATTGTAGACTCCACAGATAGTGAGGTATCTTCGAAATTTTAAAGTTGTGCATGAGTATATATTACGTCCCTTTGAACTTTGAGGAGGTTCTGGTCTGGAGTTTAATATTCTTAAGCTCAGCAGGATGAAAATCGGATCTTGAGTAACTGTAATAAAGCTTTTTTAAAAATTTTGCATATAATAATTAAAAATGGTTGAATTTTTAGAGCTCATATGGATGAACGTAAAGTTTAAATTTATTCCAAAGTATGCCGAACATGGCCGCAAAAATAATTACCTGTCCAAGCTGTGGTGAAGAGATAGAACTCACCGATCTGTACGAGGGAATGGAGATAGAATGTAAGCTTTGTGGTGCAATGATGTTGTATCAGGAGAAGAAAATATTGCTTCTGGACACAAACGAGGAGTTTGACATAGAAGAGCTTGAAAGAGTCGAAGAAGAAGAGGAAGAAGAAGAGGAAGAAGAGGAGGAAGAAGAGGAAGAATACGACCTCGATTACGACGAATACTAGGCACTCTTTATCTGTCTAAGTATATACTGTGGGGGAATCTCTTTTGCAAGAGCAATAGTTTCATTCGCTTTTATTATTCTTATTCCGTTTTCCCTTGCTTTTTTTGCATCTATTTCGAAAACTATTGGATTTTCAGTTCTTAGAACGGCAACTTCTATGCTTTTTTCAAGTGTTGTAGAAAGGTGAACGAAAGTTTGTTTAACTGGCTTTATGCCTACTTCGGTTATCCTCTGTGCCTCTTCTTCGCTGGTACCATAGTAGAGGACATCTTCGGTAGCTTCAGGCATATCTTTTAGTTCAACTTCTATACTGTGGCCATATCGGGCTCTAATCTTATCTCCCTTCAGTTCATACCTTTTTTTTG
>CAYZIW010000012.1:0-32143 GCA_964478605.1 uncultured archaeon | reverse complement strand
TAACTATCCAACGATTCGCCCATTTGAATCTCCTTTTTACAGCCTTTAAGAAGGCTTCAAAGTCTACCCAGCCGTTTTCGTCCATTTTCAAGTCAAATTTTTCTGGAAAATGTCTTAGAATACCTATCATTAGTCTACTAAGCTTTTCAACTTTTTCTCCATCTACTATCAACTCACCTTTTCTGCCGCAGCTACATACCTCCCCTCTATAAAATCCGTGTTCCGCACAAAATCTCACGTCTTCCATGCACCCACCACCTTAACTGCTATGAGCATTCCAATTGCCCCGATCGCAGTACAGGTTTCTAAACTTACACCTCTCTGTGTTACATCGAGGTGGTACTTGGCACTTTTAAGGACATCTGCCGGTAGACCTTTTCTTCCTAGACCTATTAAAAAGATTGCTGTTTTCAAGTTGGAAAGTTCCTGGGGGTTTATTTTTTTCTTTTCATCTGGTTTTGAAGTTGTAGCTACTGTAACACCAAAGTGTGCAGGAATTTTTTCAATCAAATGGATTTTATTTGTTTTCTGCAGCTCTACAATATATCTACCATCTCCAATCGTTGTATAATTTGAAACAGCCTCTACTATCTCTGAAGTTCTCTTCCAAAATGGGAAGTCTAAAAGAGCTAAGTGAAAATCAAAAGCATGGCAAACTGCTGCAGCCCTCGCTATACTTCTAAGATGAATCTCGTGCAACTTAAGTTTGTCGTAGGTGTTAACCAAGCAGAGGACTATCATCTTCTTAAAACTTTTCTCCCTCTTACACTTACAAATCCTGCCTTTTCTAACGTTTTAAGAATTTCTTCAAAGACCTCTTCACCATCAACAACCATGCTACCGCTAAGATCTATTGCAGCCTTCCTAAGTTCTCCCACCTCTATGTTGTCTGCATTTAGGAGTATGTTAGATACAAGCAAAGCCATAGCGTTGATAGCTAAATTCTCTTCTCCATCTAACTTGACTTCTGAATTTATGAGGCTTAAAATGTCAACGTAAATTTCCCATATGGGATAGAAGCTTATAAAATCCACGGTCTCTCCATCTTCAGCTTCTATAGCTATTTCTGGATCTTCAGCTAAGTTTCCAGATATATATTCCCCAATCTCAACATCGTTTATACTCAAAAAATAGTAGATTTCATTGATTAGAGCAGACATTTTAAAAACCGCTTCAGCAATTGAGCTCAAATCATCTGAATTTTTAAATTTTTCAAACTCCTCAGGCATTGCTTGTGCTAAAAAGCTTTTTTCAAAATCATCAAATTTTAAACTATTTTTTAGCAACTCTCTAATTATATTTATATACCTTCCCCACTTTTCAGCTTCATCCCCACTTAACTCGCTAAGCTTCACAATTTTTAGTTTTCTCTCTTCAATTTCCCACTCTATAGCTCCTCTAAATTCAACCCTTACGTTTGAGTCGATCAATTTGGCAACTATGTTTGCTGCAACATCTTTGTCAAAGTACGTACCTAGCTTAAGCCACATTCTTATGTATTGAACTTCACAACTAAATTACCTTTTCGGAAGGATTGATAAAGCGCCTTGGAACTTTCAAACTATGTTTGAACTATCGGAAAGATTGACCAAACTACCCCCCTACCTGTTTGCAGAGATAGATTCGATGAAGAAAAAGAAGCTTTCCGAAGGGGTGAAAGTTATAGATTTTGGTATAGGTGACCCAGATCTTCCAACTCCTGGCCATATAGTTGAAGCGATGAAAAAAGCCGTTGAAAAAATAGAGAGACAGAAGTATCCAAGTTACGAGGGAATGTACGAATTCAGACAGGCGGTATCAGAATTTTACATGAGAAGAAAAAAGGTCAAACTTGATCCAGAAAAAGAAGTGATCTCATTAATAGGTTCAAAGGAGGGCATAGCTCACTTACCGTTAGCATTTTTGAATCCTGGTGACGTAGTTTTAGTTCCAGATCCCGGATATCCTGTATATCATGCAGGAACTATACTTGCAGGTGGAATACCTTACCATTTTCCACTGAAAGATGAGAATGAATTTCAGCCAGATTTTGAAAGCATTCCAGATGAAATCGTAAAAAAAGCAAAAATTATATTTCTGAACTATCCGAACAATCCCACAGCTGCTATTATTAAGAAGGAAAAGATAAAGGAGGCTATAGATTTCTGCATAGATAACAAGATAATTCTTGCACACGATGCAGCATACAGTGAAATAACTTTTGATGACTATAAAGCACCAAGTTTTTTAGAGTTTGATAGAGCTTTTGAAGTTACAATTGAGTTCAACTCATTGTCTAAAACTTACAACATGACTGGTTGGCGTATTGGATTCGCTTGCGGCAACTCAGAAATCTTGAAGGGTTTGCTAAAGGTAAAAACGAACATAGATAGCGGTGTATTTGAAGCTATTCAAGAGGCTGCAATTGCAGCTTTAAGAGGTAGCGATGAGGTCATCGAGAAAAACTGCAAGATCTTTGCTGAAAGAAGGGATGTTCTCGTAAAAGGTTTGAAAGAAGCTGGCTTTGAAGTCAAGAAACCAAAAGCAACCTTCTATGTTTGGTGTAAAGTGGGCATGAAAAGCATAGAATTTGTAAAGATGATGCTCAACAAAACGGGCGTTCTTTGTACACCAGGAATAGGTTTTGGAGAATATGGAGAAGGCTATGTAAGGTTTGCACTAACTAAAAGTGTTAGTGAGGTAGAAGAAGCGATTAAAAGAATAAAAGAGTTTACGAAAACTTTATCTCGGTAATATTTTTATTATAATTCATGCAATTACAGCCGGAGAGAATATTGAGTTCTGAGGAGGGCTTGGGGTATCTCCAACCATCATCAAAAGGGGATTTATTAGAGTTTGTAAAAGATGGAAAAATCTACGTTTATTCGTTAGAAAAGATCTGTGAGTCAATAAGGAACCTCTATTCTGAATTTTGGGATTCTGAAGTTGGTTACATATTTACTCTGGGTTCAAAAATTTTTTTGGCTAATAAAAAATCTACGAAGATCTTTGGAAACATCGAGGGGAGGGACTTTATAGACGTTTTCGGATTCGAAGTTTCTGAGGGGAGAAAGTTGGCTGGCAATCTACTTATAATTTGTAGAAAGATATCAACTATTCCAGAAATTTTTGAGATCTCTCTGATCGACCTTGGATTAAATTTAGAACTTTTAATGTCGGAAGCTGATATTTACAGGCAGATGGTAGAGAATTCGTTTGATGCGATACTACAAATAGATATACACGGAAAAATAACGTACGCAAATCCAGCAGTTAGACTTTTTGGTTATTCTCAGGAACAACTAATAGGAAAGAATATTTATGATTTTATAAATCCGAATTATCATGAAAAAGTTTCGATGTACATTGAAAACAGCATCGAAACCAGCAAGCCAAAAAGGGTAGAAGTAGAGATAAGAGATGCAAAGGGAAATGATAGAGTAGTTGAAGTAGTTGGCTCAGTCGTTAGAAATTCCAAGGGAGAAATTTCTGGGGGAGTTTTGGTTTTAAGAGATGTTACAGAACGGATAACACTTCTTGAAAAGCTTAAAAGAACGACAAAACTCTACGAAACCTTACTGGAATTCTCTCCAGATTTTATATGTCTTGTCGATGTGAACGGAAAAATAATCTACGCAAACAAAGCTTTCAGAGAAGTTGCCGGAGATTACGAAAATAAAAAAATTTACGACTACATAAGCAAAGAGGACTTTGAGAAGGTGGCAAATCTACTATCCTACGCTTTAGAAACTGGAAAACCTGTTGGAGATATCTTTAGAGCAAAAATAGGTGGAAAAGAGATGGTACTCGAAGTGTCTGGAAAGTTTGCATACGACGAGTTGGGCAGACCACTCTATGCAGTAATAATTACAAGAGATATCTCTGAAAGAGTAAAACTTGAAAGTAAGCTGAACGAAAGGGAAGAACTCTACAGAACACTTGCTGAACTTTCACATACGATTATTTTAATGGTACAAGATAATAAAATAATTTATGCAAACAAGAGAGCTGAAGAGGTTTTAGGATACACGGTAGAGGATATAAACAAACTTGACCATCCCTACAACATTGTACATCCCGAACACAGAGATTTCGTAAAAAGTATGCTGCAGAAAAGGCTTGATGGAGAAAAAGTACCAGAAAGTTATGAAATAAAGATTTTGGCGAAAGATGGTAGCGTAAAATGGATGAAAGTGCTTGCAAAATTGATAAATTTTCGTGGTAAACAAGCGATTTTTGCAAATATGGCGGATATTACAGACATAAAAGAAAACGAGGAGAGATTAAAAAAATTTGTTGAGCTTCTAAAAGTTACAAACAGTATTAGCAGGATAATAAGCACTGAAAAGAGTGAATTTGGATTGTTAACTAAACCGGCGAAAATATTCGAGAAGATAGGGAAAGTTGCAGTTTTTAGTGGAGAAGCCCTTACACCAATTCGTGCAAGTCCAGAGATAAATCTTAAAAAAGCCTACGAAGTTGCAAAAGTTTCTCTTGAATATAAAAAAATATCTACCGCTAGAAGCGACAAGTTTTACGTAGCTATGCCTATCTTAGGTAAAAGTCCCAACGTTATAGTGATCGAATCAGAAAGAAGTTTTGATGACGAGGAGATTGGTTTACTTGACACTATCTCAAAGGATATATCTATAGCTCTAAAAGCGCTTTTCGATGAAAAAATAAGGGAAAGTATTTTGAAGGTAATTGTACAAAACCTCGAGCATTTCGAGTCACTTGCAGATAAACTTAGAAACCCGCTTGCAATAATTATGGGTCTGCTCGAATTAAGGGATGAAGTTAACTTCGAAAGGATCTTAAATGAGATCGAAGCTCAGGCTATAAAAATCGAAAAAATACTTGACGAGTTGAGGATGGGAGAGATCTTAACTTACGAAATGAAGAAGATGCTTGAAGGATCGTAAGCTTGGTTATTTTTTAAAGAACCTTTTTAAAACTTCAAATACCGTGGAAATGTTACCTTTTTTCAACTCTCTTAAAATAAACTTCGGCCTTATATAGAATCTTAAGTAGCAGTACTTAAGAAGCCTTGCAATTTCTTTGGAGTTTAGGTGTAAATTCTTTAGTACTGGCTTTCCAGCGGTGTAATCGTCAAAGTTTTCACTGAGTAGAAGGGCTTCTTTCTTTGCTAGTTCGAATATTTCTGTCCCGGGATAAGGAGTAAGCACTGAGAATTGTGCATAATCTGGATCAAGTTCTATTGCAAGTTTTAAGGTATCCATTATCTCTTCTTTTGTTTCCATAGGTGCGCCGATTATAAAAGAACATATGGTGGATATACCGACCTTCTTTGCCAATTTAACAGCTTTAAAAACTTCCTCTATTTTTAAATTTTTTCTATAATAATCAAGGATTCTATTACTTGCAGCTTCAACACCGAAGTAGATTGCGCTACATCCAGCATCTTTCATCTTTCGCAGAATTTCTTCATCAACGCTGTTTACGCGAGAAGAACAGCTCCATGTTATATCTAAATTTCTTCTTTTGATCTCATCGCAGATCTCTTCGACTCTTCTTCTACTGAGGGTGAAGTTATCATCGCTGAATGCGATATGCTTAGCTTTAAAATCGTTGTAAAGCCATTCTATCTCATCTACAACATTTTTAGCACTTCTAGCTCTAAACTTTTTGCCCATGAAAGCTGAAGAAGAGCAATAACTGCATCTGAATGGGCATCCGCGGGAAGAAATTACTGGAAAATGTTTTAATTTTTTTCCGAGAACGGTATATTTATCTAGGGGCATAAGATCATAGGCAGGATAAGGTAGGGAGTCAAGATCTTCAATAAAATCTGAGGGTTGATTCTGAAAAATTTTGCCATTTTTCTTCCAGATTACACCCTTCACACCTTCTAAGCTTTTACCAGATTCGATTTTTTCCGCTACTTCAACGATCGTTTTCTCTCCCTCTCCAATACAGACAGCATCTACAAAATCCTTCTCTATTGCATCGAAAGGTCTGAAAGAAACATGAACTCCACCAAAGATTACAAAAATGTTTGGGAGAACACTCTTTATTCTTTTTGCGTAATTCAAAGCAGCGTTGAAAGTAGGGGTAGTAGAAGTTATTCCTACTAAAAAAGAGTCTCTCAATTTGTTGATTAGTTTTTCAAAAGTTAAATTCTCAACTAGATCATCTATTATCCTAACTTTAAAACCGGCGGTTCTAAGCACAGCTGCCAGATAACCCAAACCTAAAGGTGGAGTGGATATATCAAGTCTTCTTACAACCTCCACATTTGCATTGGGATTAATTAAAGTTACATTAGCTCATAGCTAGCCTTTAAATAATTCCAGAACTTTTCATTCCTTATACATCCCGGATCGGGCTTCAGATAATCTCCAAAGTAGTTGTAGGCCCTCGCTCTGCAACCTCCGCAAACGTATCTATACCTACAACTACCACATCCCTCTATTATGTCTTTGTTTCTAAGGTCTTCAAATACGTGGTTGTGAAGCCATAGATCCTCCAGATCGTCACGTCGAACATTACCGACAACCAATGGAAAGAATACACATGGTTGTATATCTCCATTGGCTTTTATTGCAAAATAGAATCTTCCAGCTCCACATCCTCCAATGAATTCAGCAAGTTGATTTATCCATCTTCCAGCGTTAACATTGTAGAAGTGGGTTGGAACAAAAGATGCTTGATTTTGTAAAGCGACCCTTGCAAATTGCGGGGCTGTAGATAGTAAACTAACTTTTGAACTTATGTTCCGGCTGCACAAGAAGTTAAGTAGATTTTCCCTCTCCTGAGGTGACAGTTCCGCTTCTATTATGTTTCTACCCCTCCCAGTCGGTATGAAGTTGTAGTGCATAAACCAGTTAACGCCAAGTTTTTCGCAAAGCTCTACAACTTTCTCTACATCGGCGTAGTTGTATTTGGTTACGGTCATTGAAACGTTCACAAAGAATCCGTATTTTACAGCATTTTTTATACCCTCTACGGTTCTATCGAACGCTCCTCTAATACCTCTAAAGCTATCGTGGGTTTCTCTGCTACCGTCGAGGCTTATTTGTAAATAATTTACTCCACTCTCCTTCATTTTTCTAGCTTTTTCCTCACTTATTAGTGTTCCATTTGTCGCTAAGGCTACATAAATTCCCTTATCCGCGGCATACTTTGTTATTTCAAAGATATCTTGCCTTAGCAAAGGTTCTCCGCCAGAAAAGGCTATCACAACCACTCCAAGTTTTTCGAGTTTATCTATAACCTCCAGCGCTTCCTCAGTACTTAATTCATCATTTAGAGGTTTTCCAGCTGTAGCGTAGCAATGTTTGCATCTCAAATTACAAGCGTAAGTTATATCCCAGACAACTTGAAACGGGGCTCCTGGAACGAAGGGTCTTCTAACACCGAAGTCTGCTATACCTTTCAAGACGTTCGCTAAGCCCTTTCTCCAGTATGCATCTCTGAATTTTTCTTTCATCTCTTCAAAAGTGATGTTAAAAGTTTTGCAGCCATGTTCAAGTATGGGTCTAACGATCTTTGCAGCAAGCTTGCAACTTCTACATGCATCATTTCTATACCCTAAAGCGATTTCCAGCGCAACTTCAGCCCTGTTTTTGCCACATTTTTCACAATAAGATGTCGTAAACTTTAAGCTCTCTCTTGTAAGAGGATTGTTGGCAAAAACTGTAAAGAATGATAACTTGTCAAACACATTCTTCACCTCCAGTTAGTAGTTGTAATTTACTCACAAAAACATAAATATTTTTCGGCAATTACTGAAAGACTTTTATCTTTAAAGTACAACTTCCTCTGTGATTGGCTGGGGAGAGTTCGTACTTATCCTAATACTAACTTTAATCTTCTTAGGCCCGGAAAAGATTACTGAATTCGCAAGAGAACTTGGAAAGCTTTATGCAGAATACAAGAAAGCAAAGAGGATGATCGAACTCGAAGTTCTGTATGGTGAGAAGATTAAGGAGGACATCGAGAAAAAATATTCAGAATTTAAGATTGAAAGTTCTTCAAAAGATCCTCTTCGGTAAGATTTGTCAGTTCAAGTACTGTAAGACCAACTTTTAGCTTTTTTGCCTCTTCCTCCTCAATCACTTCCATAAAAGCTTCCTCACTTAAAATAGCACTGTTCCCAAATGGATCCTCGAGAACTAAAGTCAGTTCATCTTTTCCTTCTATGGTATTTCTTATTTTTTCTAGTATTATTTCGCACTTTTTTACCTTTTCCTCGTCGTCGCTGTTCCATCTCATCGCAGTCCTTACTACGTTTTCTACCCTAAAAAGTACTCCCTCGAGGTTAGTTATATATGCCTGACTAGCAGGTCCTGGTTCTATATCCACCCCGATCTCCGGAATCCTTATGGTTCCAGAGGTCGATCTGACAACCTTTGTAAATAAATTACTACCATTTATCTTTATTTTAAACCTTACAGGTTTTTTTATATCTGTAATTATTGAGTCTGAATGCTTAAAACCACAATTACAAAAAACTGAAGTAAGTAGCACCTTCCCAAAAAATGGAACATCATAGCTTGCGATGTTGATCTTAAGCTCTCCGCCGCAAATCGGACAGGGTATCATCTGATTCCACGTATCTTGTTTCGATCTATCTTGATGCCCGTCGGGGTTACAACCACGTAATCTTCTCCTATCCCTACTATATCCCCCTTTACATCTTCAGCCAATTGCTTTAAATCCTTGAGTACTCTGTCAAGGGTTAGTTTATCATGTTTTATAAAAGCTACATCAGCTATCACTATGTTTCCATCGTATATCTCTCTCTTTATTTCGGGGATCTCGCTTAGTCCTGTCACCTCGGCCACCTTAATATACATTTCAGCCTCTTCGGAAACTTCAGCTTCATAAGCACTTAAATCGATCTCTTCAAACTCTTCTACAGGTACTTTTTCCGATCTACCGAGCAGCTTGTCTATTATACCCATACTTTCACCTTTAGAAGGTTATGTGATTGTATTTAAAAATTTTAGTACATCAGAACTTAATTTTTCCGGCCAAAAATCTCGCTATTATCATTCTCTGAATCTCGCTCGTTCCCTCGTATATCGTTCCAGCTCGTGCATCTCTGAAAAATCTTTCAACTTCGCTCTCTTTGGAGTATCCATACCCTCCAAATATTTGGACCGCTTCATAAGTAACCTTAACAGCGGTTTCACTCGCATAAAGCTTAGCTGCCGAACTTAACGCTGGATTAGCTTCACCCTTATCTACAAGCCATGCAGCCTTATATACAAGAAGTCTTGCTGCTTCAATCGATGTAAACATGTCTGCCAACTTGAATTGTATTGCTTGATGATCTATTAAAGCTCTTCCAAAAGCTTTTCTTTGTTTTGCATAGTTTAAAGCTCTTTCGTATGCTCCTTCAGCCATCCCCAATTGCGCTGCAGCTACACCTATTCTGCTTTCATTGAAAAACCTCATAAGTTGGTAAAAACCTGCATTTTCAGTACCTACAAGGTTATTTTCAGGTACAAACAAGTTTTTAAAGAACAATTCTGCTGTATCATGGCAATTTAATCCCATTTTCTTTATCGGTCTTGCTTCAAAGCCCTCCCAGTCTTTTTCAACGACAAAAGCACTTATACCTCTATAGCCGAGCTCGAAGTTAGTCTTAGCAAGTACAACTACCCACTCAGAAATGCTTCCGTTGGTTATGAAAGTTTTATTTCCGTTTATTATCCAACCACCATCTGTTTTTTCTGCTCGCGTTTTCATTGCTGCAACGTCACTTCCAGCGTCTGGCTCGGTAATGGCTATTGCGGAAGGCGTCTTTCCACTCGTCACCTTTGGTAGATACTTCTCCTTCTGTTCGTCGTTGCCAAAGTACTTTATCATTGGACAGCCAAGAGATGCTGTAGCGATAGCTGAACCCACACTACTATCTGCTCTGCAGAATTCTTCCGTTATGATTACACAACTAACCAGATCAAGGTTCGACCCCCCATAGTCTTCAGGTATATCTGGCGCTACGTATCCGAGTTTTGCAGCTTTTTTTAAGATATCCCATGGGTAGATAGCTTTTTCGTCGTAGTATTTCGCGTTGGGTATGATCTCCTTTTCGCAAAATTCTCTTACAGCTTGTCTTAGTATTCTTTGCTCTTCGCTTAGTTCAAAATTCATAAACGCAATTTTCTGCAATAATTTAAAATTTACTGTTTTCGGTTACGTGAATTGTTTATAAACAGCGTATCCTATGTGCAAAGGTGAAGGAACTCATAATGAAGTACGTAGTGCAGAATGCTGTTAAGTTTGGTAGCCCTAATGAAAAAGCTGTAATTGGTAAAGTCATCGCTGAAAATCCAGAATTAAAAGCAAAAGTAAGGGAGATCATAGAACTCGTCAAAGAATGCATAAAAGAATACAACTCGCTCAACGAAAATGATAAGCGGATTTTGGCTGAAAAGTTTTCCGAAGAGAAGAAGGTAGAAAAAGAAAGAATACCAGAGCTTCCACCACTTGAAAAAGCAGAAAAAGGAAAGGTTGTAATGCGGTTCGCACCAAATCCAAACGGTCCACCAACCATAGGATCTGCAAGAGGCATAATAATAAACGGCGAATACGTTAAGATGTACAAGGGCAAATACATCATCAGATTTGACGATACCGACCCAAAGACAAAAAGACCAATGCTCGAAGCTTACGACTGGTATCTTGAAGACATAGAATGGCTTGGATACAAGCCGGATGAGGTCCTATACGCATCTAAGAGGATTCCAAAGTACTATGAATATGCAAGAAAGCTGTTAGAGATGGGAAAAGCTTATGTTTGTTTCTGCGAGAGGGAAAAATTCAAAGAAATAAAAGCGGCCGGTTTAGAGTGCGAACATAGAAATGCTGCGATCGAAGATAACCTCGAAAATTGGGAAAAAATGCTTGAAGGAAGATTTAAAGAAGGTGAAGCAGTTTTAAGGATAAAAACAGATATGAAACATCCAGATCCAGCGATAAGAGATTGGGTAGCCTTTAGAATCATCTACACCTCTCATCCACTTGTTGGGGATGCTTACTTCGTTTATCCAACACTTGATTTTGAATCTGCTATCGAAGATAAACTCTGTGGAACAACACATATATTGAGGGGTAAAGATTTGATGGATTCGGAGAAAAAACAGAGGTACATTTACGAATACTTTGGCTGGGAGTATCCTGTTACAAAACACTGGGGAAGAGTTAAAATCTACGAGTTCGGAAAACTTTCAACTTCCGGGTTGAAGAGAGATATACAAGCTGGAAAGTTCGAGGGTTGGGATGATCCAAGGGTTCCGACAGTAAGAGCTCTTAGGAGGAGAGGTTTTGATCCAGAAGCAATAAGGAAGTTCTTCATATCGCTTGGACTTGGTGAAAATGAAGTCGCTGTGAGTATGAACAACCTCTACGCTGAAAATCGAAAGATAATCGATCCAAAGGCTAACAGGTACTTCTTTGTGTGGGAGCCGGTAGAGATAAAAATAGAAGGTCTGCCGGAAGAAAAGAGAGTTGAAATACCTTTGAATCCAAATAAAGAAGATAAAAGAGTTTTAAAGGGGGAGAGCAGAGTTTTGATCACTCGTGAAGATTTTGAAAAATTCAGAGGAGAGGTGATAAGACTAAAGGGATTCTGTAACATAAAGCTTGACAAGGTTGCCGAATTTATTGATTTTGAGATTGGGGATGTAAAGAAGGGCAAGATAATACACTGGCTACCTGCAAGTGAAGTGAAGAAGTGCAAAATAATCGGTGAAGTTAATATGGAAGGATTTTGCGAGGAAAATGTTATTAGAGATCTGGGCAACGTTGTGCAATTTGAGAGGTTTGCATTCTGTAGAATAGAGAGGGTGGATGATTATGTTCAGGCGGTTTACACTCATCCCTAAAGAGGTGGTTGAATGAGGATGCACACATCTGAGATAACCCCAGAGATGGATGGCAAGATCGTAAAACTCTTTGGCTGGGTTCATGAAGTGAGAGATCATGGAGGCTTAATATTTCTAGTTTTAAGAGATAGGGAAGGATTTGCGCAGATAACTCTACCGAAGAAAGTTGTTAGTAAGGACGTTTTCAATCTTGCAAGGAGTTTAAAGAGAGAAAGTGTCGTTGCTGTTGAAGGAAAGGTAAAAGCTGAACCTAAAGCTCCAAATGGTTTTGAAATAATTCCAGATAATATCACGCTACTTAACGAAGCTGATGCGCCACTACCGCTTGAAGTTACTGAGAAAGTTCCTGCTGAGTTAGATACGAGGCTTGATTATCGATTTATGGATCTAAGAAGACCTAAAGTTCAGGCGATTTTTAGGATAAGGCACCAAGTGATGCAAAGTGTTAGAGACTTTTTAAGTAAAGAGGGGTTCATAGAGGTCAACACTCCAAAAATTGTTTCAACAGCGACAGAAGGTGGGACTGAGCTGTTTCCAATAAGTTACTTTGAAAAGGAGGCTTTTTTAAATCAGAGTCCGCAACTTTACAAACAAGTTCTGATGGGCGCCGGATTCGAGAAGGTATTCGAAATCGGACCTATTTTTAGGGCGGAAGAACATAACACCACCAGACACTTAAATGAGGCAATATCGATAGATATAGAGATGAGCTTTACAGATCATGAGGGCGTAATGAGTGTTTTGGAGAGGTTGATTGCAAAGATCTGCGAAGATGTCAACCAGAAATGTAGTAAGTATCTGGATCTGCTGGGTATAAAACTAGAAATACCTGAACTGCCTTTGCCCCGAATAACCTATGAAGAAGCTTTGAAGATGGCAAAATCAAAAGGAGAGGAGATTCCTTGGGGAGAAGATTTAAGTTTGCAGGCCCTTAAAGCAATTGGAGAAGAGGTAAATGGATACTACTTCATAGTGGACTGGCCAACGGATGCTAAGCCATTCTACGTAATGCCGCATGAAGATAAGCCTGAGATAAGTAAAAGTTTCGATTTAATGCACAGCTGGTTGGAGTTGGCGAGCGGAGCGCAGAGAATACATAGATATGATGTTCTAGTCAGCAGAATAAAGGCTAAGGGTCTTCAACCGGAAAGTTTTGGTTTCTATCTTGATGCTTTCCGCTACGGTATGCCTCCTCATGCTGGGTGGGGTTTAGGGGCTGAAAGGTTACTGATGTCGCTTCTCGATTTGAAAAATATAAGAGAGGCTGTGCTATTTCCGAGAGATAGGCAAAGACTAGTTCCCTGATTTTTTATTTTTTGCTCTAAATCGAAAAGATTATTTTCTACCCCTCTAAAAATTTTCTGGTGAGTTAAAATGAAGTTTGGGATAGAGTTCGTACCGGATAGCAAGTACTACGAACTTGAATACTACGTAAAGCTTGCCGAAGACAGTGGATTCGAATACACTTGGATCACCGACCACTACAACAACAGAAATGTATATTCAATTCTGACTGTGCTTGCGATGAAAACGAGAAATATTAAACTTGGTCCCGGAGTTACGAATCCTTACCACATAAGTCCAGCACTTACGGCTTCGGCAATTGCCACAATAAATGAAATAAGTGGCGGTAGAGCAGTTCTTGGAATTGGAGCTGGAGACAAAGTTACGTTCGAAAGAATCGGAATTACCTGGGATAAGCCACTCAACAGGATAAAGGAAGCTGTTCAGGTTATAAGACAACTCTTGGATGGGAAGGCTGTAAAGTTTGATGGAGAGATATTCAAGTTCAACGGTGCAAGACTTAGTTTCAAAGCTGGTGCGGGGGTTCCGATATACATAGGCGCTCAGGGGCCGAAGATGTTGCAGCTTGCTGCTGAACTCGGAGACGGGGTTTTAATCAACGCTTCCCATCCTAAAGATTTCGAGGTTGCGAAGGAGAGTATAGAGTTAGGACTGAAGAAGGCAAACAAAAGCAAGGATAAGTTTGATACCGTCGCCTATGCGGCGATGAGTGTAGACAAAAAGAGAGAAGATGCCAGAAATGCTGCAAAAGTTGTTGTAGCCTTTATCGTTGCTGGAAGTCCGCAAACGGTCCTTGAAAGACATGGGTTGAAAGAAGAAGATGTTAACAAAGTAAGAGAAGCTTTAAACAATGCATTTGCTAAAGGTGACTGGGGAGGAGTGAACAAGAGTGTAACAGAAGAAATGTTAGACATATTCAGCATTAGCGGAACACCTGATGATGTCATTCAGAGAATAAATGAGCTATCAAAAGCCGGAGTGACACAGGTTGTAGCCGGGAGTCCAATAGGACCAGATAAAAAGAAGTCCATACAGCTGATCGGGAAAGAAATAATTCCAAGATTTAAATAATTATTTTTTATTCAAGCATCAGTATCCCATAAAGCGTGACTTTGGTTTTAGAAGTGTTTAGTACTTCAATTTTATAACCGGCGTTTCTTGCAGTCTGGAACACATCTATCCCTACTGCCTCAACTGATGGCCTTATTTTTTCTCTGTTTTCGCAAATCTTTACCTCATTTTCTGCATTGCATACGCTGCAATAGCCACAGGATAGAGGATACAGAGCGAATGCTTTATAGTAGCCGAAACAAAAAGCTTTTTTTTCGAATTCGAGCATTTTTTCACACGAACTTTTTGCTTTCTCTACCAGAAACTTATGTAAATCTTCAGGAGGAGTTTCAAAATCTGAATCCACTTCAAAACGGGTTATTATTGCTTTTTCGTAACATTCCAAGAATTTTTTTGTATCTTCAACCGAAAAAATGAATGGAGGACAATTAAGATACCTTCCAAAGGCTCTACATCCAAAGGAACATTTCCATCTGACCCAGTTGTCAACTACTATGTCTTTTTTGTCGATTATCTTGAAATCTTTGTGTATCCTTTTCAAAGTTTCAAGAAAGTCGTTATCAGTCTTGACCATGTATGCTTGGGTATTAGGCTGTTGATAAATATAGCCACACTAAAAAATCAAGAAAATGAATCAAAAAAATTTTACAAGATATCCAACAAATTTGCCAAAATTTAAAAAGCAATGCCAAGAATCTAAGCATGGATGTAATATATACAACAGATGGCAGTGGTAAATTTGTACTGAAGAGTAGTGATGAAGTTTCGGCAATTGGAGCGATAGATGAAGCTAATTCCTTCATAGGGATCGCAAAGATCTTTTCAAAGAGAGACGAAGTTAAAAAAATCCTTTCTGAAGTTCAAAAACTGGTTTTCAAAGTTGGAGGTGAAATTTCGGGATATTGCAAGGTAAACGAGGATGTTTGTAAAAAGCTATCCGAATTTGTAGAGTTCTTTGAGGCCAAAGTTGAAAAGCCAAGATGTTTTTTAATTCTTGAAAAAGACGAAACTACTGCTTTTCTTAGCGTGGCAAGAGCTGTGGTAAGGAGAGCTGAGAGGGAAGCTGTGAAGTTGTATTTGAAAGGAAAAATATCCAAAACTCCAATAATTTTCCTTAACAAGTTGAGTTATCTTTTATATCTTGCCACACTCTACGAAGGGGGCGAATTTGAAAAAATTTAGACTAGCAGAGACAGAATTTTATCGCTTTTGGATACTTTATCCCCCTCTTTTATAAATATCTCCTCCACCTTTCCGCTGAACGGTGATTTGATCGTGTTTTCCATCTTCATGGCTTCAATTATAGCCAGATTACTCCCTTCTTCAACTTTTTCTCCTACTTTCACTAGTATCTTCGTAACGATACCACTCATGGGTGCTGTTATAATCTTCCTTCTAATCTCTTTCTCCTCTCTCTTCTTCTCAACTAAGGGGATCTTGACATTTGAGCTATCTAAAACTCTTTCTACCTCAATCGTAGCTCTCTTTCCGTTGATTTTTACATCGAAGACATTGTAGGCTACCTCTTCAACTTCTACAACGAACTTCTTTCCCGAAACGTAGACTTCATACTTCATTTCTTCACCCTCGAAGCAAGCTTCCAAATTTTGGGAGCTTCCTTAATTTCTAAAGGCTTCTCTCTCTCCATGTAACACTTTATTGCGACTATTGCCGCAACGAACTCTTCCGGAGTCAATATCTCACCTCGAACTTCCTTTACTTTCAAGCAATCTTAAAGCCGAAATCAACTTGATTCTAGTATACTTCGGATCTATCACATCGTCAATATATCCTCTCGCAGCGACTCTGTAGGGGCTAGCATGTTTTTCTCTGTACTCTACCAATTTTTCTGAAAGTTTTTCTATCTTAGTTTTTTCAAGTTCGTCTCTGTATAAAACTTCGACAGCCGTTTCAGGGCCTACAACTGAGATTTCAGATGTTGGAAAAGCAAAAACAAAATCTGCACCAACATGTTTGCTTCCCATTGCTATATACGCCCCTCCATAAGCTTTTCTCACTATGACAGTTAATATCGGAATACTCGCTCTACTGTAAGCTAGAATCATTTCAAAAACGTGCCTTGTTAAGCCTTCCTGCTCCTCCTCCGCAGAAGGTAGGTAGCCCGGAACATCGACAAAGTTTATTACTGGTATGTTAAAATTATCGCAAAACCTGACAAAATTTGCTATCTTTATACAACCTTTTGAATCCAGACAACCTGCTAAAATTGCCGGATTATTTGCAACCACTCCTATACTTCTACCATCCAACCTTGCGAAGCATGTAAAAACGTTCTGAGCAAATTTTTCCTGAACCTCCATGAACTCCCCATCATCTACAATGCTTTTCACGACCTCCCTTATATCGTAAGCTTTCTGCTGGTCTTCAGGCACAATTTTGTTCACCTCGTGATTTAACCTGTTTGCTGGATCTTTACAATCAACCTTTGGAGGATCTTCTAAGTGGTTGAGTGGAAGATAGCTGAGAATTTTTTTTGTTAGCTGTATAGCTTCAAAAACATTCTCCGCAACAAAATGACAGTTACCACTTTTAGCAGCAGCCTCCCAACCTCCCAGTTCCAGAGGAGAAATCTCTTCTCCGGTTACAATTTTAATAATCTGCGGATCTACAATGTAGGAGTAACACCTTGGATCCTTGGTCATTATAACGAAATCGGCATTCATCAAAAAAGTAGCCCCGAGTGTGCACGGACCACAAATTATACTTATTTGTGGTATAATTCCTTTTGCTCGAGCAATTCTACTCACAACTTCACCAAGTCCTTTGAGTGCATCGATCCCCTCTTGAATCCTTGCACCATTACTTTCTACTATCCCTATCACCGGAATACCAAGTTTAAGAGCCTGATCGTAAAGGTTTGCAATCTTCATACCATGCATTTCTCCAATGCTTCCGCTCAGAACAGAGAAATCCTGAGAGTAGATCGCCACTGGACGACCGTTAATTGTGCCGACCCCAGTTACAACTCCATCGTAAGGTAACTCAAGTTCTTTCAATCCAAATTCTTCACTACGCTTCTCAACAAATGCGTTCAACTCCAAAAAGCTTCCAGAATCTACTAAAAGGTTTATCCTTTCTCTGGGTCCTATTCTCTCTACTTTTGCTATATTTTGCAATCTCTTTTTTCTCTCGTAAAGCTCGTTGAGTTTTCTCATAGGACCCCTCATCTTGTTGAAACTTTCACCCTGTATTTTACACCATCTATCTCTACCTCATAAGAACCCTCTATTTTTCCAACGAATGGGAACTGCTCCTCTTTAAGCTCACCCTTCAAAAATTTCAGTCCAGTCTGTGGAAAGAGGGCATATATCAGCACATCTTCATCACTTGGGTTCTTTATACCAGCCTCTATAAGTTCCCGTTTTCTTTTTTCAAACTCTGGTTCTAAAAGATCTGCCGGTCTGCACTCTATGGGTTTCTCATCCCCAAGAATCTTTTTCATAACTTCAGGATTTATTTTCGCTGGCGTTTTTCCGTACATACCTCTAACAAGATCCCTCGTTTCTTTTGTAACGATCTTGTACCTTTCACCGCTTAAAACATTCATCACTGCCTGCACACCCACTATTTGACTCGTTGGAGTTACGAGGGGCGGATGACCCAGATCTTCCTTAACTCTCGGCACTTCCTTCAGAACCTCCTCGAGTTTATCTAATGCGTTCTGTTCTTTAAGCTGCGAGATTAAGTTACTGAACATACCACCAGGGATTTGATATATCAAAACTCTTGTATCTGGGATCGTAGAAAGCTGATCTAAATAACCTTGGTATTTTTCTCTTATCTTCATGAAGTACTCTCTAACTTCAAGAAGTACGTCCAGGTTTACTCCAGTTTTGTAGCCCATCTCCTCAAGAGCGTACACCATGCTTTCCGTAGGTGGATGAGAAGTTCCGCAGGATAGTGGAGACATGCTGGTGTCTATAATATCTGCTCCAGCTTTTACAGCTTCAAATAATGCCATAGAAGCCATACCACTTGTGTAATGGGAATGGATATCTAAAGGTAGTTGAACTTCCTTCTTTATAGCCTTAACGAGTTCATAGGCAACTTTTGGAGACATCATACCGGCCATATCTTTTATACAAATCGAATCAACTTCAAGAGCCGCCAATTCCTTCGCATTTTCGACGTAGCTTTCAACCGTATGCACTGGAGAGATAGTGTAGCAGATAGTCCCCTGCACGTGCATCGCTCCGTACTTCTTTGCTGCTCTGATGGAAGAGATCAGATTTCTTACATCGTTTAGGGCGTCGAATATCCTGAATATATCCACACCATTTTCTATCGATTTCTGGACGAACTTTTCGACTATATCGTCGGGATAATGTCTGTAGCCAACTAGGTTCTGACCCCTTAAAAGCATCTGAAGGTAAGTATTCTTTACTCTCTTTCGAATCTCCCTCAGCCTTTCCCAAGGATTTTCATTCAAAAATCTATGTGCAACGTCGAAAGTTGCGCCTCCCCAAACTTCAAAGCTATATAATCCTGCGGAATCGAACTTCTCAAGTATCGGTACGATATCTCTTGTCCTGAGCCTCGTAGCTAACAGTGACTGATGACCGTCCCTAAGTGTGAGATCTACGATCTTGACTTTTGGCATGCGAGTTGAGCTTCAAGAGATTAAAAAAACTTTACTCTGGATTCAACGCTAAGCATTCTACTTACGTACGAAGATTTCAGTAAGATACCCGTCCGAACTTAAATATTACACTAAGTTTTGCGGATAGCTAAGTATTCGTCAAAAAATTTAAAATAGAAACATTATGTAAAATCCGACGATCAATGCTGCCAAGAAGATGACTACTGTTAGCCAGTTTACAAGCTTCTTTCTTTTCATTCCGAACTCTGTATCCAAGGCTATAGCTCTAAGCCCGTTGAAGGCATGAAAGGCTACAAAGATCAGAAGTAGAGCGTAAATTGTCTTGTAGCCGTAATCTTGAAATCTTAGAGACACAGATTCAAAAGACAAAGCGTGTTCGACCATATGTGTTGTTATAAAATGGAAAGTTATAAGTCCGACCATAGCTAACCCTGTAATTATCTGCAAAAGCCATGCATAGGGTTCAAGAACGTTTTTTGCAGATTTTTCTGCCATCAAACCACCTCGTACATGACCCAAGTTGCATAGAGCCATGCTACTAATGTCAATATCGCGCAAATTACAAGCAAAGCTTTTCTATGCTCGTGTAAATAACCGAGTTCATGTATAATAACTCTAATCCCATTCAGCCCGTGGTATATACCACAAAGCACTAACAAACTGTCAAGAGGCAAGAAAGTCGGTGAAACCGTAATTGCAATGAGGGACTCGTAAGTTAAAGGATCAGAGAGCGTCGAAAGGAAAGTCAGATGCAGAATCAGATAAATGGCAAGTATAAAACCTGTAAGACGTTGAAATGCAAACGCTAAATCCTGCAAGCTAACAGGTTTGAACCACTTCATTATCCTCATTTCTACCACCTAAAAAGCTTCTTAATCGAATGAACGATTGCTTTCCTTCTCAGAAGCTGTACCGCCTTTGCAGGCTCAATCTTCTTTGGACAGACCTCACTACAAGCCATTGCAGAATGGCATCTCCACACTCCACGCTCGCTGCTGATTATTTCGATCCTGTCTTTGCAGTCTCTATCTCTGCTATCAGCGCAGAAACGATAGGCAGCAACCAAAGCTGCTGGGCCAAGATAGTTCTCAGTTGTTGCTGCTGCTGGACAGACAGATACGCATGCACCACATTTTATGCAGAGAGAGTAGTTGTAGTATTTTGCCAACTCTTTCGGAGTTTGTATTAGTTCAACTGGGTTGTTGTAGTCTATATCGTTTCTAATTATGAACGGCTTTACGGTCTTGTGCTTTGCAAAGAATCCTTCGAAGTCGACTACGAGATCTTTAAGAACCTTGAAGTTGTCCAAAGGCTCAACGACAATGGGATTTTTAAGCTCAGACACCTGAGTTTCGCATGCAAGTTTCGGTTTTCCGTTAATTTTCACTGCACAGCTCCCACATATCCCCATCCTGCAAGAAGCTCTAAAGGACAGCGTGGAGTCTAGGTTGTCTCTTATGTAGTAGAGACATTCAAGAACAGTCATACCTTTTTTTGTTGGAACCTCGTAGCTCTGCCAAAAGCTCTTTTCACCATCAAACCTTCTTATACGAAACTCCATGGTATCACCTTAATACTTTCTCTCAACAGGCTGCCACTTTGTTATTGTAACAGGAATGTACTCGAACCTTGGCCCGTCTGGCGTGTAGTAAGCCATGCTGTGCTTTAACCAGTTTACATCATCCCTTTTCGGATAATCCAATCTGTAATGTGCTCCTCTACTCTCGGTTCTCTTTAAAGCTGCTATAGCTACAACTTCAGCTAAGTCAAGCATGTAGCCAATTTCCATCGTTGCTAGAAGATCGGTATTAAAGCCCTTCCTCGTATCGTTTATTTCAACATCTTTGTATCTTTCCTTCAACTCCTTTATTTTTGCTACGGCATCTTTGAGTTCACTCTCAGTTCTAAAGATCCAAACATTTTTATCCATCGTTTCGTTAAGTTCTTTCTTGATCTGATATGGATTTTCGTCGCCGCTTTTCCCAAGGATACCGTCGTAGATTCTTTTCTCCTCTCTCGCAATTTCTTCACTTGTTATTCTCATTCTACCATTTCTTAAAGCGTATTCTGCAGCCATGTTTCCCGCTACGTTTCCGAAAACGAGACATTCTATGGTAGAATTGCTACCCAATCTGTTTGCTCCATGTATACTTACACAAGCGCATTCACCAGCAGCATAAAGTCCTGCTACAGGTGTCTCAGTTTTTATGTTCGTATGAATTCCACCCATGGTGTAATGAGCTACAGGTCTTACAGGAATTGGTTCTTCAACTGGATCTATCCCCACAAACTTCTTAGCAGCATCTCTTATTAGAGGTAACCTTTCGTTTATTTTTTCCTCGCCAAGATGCGTTAGGTCGAGAGCTATGTAAGGCCCAAATTCACTTTCAAAACCCCGCCCCTCAATTATTTCCCTCCACATCGCTCTGGAAACTATATCTCTTGGTGCAATCTCCATCTTTTCCGGAGCGTATCTTTTCATGAATCTTTCTCCCTCTTTGTTTATCAGGTACCCTCCCTCACCTCTGCAAGCTTCAGTCATGAGAATTCCAGAGGGTACGAGACCAGTAGGATGGAATTGGAAGAACTCCATATCTTTCAGAGGTAGTCCGTTTCTGTAAGCTATAGCGATACCATCTCCAGTAACTTGGTGGCTGTAGGTTGTAAATCCATAAAGCCTCCCCGCTCCACCGGTTGCAAGAATAACTGCCTTTGACTCAAAAACTACAAGTTCTCCATTTTTTAGATTTATAGTTGCGACACCTTTAACTTTATTGTCCTCTATGAAAAGATTTGTCAGAAAGTGTTCTGGAAAAATTTCAACGTTGTCGTAGCTGATCATCTTCTCATACAGCGTGTGAACTTCATGGAATCCAGTTCTATCTGCTGCGAATACTGTTCTGTTTACACTATGTCCTCCAAAGGCTCTTTGAGCAATTCTTCCATCTTTTAATCTGCTCCAAGGGCATCCCCAGTTGTCGAGCCTTAAAATTTCTTTTGGGCATTCTCTTACAAAAAACTCTACTGCATCTTGGTCTGCAAGAAAGTCAGAACCCTTTATTGTATCCCAAGCGTGCAGATCATAGCTATCATCATCTCTTAAAACAGCAGCAGTTCCACCTTCAGCACAAACGCTGTGACATCGAATTGGATAGGTTTTCGCTATTATTGCAATTGAAAGGTCTTTGCTTTTTTGTGCTGCAGATATTGCAGCCCTCATTCCCGCTAAACCCGCCCCTACTATAACTACATCATACTCCTGCTTCACATTCCAATTAACAATCGATTGTATTTAAATCTATTCAAAGTTTTGCTTGTAGATGTAATGAAATTTGTAAAATGGTAGCAATCTTAATAACAATACATATTAAGCAGTAAAACTAAATCTTGCTTAAATCGTCCCAAATCTTTTTTACAGCATCTTTCACAATTTCTAGACAAACTTTTGCGTTCTCTTTGGCTCTTTTTACGATCTCTTGGTAGTCTATACTTAAGTTCTTTATCCCGTGTGCATAGTTGTCCATTGTACACACTACAGCATATCTTAGCCCAAGTTCTTTCGCAACAGTAGCTTCACTTCCAGCACTCATACCTACACAGTCAGCAAAATTCTTTATTAAAGCAATTTCAGCCTTTGTTTCCAGTCTTGGGCCTCTAGTTTGAAAATAGACGCCTTTATCTATAACAGGATAGGGAGATCTAGATTTTGCCGACTCTACGAGCTTTTTTCTTACGTACTCGTCAAATCCGGGAGTTATATGAACTAATTCTGAATTGAATACAGTTGCAGAGCTGAAAAAGTCTATATAATCGTCTGGAATTATGATCGCTGGTATTTCTATGTTTTCTTTCAAACAACCAACAGATCCCATGCCCACGACATACTTAACATTTAGGGATTTAAAAGCGTAGAAATTCGCTGCATGGTTTATTCTGTGTGGCGGTTTATCTTTTTTCTTTCCGTGTCTTTGGATTATTATAACCTCTATACCTTCTATATCTCCAAAATTTATCTCTGCTAAGCCGAAAGGTGTAGATATCTCAGCGTCTTTTTTAATTGAAAGGTGTTCCATATCTAGGATGTGCGTACCACCTATAACCCCAATCATCCCACAGCCCTCCAGTAAACTACGTCCTCTAAAAGTCTTCTTTTAATTTTTCCTCTCTCCTCCAAAACTTTTAAAACATCCTCAAATCTACCAGGCAAGGAAACTTCAAGGTTTAATGGGTCTATTTCATAACTTTCCAGCATTTCAGAAAGAATCATCGATTTTGTTGCCTCGCCATGTTTTCTAAGAATTTTTAAGACAATTTCAGATATATCTTCTATAAAATTCCACGGAAAAACGATCCAAGAGTAATCGAAGAGGTATTCTGAAAAGTAATCTGGCACAAATTCGGAATTTCTAAGTATAAAAAGTGCAGCAGTTTTAACTTCGTTTGCTTTAACCATTTCCAAAGCTCTTTTCATCGTTTTGCCGGTGTTTATTAGATCGTCAGCTATTAAGGCTTTTTTACAGCTAATCTCTTTTTCAGAGCAGGAATCGAAGCTTACCAATCTCTGCACACCAAGATAATCACTCAGTATTCTGCCAACAAACCATCCCCCTTTTGCAAGAGCTACGATGCAATCGGGCTCGAACCCATCTTCTATAATATCAAAAGCCAACCTTCTTGACAGTCTATCAACGTAATCCCAATTAACTACTATAAATTTCATTCGAACCACCGTAAAACTTTATTCTGTAAAGTTCTCCACCAGGTTTGTAAACAGCAACATTGCAAGGCGTTGGATTCAGATTCATCTTTCTCTGAAATTCTGTTTGACTCTGCCAAGTTGAAGAGTTAACCAAAAGAACGCCTCTATAAAACCCCGCGCCATAGGTATGGACGTGTCCGCAGTGTATGATGTCGGGTATATCTTCAATGACAAGGTAGTCCTCTTTTTCCGGAGCTATTGGGCTTCTACCACCATACATAGGACTCAAATGTCTTCTCTTCAAAAGTTCTTCCATAGCAACGTGCGGATTTTCATAGTTAAGTTTTGGAATCTTTGAGACCACATCATCAAGACTTCTGCCATGGTATATCAAGACTTTTACACCGTCCAAGCTTATGTAGCATGGATTTCCTACGTGCACTACGTTGTTGGAGAAGAGTTTTCTTATCTCTTTTGGCAATGCTGGCTGTGGTTCTGCTTGTCTAACTGCATCATGGTTGCCTGGAGACATTATTATTTTTATATCTTTTCTTATCCCATCGAAGTGCTTAGCTGCAACTTCGTACTGTTCATATATGTTCACGATTTTAAGATCGTTCTCTTGTCCGGGGTAGATTCCGACTCCATCTACTATATCTCCTGCAACGATCACGTATTTCACCATTTCGGCAATTTCAGAACCCTTTGTTTCGCAGTTAAGCCAAGAGACAAACTTTTTCCAATCATCTTCCAGAAATTCCTTACTGCCAAAGTGGGTATCGGAGATGAAGACGATAAAGAAATCTTTTACTATTTTTCTATTTCCATTTACTGGAACATCTGGAAATAAGATCCTATCAGCAATAATATTTCTGTCCTTTAAAGTTCCGCTGACAGCTATAACCTCATCTCCAAGCAGGGTTTGGGCGATTTCTGCAAGTTTACCGCTTGCTATGCAGTTTATAAATCCAGTAGGGTCTTCCAGTTCTATGTAATACCCTCGGGGTGTTTCTTTGATGGAGTTAACCATTCCTACAACCGTTACGTTTTCGCCTTTAAATCTGCCTAAACTTGCGATCGGGACGCTGGAAACCCTACTTCTTAAAATCTTAGATATTTTTTCGTAGCGAGAGTTGAAATAAAACTGGAAATCCTCAAGTTTTCCTTCTGTGAGGGAATTTCCGGTTACATCCTTTAGAATTTTGATCTCCTCAATCTCTTTTTTCTTTTCAACCTTTGGTATTACGATCTTTTTATTGTTTAGAGATTTTAAGGCTGCTTCGACATCGTTTTCGGTGATTATAAATCTACCTGCAGCGTTTCGACAAATTTCATCCACAACCTCATCGAGGTTTTCAACCATCTGAAGCATCTCCACAGCCTTTGGATTTACATTGTAGCCCCTTACAAGAAATTTCTTAACAATGATTGAAGCAACATTTTTAACCATCATAGCCAAGTCCTCCTTATGGACAAAGATTCAAAGTTATTTCAGTTCATAAAAGATTTGGTCGAAACGGTAGCTGTACTTGCAATCATTGTAGGGGTTGGGGTTGCAATAACAGGAACTTGGCCGTTCGTTGTTGCTGTAGAAAGCGGTAGTATGAAACCAAATTTACAACCGGGTGATATAGTATTTTTGATCGGAGTTGAAAGAAATGGAGGTGTGGTAACTTGGCTGGAGGGTGTTGAGAAGAATTACAAAAGCTTCAACAACTACGGTGACGTGATCATTTACAGGCCGAACGGTGATGGTAAACCCATAATACACAGAGCTATAGCTTACGTTAATGCCGGCGACAAAATACCGGTTTTGGTAAACGGCAAACTTTTGTACTCAGACTACATAGCTGAGAGTTCCGGGTACATCACACAGGGCGATAATCCTTACACAAACCCGATTCCCGATCAACTTGCGAACATAGAACCGGTAAAAAAGGAATGGATAATAGGCGTTGCAAAGTTTAGGATACCTCTAATCGGATATTTGAGACTTCTAATACCTATCTAATCGATTTTAGCCTTTACAGTAACAAACATCGGTCCTCGCACATCAATTTTACCTTTCTTCCACATTATGTAGCGTCTCACGTTTTCATGGATTGATAAGTTGATGTCACTCAAGCTCTCCACAACTCTGACCTTCTCTGAAACCCCCTTCTCTCCCTTCATAGCAGCTACTTCAATTCTTCTTGCAACTTCGTATGCAAACGAGTCTATATATCTGAACCCCGTACTGATACCATTTTCAAAAATTTCTTTGAACCTCTCATCTCTCGGAACTCCATAGATGCTCCCGTTGTAAACTATTACCTCGTTAGCGTAAGCTGGCCCACATAACTTCTGATTTTCTTCCTCCTCAACAACATAAACTTCCACTTTTCTTCCAAATAGTTCTCCATCAAAAGCCTTGAAAGTACATGGTGAATTCTCGTTCGCATACCTTGTTGCGGTTTCAGATATCTTTAAAGCAATCTTAAAGCCCTCCTTGCTTTCTGGCTTTTCTATTAACCTTATGTTCCTTGCAATATCGATATCGCTCAAATTTATCTCTCCATAGAACTGTGGATAAACGAGTTTTCTGACGTCTTCGTATCCGTATATTATCATTGCAAGTCTCTCCACACCTAAACCTAGATTCATAACGGGATATTCAATTTCGTACTCTGCAAGAGCGGTTGGAGAGTATATTCCAAAGGTAGCAACTTCTACCCACCCGTCGGAATATTTAGTTTTTGAACCGACAAGTTTTGGATGGAATGCATAAACTTCTGTCTGCGTATCGGGAATGTAGTATTTACTTCTTTTTTCATCTTTCCTGAACTTGAACTTTATAAAACCAAACTGGCGAAGCAACGATTCTGCCACAGCCTTTCCATCTTCAACTGTAACGTTCTCATCAACAATTACGCAGCTTGCTGAGAAATAGCTGTAAAGTCTTGTGGCATCCTCTCCCTGCTCTTTTCTGAAGCATCTATCTACGCTGAAAAGTTTTATGGGTAAAGGCAATTTGTTCGCAACCTCGCTCAAAGTTATAAACCAGCCGGTAGTCATATGGCTTCTCAAAGTGAGTGACGAAGGTTCAGGCTTTAAAGCCTTGAATTCAGGAAAAACCTCTTCAATAATTCTTACAGCCGTTATATCATCAATCTTCAAAACTTCGGCTATTTCATAGCTTAAGTCATCACCATCTATTTTTCCTTTCTTGTATTTGTGGAATACAACCTGCAAAGCCTTTTGATTGAAATCCTTTCCAATTATCTCCCTTATCTTTTCAACTTTTTCTTGCGAGATTCCAACGTTTGGTTTTGGCAGGGATGCTAGGTAGAAACACCTATCCAGAACGGCAAGCGCCTCTTTTCCAAACTGCCTTTTCACGTGAGCATCTTCAACTATTATTGGGTTGACAACCTCTTTAAAACCCATGGCTATGTAAGCTTTCCTCAGCAGGTTTATGGTAGAAAAAAGGGGGTGTTCCTCCCCATAACTGTAAGCTATTCTTGGATAAATCCTTTCTGGATCTTCAACTTCTGCAATTTCTTTTCCCATAAGCCAAGCTCTCTCAAAATCCTTTTCTGCAAGTTCTTTGTATCTCTGCACATCAAATTTCATAAACTAAAGCGCACGAAAGGCTATTTATCTCTTGCTTTACTCAATGTATGCCAGTTAAGAGAGATAAGAAGTTGGAGAAAATGATCGCCAAGGAGAGAATAAGTTTCTTGATAAAGCGAGCCATCGACTATAAAAAAATGGATTATCATCTGGCAAGGCGTTATGTTGAACTTGCAATAAAGATGGCTGAAAGGTACAGGGTGAAGATGAAAAAGTACGAAAAAAGATCTTTTTGTAAAAATTGTTTGTATCCATATCGTTCGGACAGAATGAGGGTCAGAATAAAGAAGGGAAGAGTGATAATTACGTGTCTCAACTGTGGAAAAATGAGGAGGTTCAAAATTAAAAGCCAAGAACGTCGAGCATAGTATAAATTCCTGGTTTATCCACATTAAATACCCATTTCGCAGCTTTTACAGCTCCAAAAGCAAAAGCCTCTCTGCTCATCGCACGATGCGTTATTTCTACTCTTTCACCATTTCCAAAGAAGAAAACTGTATGCTCCCCTACTACATCCCCTCCTCTTAAACCGAAAACTCCTATTTCAGAACCTCTTGGTGAGATACCCTGCCTACAAGATTTTATTTCGAGATTTTTCCCCTTTTGAGCTAGTACATGTTGGATTATCTCAGCTGCCTTCAGAGCTGTTCCACTTGGTGAATCCCTTTTGTTTTTGTGGTGAAGTTCAACTATCTCAATGTCTGCATCGTACAAATACTTAGCAGCAAATTCAACGATCTTCCAGAAAACATTAACTCCAACACTAAAGTTTGGCGAAATTACTGATGGAACCTTTGAACACAAAGCATAGAGTTCTTTTCTCTGCTCTTCGTTAAAACCTGTTGTACCTATTACCATCTTTATTCCCTTTTGTGAAGCTATTCTAGCTATCTTAAGTGTAGCTTCTGGATTCGTGAAGTCTACCAGAACATCAGCTTTTACTTCCTCAATTTTGTCACTAATCTTTACACCGATTTTTCCAATTCCTGCAACTTCTCCGGCATCTTCACCCACTCTTGCGATGTCAAAAGCCTGTGAAACAGATATACCTTCTTCTAATGCCTTCTTTATGACCATTCTACCCATCCTTCCAGCGGCGCCACTTACGGCTATCTTCATAAACCTAAATATCGCTTTAGATTAAAAGACTTTGGATCTACTTTTTTTCAAATATCGAACCATCGTTGAAAGTTATCTTGCTACCCTCTATCTGTCCTTCAAACAAGTATTTTGTCCCAAGTATAGAAACAGTTATTGTAACTCTGTTTCCATTCACTTCATAGTTCCCGACAACTCCTTGACCACTGGAAGATTTTATGTAAACTTCCCCATCCTTTTTAAACTCCAAAATGTCCCCTTCGTGGAATCCAAGGAGTTTTTCACTACTTTTTGTGCAGACATATATACCACTAACTCCTGAAGCGACGCAACAGATCAAAATTGAAACTAGTAAAGCCAAGGCTAAATTTTTTGCTACCTTCATCATCCAGTGACATCTTTTTCTAAAATTTTTAAATTTTTTTGTTCCAAGTCTCCCGAAAGAATCAGTAAGATTTGATGTTGGAAAAGTTTTTTGAATCTAAAAAATAATTAAATTATTATTTTTATTGATATTCTAAGCTCAAGTTTTCAAGTTCAGCCTCTAAGTTTTCAAGTTCCTCTAGCGTTTTTTCAATTTCTTCAATTTCTTTTTCTAGATCTGACACATTTAATTCTTCTGGCAATTCTGGTAGCTCAGATATTTGGTTTGGAGTTGCAGTTGGGGTCGGAGTGGGTGTAGTTAATTGTGTCTTATCAGCGTTCTTTGAAATATTCTCTGATCCTGTACATCCCAAAAAAAGTGTTGAACATAAGAGCAAGAGAATCACTTTTGGCATCTTCATAAATCTGTCTCCTCCAAATTACTGGCAAGTTCCGAAAGATATCGTAGCTCCGTCATAGAACGTCCCGTTGATATAGTTCTCATTTATGCATCTTTTGTACTTGTAAGCTCCAACGCCTTGCATATTAATCGTTCCACTTCCATGTGCCACTATTTTGAACGTTCCATTGCCCTCTATTTTGACATCTTTTCCTCTAATGACAATTGAAGTTGCGTTTTTAGCGTTGATAATCGCGCTTTCTGGATTTGCACTCAGATCTCCTGAACCAACAACTGTGGCACTCAGATCTCCAGTTAAAGTAAAATTACCACTAACGCTTGCAAGGAGTATCCCTTTATATGATTTCTGAATATTTAAATATTCTTTTGAAAGTTTTTTAACTTCATCAAATGCCTTCTGGATAATCTTATTTAACTCTGAAAAGTCTTTAGTCGGAACCTCACCGCTACCTATCTTAGATTCTATTTCTGCGAGCTTCGCATCTATTTCGTTTATCAGCTTTTCGAGTTCAGTAGTATCTAATCCTAAGCTTTTGAATCTATCTACAAGGTTCTTCAGTTTATCAACAATATCTCTAGTTTTCTCCAACTGGATCTCATATGCAATATTCCTCATCTCCCTTCCAGCATCTTTCCAGAATTCTCTTATGTTATCTCCAGCCTTTTTCAGGCTTTGAGAGTCGTTTGCAGAGTTTAATTCACTTTCGATCTGCTGTAATCTGCTTTCGAGGTTTCTTATCCTCTCCTGAATTCTGAGTTTTGTCTCTTCACCAAAGTTGTATGTAGCTATCCTACTCTGCAATCTCTCAAGCCATGAATAGCAGCTTTTCCATTTTTGCATCTTTTCTTTTGTTTCGTTGAATATTCTATCTCTTAACCTATCTCTCTCCCTCAAAGTATCTCCAGCCCCTTTTTCATCGCTATCGTTTGTTTTACCCTGCAATCCCTCCTTTTGTTCTCCTACAAACTTCCAAACAACTGGACCTTTCTCTGACATTTTATCCGAAGCCTCCACCAAGCCTATCAACACCAGCAGTACAAACACCAAAGCAGCATACTTCCATCTCATGCAACTCACCTCGTTATAAACTCTGCAACCTTAAATATAAAGAAACTTTTTCGTCAAGTTTTTGTAGAAAGTTAAAATAACTCCTAAAGCTTTAGAAAACTTTAAAAAACTTAAAAAACGTTTAATTAAAAGCTAGACCTTAAAAATGAATTTAAGAGTAAAGATGGCACTTCACATTTCGATTTCTTAGATCGATCAGCTTCTACAATTCTTTTCAGTGTTACGTTGCTGCATCTTTCGCTCGATTCATCTTTTTTAGTCATTATAGGCGTTGCTAAACTGCTAAGCATTACTAAAATCAGAAAAAGACCAATTATTTTCTTGGCAAATGTCGTGCTTTTACTAGTCAAATATAAGCGCATGTAAATATGTAAAAAGTTTTAGATTTGAGATAAAATTCTTTAAGTTAGTAACACTTTTTAAATTGTAAAAATTTTATAAAAATAGAAGCGGAAATTTTATCAACACAGCTCTAAAACGTAGACACTCTACAAAAGTTAGAACGAGCTTTTAAGACTTCAAATTAAATCTAAAGATCTTTGTCTGACTCAAAAGTGTTGCAGAGGTATAGATATCCTAAAAAATTGCGGAATTTCACGAAAAATTCTTTGAGAGAATCTATTTTCTATTTTAGCCCTCATTAGCCCTAATGCTACTTAGATGCTCTTCACCGCTTAGGAATAGCATAACGAGCAGCGAAGCAAAGATTGGGAACCATAGCATTATAGAGAAAACGAAGGAAAAGCTATCCATGAAACCTTCGACCATTCCAATTAGTGGAGCAGGATTTCCAAAAATCGCAAGAGAGAAAAGGATATTCATTGTGCCTGGGTCAGGTATCTGGTTTCCATAGCCGGGGACCCAGTCTTTCATTCTGCTTGTAAGCAAAACGCCACCGACGGCAACGCCCATTGCTTGAGCTAAGGTGTTCATCGATCTGAGCGTTCCGTTTGCTACTCCAGCCTTTTCTATTGGAATCGAAGCCATTAAAACGTTTAATGTTGGAGATATAAGCAACCCATTACCTATTCCGAGTGGTATGAGCATTGCAAAGAACTCCCAGTAGCTAACTTCTACTCTAACATCCATCAGGTTGAGCATGCCAAAGGAGAAAAGCAGAGGACCTATGCACATGAGATATTTGGGGTTTATCTTGTCACTAAGCCTGCCAGCAATTGGAGAGACGATCGTGTTCATAATTGGCATAGCGATCATCCAGTAGCCTGCCTGCTCAGCTGTGAGCGATTTTATTCCCTGAAGAAAGTATGGAATGAGAAAAATCGAAGCTGACATCCCAAAAAATAAAATTGACGACGCTAAGCATCCAACTGTGAAATTTCGAACTCTAAATAAGCTTAAATCAAGCAGAGGGTATTCGTATTTTATCTCTCTGAAAACAAAGGCTACTAAGTAAGGAATTGAGATTGCAAAGCATGCTAAGGTTTTTTCATCACTCCATCCCCAATTCTGTCCCTCTATGATGCCCAAAGTCAGTGAACCCAAGCCGATAGCAAGCAAGATAGTTCCAAGATAGTCAATTGGGACTCTTTCTTTCGCACCAAGCTTAGGAATTGTGAACCAGCCCACAATCGTTGATATTATACCTATTGGGACGTTTATGTAAAAAACCCAGTGCCAGCTTAAATGTGTTGTAAGCCATCCACCTATTATCGGCCCAAGAGTAAAGCTTGAAGCCATCAGAATTCCATTTAGTCCCATCACTGTCCCTCTTTTTCCTGGTGGAAAAAGCTCTGTTGCTATTGCTAAGGTATTTGCACTCAGAATCGTTCCTCCAACTGCCTGAATTATGCGGAAGAAAATAAGAGATTCTATGCTCCACGACTGTGCGCAGAAGAAACTGCTTAAAGTAAATATTATCATACCAAGGATGAAAAGCTTATCCCTTCTGTACATGTCTCCGAGTCTGCCAGTTAGCACGAGCAAGATTACCATCGTTAGGGTGTAGGAATTCAGGATCCACTGTAGATCAGACATCTTAGCATTGAAATCTTCAGCTATTTTTGGCAAAGCAACGTTGAGAACGCTAACA
>CAYZIW010000011.1:21073-44066 GCA_964478605.1 uncultured archaeon | reverse complement strand
TAAGAACGGACCCGGCGGGATTTGAACCCGCGATCTACGGCTTAGAAGGCCGTCGCTCTGTCCTGGCTGAGCCACGGGCCCAAGCTCTGAGCTCTTAAACTCTTCGACTTATAAAGATTATGAGTGCAAGCAATGAAAAGGTTATCTATCCTTCTTCTATTAACCTTACTATGAAGCTTGTGACTTGCGGTCTTCCATATGCTAACGGTAAAGCGCATATTGGGCACTTGAGAACCTACATTCCAGCAGATGTGTACGTTAGATACCTCAGAATGCTCGGAGAAAACGTTATTTTCGTCTGCGGAAGTGACTGTCATGGAACTCCGATAGTTGTCAACGCTGAAAAAGAAGGCATGACCCCAAAGGAGTTTGTAGAAAAATACCATGAGCATTTTAAGAACGTTCTTAAAGCGGTTGGTGTTGAGTTCGACTTTTACGGAAAAACTGCTGAGGAATATCATCACGAAATGACTAGAGAGATCGTAAAGAGGATGATCGATGGTGGTTATGTATATCCTGCAGAGGTTGAGCTTGCTTACTGTACAAAGTGTGATAGATTTTTGCCGGACAGATATGTTGAGGGTATATGTCCCTACTGCGGCGCTATGGCGAGGGGAGATGAGTGTGATCAGGGATGTGGAAAACATTTAGAGCCTGGAGAGATAAAGGATCCGAGATGCAAGATATGTGGAAATCCAGCATCGTTCAGAAAACAAAGACATTACTTCTTTAAGTTAACGGCCTTTAAAGAATTTCTAACTCAGTATCTTGAAAATCTGAAAGCTACTGAAAACGCTCTGAACTATGCAAAAGAGTGGGTAAAAAACTTGCGTGACTGGTGTATAACGAGAGATCTTGAGTGGGGTGTTAAGTTCCCAGGAGATGAGAGATTTGTAGTTTACGTATGGGTAGATGCTCCAATCGGATACATCAGTTTTACAAAAAAGGCATGTGAAAACAGATGCGATTGGGAGGCGATATGGAAGAGAGGAGAAGCTGAAATTATCCACTTCATAGGTTTAGATATCGTCTATCATCACTGCATTTTCTGGCCTGCAATGCTTAAAGCTGCAAATTTTTCTTTACCAACTGCGATCGTTGCAAGTGGGATGGTGAAAGTTGAAGGAAAGACCTTCTCTAAAAGCAGGGGGTACGTTGTTTGGGTAGAGGATGATTATTTGAATCAGGGCTTTAATCCAGATTATCTAAGGTACTACATTCTGAGTTACACAAGTCACCAGAAGGATCTCAATTTCTCTTGGAAGATTTTTAGGGATAAGGTGAACAACGAACTTCTTGCAACTTTTGGTAATTTCCTCTACCGCGTTCTCTACTTTTCATGGAAGAACTTTGGAGAGGTAGAGATGGAGGTTGACGATGAGGTAATTGTGAAGATAAGGGAGACGAAGGAGAAGATAATCGATGCTTTGAACAAGTGGGAGTTCAAGATGGTCTGCGATGCATTCATGGAACTTGCCGCCTTTGGAAACTCCTATTTCCAGAATGAGAAACCTTGGGATTTAATAAAGCAAGACAAAAATGCTGCAAGGAAGGTTATTTCAAATTCGTTGCAGTTGGCGAAGGCACTAATAATATTTGCATACCCTGTAATGCCGGAAAGCATGAAGAAGGTTGCAAAAGCTCTAGGATTGGATTTAACAAATTGCTCTCTCGATGATGCTGCAAAGATCGATGAAAAAATGAAGGTTGGAAAACCGGATATACCGTTTGAAAAAATTGACGAAAAGGTAATCGAAAGCCTAGAAAAAATGATGGAAAACAGATTTAGAGAGACTGAAAGAAAAGGTGAAACTAAGGGGGAAGATATCAGTCTGGAAGATTTCAAAAAGCTCGACATAAGAGTTGGAAGAGTTTTGAAGGCTGAAAAAGTTCAAAAAAGCAAGAAACTGCTAAAGTTAGAAGTAGATGTAGGTAATGAAGTGAGGCAGATAGTTGCAGGAATTGCGGAAAACTATGAACCGGAAGAACTCGTGGGAAAAAATGTTGTGGTACTTGTGAACATAAAGCCAACAAGGATCATGGGGTTGGAAAGCAGAGGGATGTTGCTGGCAGCGGATGTTGATGGAAAGGCCGTACTTCTGAAGCCAGAGAAAGATGTCGAGGCGGGAACCAAAATAAAGTGAAGTATCTTAAAATTTTAACCTACTCAGCTTTTCTATTTCTTCTTTCATCTTCAAAGCTCTTTCGATGGTTTTTTCAGTCAACCACCTCAGTTCATTGCTGCCCAACTCTTCAATTCTCTTCAAAAAATCTTCGAAGGATACAACCCTCTCTCCGAACACGAGGTTATCAGCGAAACTTACTATCTTTTCCTCAAGCGTTTCAGGTATGTAATCTTTAGCTTCTAATCCCAATTTTAAGGCATCATCTTTTGACAAACCAGCACTGAAATGTCTCTCTGCGATCCTTACGATCTTCTCATCGAAGCCAGCATTTCGTAAAATTTTTGCAGACTCAATAAAATGTTGGAAGGGATCGTTGGTTATTGCTCTGCCAATATCGTGTAGCAAAGCACCAAATTTTATCGATTCTATATCTAGTTCTCTTCCGTTCTCTTTTATTTGTTCAGCTATCTTTAAAGCAAGTTCAGCCACGGTGATACAATGCTTTCTTACTCTTTCGGGCAAATTGTACTTGTCCCAAAGAGCTTTAACTTCTTCGGGTACGTCCATAGTTCAGTCTATGCTGCCTTTAAACAGTACACCTATCTTTGAAAGCACAGCTTTTGCTTTTTCCATATCATTTACTCTCATTATAATTAATGCTTTATGCTTTCCTGAAGTGAATGCGTAGCAGTACTCGATATTTACATTCGCATCTCCGAGAGATTTTGCAATCTCGTACAAAGCTCCTGGCTTATCCTCCACCTCAACTGCGATAACATCCGTTAAACTAACTGTAAAACCGGATTTTTTCAGCACTTCGTAAGCCTCCTGAGTTTTGTCTACTACCATCCTTATTATACCGAAATCTCCTGCTTCTGCAATTGTGAAAGCTCTTATGTTCGTCTTTACCTCATTAAGCTTTTCAGTTACCGCCGCAAGTCTTCCAGGTTTATTTTCTACAAATACGGAAATTTGTTTCAACATCTTTTTCACCCCTTTCTTTATCTGTATCGGCTACTATATTTTTCTTCTGTCGAGAACCCTCTTCGCTTTACCCTCAAACCTCTGTAAAGTTCCTGGGTTTACAACCTCAACCTTTGCCCATACGTTCAAAACAGATTTTAGTTCATCGGCCACTCTTTTTTCCAGCTCTATTATGTCTGAGATCCTATCTACCTTGAATTTCTCACTCAGCTCAACCTGTACAGTCATTTCATCAAGCCCATCCTCTTTCCTGTCGAGGATTATCATGTAATGTTCTCCAAGTTCAGGGAATCTCATTAGTACATGCTCAACCTGGCTCGGGAATACGTTTATTCCTCTTACTATGACCATATCATCTGTTCTGCCAAGGATCCTCATGATCCTGGGATGTGTTCTACCACAGCCGCATTTCTCTGTCTCTATGTAGGTAAGATCGCCCGTTCTCCATCTTACGAGTGGTAAAGCTTCTTTGCTTAAAGTTGTGACTACCAGTTCGCCTTTTTCTCCTTCTCCAAGTTGTTCTCCTGTTTTTGGATCGACAACTTCTATCAGAAAATGGTCTGCCCAGACGTGGAGTCCGCATTTTTCTAGACATTCAGTAAAAAGTGGTCCGCTGAGTTCCGAAGTTCCATATACGTCAAAAGCCGATATACCTGTTTTTTTCTCAATTCTCTTCCTTGTCTCTTCACTCCAAGGCTCGGCTCCAAATATTCCAGCTCTCAATTTTGTATCGCTTGCGATGTCCACACCCATCTTCGCAGCAAACTCGGCAAGATATAGCATGTAAGATGGTGTGCAGGCTATTACAGTACTTCCGAGATCCCTCATCAATTCTATTTGTCTTTGTGTGTTTCCTGCGGAGATTGGTAGCACTGCAGCCCCAATTTTTTCTGCCGCATAATGAAAACCAAGTCCGCCGGTAAACAATCCATACCCATATGCTATCTGTACAATATCTTTGTTACTTACCCCGCAACTTACCAAACCTCTGCAAAGGCTCTCTATCCAGACGTTGATATCGTTTGTAGTATAACCAACTACAGTCGGTTTTCCAGTAGTTCCGCTTGATGCGTGAAACCTCACAACTTGGCTAAGCGGTACAGCAAACATACCGAAGGGATAGGTGTCCCTTAAGTCACTCTTCTTCGTGAAAGGTAGTTTACTAAGATCCTCAAGGCTTTTTATGTCATCAGGTGTAATTCCTGCTGCTTTGAACCTCTCTCTATAGAATTGCGAGTAATCGTATACCGTTCTCACCAAGGCTCTAAGCTTTCTCTCCTGTATCAGCCTTAAATCGTCTTGATTCATCCTTTCTATGCTTGGATTCCAGTACATGCATAAAAGCCCTGAATCGTGCTATTTAATTTTTCCCTCGTCATAACATAGCATGCTCATAGCAGTGAGAAGCTTTTAATACGATCCGCAAACTCCAACTATGCTACCGATGAATTCGAAGCAGATGAAAAAGATGATGAAGCAGATGGGTATCGACATGGAAGAAATAGAAGCTACCGAAGTCATCATAAGAACTGGAACGGAAGACCTGATTTTTAAGAATCCGTCAGTTACGAAGATATCTGCAAAGGGAGTGGAAACTTTCCAGATAATTGGAAGTTATGAAGTTATAAAGAAGTTTGAGATCAAAGAGGAGGATCTAAAGCTGATCATGGAGCAGGCGAACGTTGATAGGGAGACAGCCTTGAAAGCGTTGAAAGAGGCAAATGGAGATTTGGCAGAGGCTTTATTAAAATTGCAAAGCTGATATGAAGCCACCAGTAGTACTTTATCATAGAAAAGGTAGTTTTCTGGTTGAAAAGTTTGAGGGGGAGCTACATACCCATCACGGCATAATAAAGCTCGATGAATTAAAAAATAAAAATTATGGAGACACAATTTTGACTCATCTTGGTGTAAAGTATACAATTTTGCCTTTCAAGTCGCCAGACTTCTTCAAATATTTTAAAAGGGCGTCCACACCTATAATGCCCAAAGATATTGGAGCGATAATCGTTTACACTGGCTTATCCCCAGATTCTCTCATATTCGATGCCGGAACTGGTAGTGGTGTGATGGCAGCTTATTTAGCGTACTATAACAAGTACGGAGAAGTAGTTACAGTGGAAAACAGAGAAGAGTTCGCCAAGGTTGCAAGGAAGAACTTTGAAATGGCTGGGCTAAAGAACATACATCAGATAATAGGCGACGCTGTAGAGATTGCAGATTGTTTCAAAAAAGAGTTTGATCTAGCAGTCATAGATATGAAAAACGATGTAGAATTTGTTAGAAAGGCAAGAAATATGTTGAAAACTGGAGCATATTTGGCAGTTTACAACCCCTACATTGAAGCAGCTCGAGCAGTCTATGAGGAGATGTTAAAAAACGGCTTCAAAGAGATAGAGGCTTTTGAAATGATAAAACTCGATTTGGATATAAAAAGGGTTGGAACAAGAACATCTACAACAGTTTGGCATACTGGCTACATCGTTATAGGGCGAAAGCCTTAGGGGAGAATTCAACAATTAATATATACGCGCTTTCCGTTTAGTATGCTATGGAAAGGTTAGTTTCTAAGATCCTTGCCGTTGGTGCCGATGTTAGTACAAGAAATGCCTTGAAAACAGTATTGAACTTTCTTGGTGAAGATGAAAATTCGGTAGATGCAATATATCTGGCTGTAAAAAACGTTGCTTTTAGGAAGGAGTGGGAAAGATGCGCTGTTAAAAAAAGAGCAGTATTCCTGCCGCAATGCCTCAGAAGTTCTGAAAAATGTGAGGCCAAATTGAGTGAGAAAGGGTACCTATGCAAAAAATGTGGAAGTTGTGTGGTAGGAGAGATAGTCGAGTATGCGGAAAGTTTGGGTTACGAACATATCTACATAGTTCCAGGAGGGAGCTTGGTTTTAAGAATCCTGAAGTCGATAGAATGCGAAGCTGTACTTGGTGTAGCATGCATTCCAGAGTTATGTGAAGCTTTAGAAAGAATAAAAATTCCCGTCCAAGTGGTTCCGTTGACTAAGGTGGGATGCATAAATACTGAAGTTGATGTAAAGAAAGTTAAAGAAATTTTGGGGGCGGGTTTATCTGAAAAGAAAGATTGAGCTGATCCTAGAAAAGTTGGATGGTTTTTCAAATCCGAAAGTACACCTTGAGCAATATGTAACTCCACCAAGGCTTGCAGCATTCGTATTATCTCAGGCAGAACTTTTTGAAGATTTAAAGAAGGTTTTAGATCTCGGATGCGGAACTGGGATACTTGCCGTAGGTTCAGCACTGTTTGACGCAGAAGCAATTGGTGTAGATATAGATGGAGAGGCAATAAAAATTGCAAAGGGAAATGCCAAAAAGCTGGGCGTTTCCGTGGAATTCCTAGTTTGCGATGTTAAGGATCTATGTTTAAAAGAGAAGGACTTTACAACGATAATGAATCCCCCTTTCGGAATTCAGAGAAAACACGCTGATAGAATTTTTTTGGAAAAAGCTTTCAAAGTTTCAAGGGTAGTTTACACGATACATTCTGCCGGTAGCGAGATTTTTGTAAAAAAATTGGCGAGTGAGAAGGGCTTTGAGGTAACACATCTGTGGAGGTTTCTTATACCACTTAAGAGGACTTATTCATTCCATGAAAAAGAATATAAGGAGATAGCAGTAGAAGTCTTCAGGTTGAGAAGATGAAGTTCGTGTTGCCTGGGGATAGAATCGGTAGCAGTGAAGAGTTTTTTAAAGGTAATGGAGTTTATGAAGAACAAGGAGAACTCTATGCGGCGATTGCAGGATGGTTGGTGGTAAAGGATAAGAGAGTTGAGGTCAAAGGAATAAACAGATTGGCAGAACTTGAGGATGGAGATGTTGTGCTCGGGAAGGTAGTAGATGTTAGACAAAAATTTGCTTTGGTGGAGATAGATAGGAAAAAAGGTGTCGATAGAGATCTAGTCAGAAAGGAGGTTATAACGTTCAGTGCTCCAAATCTCAGGGATTTTGTAGGGATGCATGACGTTGTTAAGGGGAGAGTTAGAGGAAACAGACTTTTATTTGAAGACTCCGAAATGGGTGTTTTAAAGGCAGTCTGCAGTTTTTGCAGATCGGAAATGATTTTTGAAGACGACAAACTTAAATGTCCTGTTTGTGGTAGTGTGGAAAAGCGGAAAGTTTCAAAAGATTATAGAAGAGGTGTGTGGTAATGGAGATAAAAGTCTTAGAAGTTGGAAAGGATTTTGCAAAGCTTCTGATAAAAGGTGAAGACCATACTTTCCTAAATTTGCTGCAGCACTATCTTGTGGAGGACAAAAATGTGGTCTTTGCGAAGTACCACATATCTCATCCGCTTAATCCGGAAGCGGAGCTGTATGTAAAAACCGTAGATGCCGCCCCGCTGGAGGTAATAAAGAGGGCGAACGAAAAAATAGTTGAAGATTGTGATCAACTTTTGGGCCAGATATGATATCAGAACTCAAAACCCTCATCACTGTTCAGAGGGGCCCTTTCATCATCTGATTTTCCTTAACCTTTGGGGATTTTAATCTTACTACAAAAACTGTTCCAGTGGGTTTGTTATCCTCAACCCAAACTCTACCGTTGTACCTTTCAACGAGCCTTTTTACAATGTACAACCCTAACCCACTTCCACTACTTGAACCGTACTTGACACCTTCCTCGAATATCTTAGATTTTATCTCTGTAGGGGATACCTCTCCCATAATCAGAAACACGAATTTCACATTCATCATCGAACTCTGTGAGGGTTATATTTACAACTTCGCTTCCTGAATGTTTTACAGCATTGGAAAGTAGATTCTCAACTATCGAATACAGCCCTTCATCAGCTAAAGCTGTACAGTTGCCGTTTACGTTTATCTTTACCTTATCCTCATACTTTCGAGCGACATCTTCAACTACCTCTCTTACTACCATCACTTTAAGGCTGCTTTTTTCCGAGGTTACTATCTTTTCAAGTTCTCTTATCTTTTCTATGTATACTCCACAATCTTTAACAGCTTCTTTCGCTTTCTCCAAAAATTCTGAATTCTTATTTTCTTGATAGAGCTCTATGTAGCTTAAAACTATCTGAAGTTTGTTTAGAATGTCGTGGCGGAGCATCTTGTTTATGGTCCCCAAAACATCTTTCAGCTCTTTTACACGATAATAAAGTTCTTCGTATCTTCTCTTCTGTTCTTCAAGCTCTCCAATACTCAGGACTAACAGATTCTCTCTGTAGATCGTATACAATCCAGAGCTGAGAGAAACAATGGAAAGGTTGTAGAAAAGTGTAGGATAGGCTGATATGGGTTCTTTGAGACATTGGGCTTTACTTAAAGAAATAAATCCAAAACAAAAGAATACATAGTACCCCAAAACTGAAATCCAGTAGCTTGACGACTCATGCTTGGCGTAGATCCCTAAGAGTAGAGAGTATACCGTTATAGAGACTAAACAAAACACGACTCCAATTTGAATGCTCTCTCTTATCTCACAGGGTATTCCCGCTATTGCTAGATAGCTGACAGATATCACGGCTGCCGGAATCGATAAAAAAGTTAAAACACTTGGTTTTAGGAATTTTGAATCTTTAAGCAACTTTTGGAAACCAAAAATTAGTAGTGGGATCGTTGAAGCTACAAAAATGGATTCGTAGATTTCCTCTAGATACTCAATGATCGAAGGAAAACCTACTATTTCATAGGAAACGAAAATCATGTTTAAAGTTAGTAAAGTGAGCAGAGTTAAAGAGCATAACCCAAACAACTTTTTCTCGCCGTGAGAATTTACAAATATGGCGGCTGATAGTACTAGAGCTAGTATTGTGAACAGAGCACCGTAAGTTAAGGAGAAGGGCGCGAACAAATTTGATGAAACAAGCTCCGATAGGATGTAGGGTGTCAAAGCTATTAGGAACAGCAAAAGTATTGTGACTACTTTCTTCATAATCGTTATAAGCATCTACACTTATAAAAAATTGACTTTTGTGGTAAAGTTTTAGCTTATCTCGTCCAGCTCTATATACTCTTTCAACCCCAGTAGAAATTCGAACTCCTGAGGGGATATTATGGGCTTACTGAATCTCTCAGAATCGTCGTAGGTTATCCTTGGGCAAGCAGTGTTTATGTAAAAGTCGAACGGTAAGTTTAGAAGTTTCTCTTCTGTCACATCGTCAATGCTTACCAAGTAAACCTCTATATTTTTTTCTTTTGCAATTTTTTTAAGTTTTTTTGCCATCTCCAATCTTTTCTGTCCTGGTTTTTTGGAAACCAGTATTCCAGCAAGATTTTTTCCAAAACACTGTGAAACTTTCTTATACCTATTTTTTATAAAATTTTCTGCATTAACAACTTCGATCTGCTTGCTAAGAGGATTGTAAGCGTAAACTTTCTTTTTTGTGTAAATTGAAGCACCTATCGCATGAAACAGCCCATCTCCAATAAAAACGATGGCTTCAGCATCCGTTTTTTTGAGTACACTATAGTTGCATCCCAGTACTTGGCCGGGGTACAGAACTCTGAGCGAACCCTTACTAAGTTCAACTTCGTAACCCTTACTTTCGAGCCATTCTTTAACTTCGTAAAGCTTGTGGCAATACTGAGCAGTGGAAATCAAAGCTATCTTCTTTTCCTCTATCTTAAGTTCTATTTTTGTGTCGTAGTCTACGAAGTATGGAACGTATACAATTTTTTTAGATTTCAAAATCGGTGTGTGGGCAAAGTGGAGAAGTAGATCAACATCTTCGAGAAGTTTGTAGTCTATATCACACGCACCGAAGCAGCTGTCTGCAGAGATTACAACTTCGTACCCTTTACTCTCGAGTTCTCTAGCCAGATCAGCGACTCTCCTTTTTAGTCCATCAGGAAGCTGTAGACCAATTAATTTGCCTTCTAGTTCTGGAGGTATCATGTTTAAAACTTGAATCTCTGCCAAGGTATAAATATACTTGCATTAAAAGTCAAGACCATGAGGGATGCGGTAGAAAGAGACTTCAGAAGACTCGACGAAATGCTTGACAAGCTCAGGATAAAGGAAATTGATGATGAAGAAAAAAAGATATACGAACAAGTTTTAGATGGTAGAACTTTCAAGGTACTCTACAAGCTTTCAGCTAAGGGTTTCATAAAGGCAATGGGGGGAGTTGTGAGTACCGGCAAGGAGGCTCATGTTTTTTATGCAGATGGAAATTTTGATGGAAAGGATATTCCTTTAGCTGTTAAGATCTATAAGATAGAAACGAGCGAGTTCAAGAAGATGGACGAGTACATCTTCGGCGATAGGAGGTTCGATTTCTTGAGAGTTTCTCCGAAGGATAAGATCTTTTTATGGGCTGAAAAAGAGTTTAGAAATCTTCAGAGAGCTTACGAAGCAAACGTAAGCGTTCCAAAACCTTATGTACAGATGAAAAACGTTATTTTAATGCAATTTATTGGTGAGAACGAGTTGCCGGCACCTTTGCTTATTGATGTTGCAAAAGATATAGACGATGCTGAAAGAATTTTCGAAGAAATTTTAGAGAACATCAAAAGGCTTTACAAAAAAGCCGAACTAGTTCATGCTGATCTAAGCGAGTACAACATACTTCTCTACGATAAAGTTTACTTTATAGATATGGGTCAGGCGGTTCTTAAGGATCACCCAAAAGCCAAATTTTATTTGAAAAGAGATTTGAAGAACGTTGTAAGATTCTTCGAGAAGTTTGGAATTAAAGCGGATGTTGAAGAAATTTTTAATGACGTGACCGAAGGTGAGGAGGATGAGAATAGAGATTGAGGTTCCGCAGGAGAGGGTGGCTGCGATAATTGGAAAGAATGGAGAGGTAAAAAAGAAAATAGAGGAGAAAGGAAAATGCAAGTTGAAAATAAACGGAAACATAGTAGAAGTTGAGTACGAAGATTCGGTAAGTTTTCTGAGGGTCAAAGATGTAATAACTGCAATAGCAAAAGGTTTCAGTCCTGAAGTTGCGTTGAAACTTTTTGATGAGGATATGATGGTTCTTGAAGTTATAGATCTTTCGAACTTGGTTTCAGATAAAGCTTTGCCCCGTGTTAAGGGGAGAATAATAGGTAGTGAAGGCAAGATGAAGAACCAGATAGAAACAACTTTGGATGTTAACGTATCGATTGCGGACAAGTATGTGGCAATAATTGGAAATTCGGAAAACGTTGCAGCTGCTAGAGAAGCGATAATGATGTTGGTCGATGGTGCGCAGCATTCAACCGTGCTTAAGTTTATGGAAAGAAAGAGAAGGGAGATGAAATCGAGAGAACTTGAATGGTTATGAGTTGGTTGATTATAACGGAGAAGGATGATGCTGCAAGAAGGATAGCCAACATACTATTCAAAGACGTCGTGGTTCTAAAAGAAGGAAAGATCAACTACTATTATTCAGAGGAAAATGATGCTTATGTGGTTGGATTGAAAGGACACATAATAGAGCTAGATTTTCCTAAAGAACTTAAAAATTGGTTGAAAACACCGCTAAATGAACTTTTAAATGCTGAGCTTGTGAAGAAAGTGAAAGAGAGGACGATATACAATTTGATTAAAAAAATTGCCAAAGAAGTCGATAGAGTCACAATAGCAACGGACTACGATAGAGAAGGAGAATTGATAGGAGTAGAAGCGCTAGAAATTTTAAAAAGTATCAATCCAAATATAAAAGTTGACAGAGCAAGATACAGTGCCATAACAAAGGAAGAAATAACCAAGGCTTTTGCAAAAACGACAAACGTCGACTTCAACCTCGCAAAAGCTGCGCTTGTGAGGCAAAAGATAGACCTTGTATGGGGGGCTGCTTTAACCCGAATGATCTCCATTCACTCCGGAAGGCTGGGCAAAGATTTTCTGAGTGTTGGAAGGGTCCAAACGCCAACTCTGCGCATAATAGTTGAAAGGGAAGAAGAGATCAGAAACTTTAGACCTGAAAAGTACTACGAAATTTCAGCAAAATTTGAAAGTTTCGAAGCTAAGCATCCGAAGAAATACAAAGAAAGATCAGAAGCCGAAAAAGTTTTTTCCAGTATTGGAGATTTCGGAGTTGTAAAGTCTTTTACGAGAAAAAGCATAGAAGAAGCTAAGCCGATCCCTTTTAATACAACAGAGTTTCTGAGGGAAGCTTCAAAGTTCATGAGTCCTTACAAAGCTATGCAGGTTGCAGAGTTCCTATACATGAATGGGTACATCAGCTATCCAAGAACAGACAATACAGTTTATCCAAAATCCATCGATCTTTTAGGAATTGCAAGAAGCTTTTTAAACAGTCCCTTTGCAAAGGAAGCGAAGATCGTTTTATCGCAGGAAAAGATTGAAGCTTCTAGTGGTAAAAAAGAAAGTAAAGATCATCCGCCCATATATCCTACGGCCGTTGCAACAAGAAAAGATTTAAAGGATGATGAATGGATCATATATGAGCTCATCGTTAGAAGATTTTTGGCTACCTTAGCTCCAAAAGCCGTTTGGGATATAAGGAAGGCCGAAATTGATTGCAACGGTGTGAATTTTATCGCAAATGGAAGAAAAATTGTTAGTGCAGGTTGGAGGGAGATTTACATTTATTCAAAGGCTGAGGAAGTTGAGCTACCAATTCTTAAAGTAGGTCAAAAAATTAGGTTGATCGAAAAGAAACTTGAGGAGAAAAAGACGAAACCACCGGCGAGGTTTTCAGCTTCAGCCTTAATAAAGTTGATGGAAAATCTAGGCTTAGGAACAAAATCTACGAGACATGAGATTATAAAGAAGCTTGTAAGCAGAGGCTATATAAGTGGAAATCCATTTTCTCCGAGTGAAACGGCTTTTTCAGTAATTAATGTCTTAAAGAAAGTTGCCGAAACAATAACTCTGCCAGATATGACTGCAAAACTTGAAAAAGAGATGGATGAGGTTGCAGAAGGAAAAAAGAGGGAAGAAGAAGTATTTGAGGATTCGAAGAAGATGCTTGAGAGCATCTTATCTAAAATCGACTACTCTAAATTGGCTTCCGAGTTGAGAGATGGAATAAAAAGAGACAAGGTAGTAGGCAAATGTCCCGAATGTGGGGCAGATATAGTTGTAAGAAAATCCAAGAATAAAAAAAGGTTCTTAGGCTGCACGAATTATCCCAAATGTACTTTTACTCTACCCCTCCCGCAAAAAGGTACAATAGTTTTAACGAAGAAGGTTTGTCAAAAGCATGCAATAAGGGAAATTAAGATCAAAGATAAAAAAACTTGGAATCTTGGATGCCCTTACTGTAACTACATAGAGTGGAAGAAAGCTCAAGACTGTAGCCCGGATAGTAAACTCAACTCCTCATCGAAAGCTTAGCTCTCTCGGAGCTGATGACCCTTCCGGGCTCTTGTCCCATGCCCGGGTTGCTCCGGAATCATAGTAAGGTTCACTCCTCACTCATCCGAAGACCTATCGGCATGGTGTATCCCCGAACTTGCAGAGAGGCTTCATCGCCCAGCTCAAGCCGCCTCAGCCCCCTCCCCGTCGGGGATATAAATAGTAGTCTTGGAGCAATAAAACCCTTTTGTCAGGATTTAATAAGATTATTTTCGAGAAAATCAAATTTTTTAAACTGTTTATATTTAGATTACTACGATGGCAAAAGTCGCTGTTGGAGGTACGTTTGAACCGTTTCACGAGGGACATAAAAAGCTTTTAGATACAGCGATAAAACTTGGCGGCAAGGATGTTACAATTGGAATAACGAGCGATAAGATGGCTAGGGTTAGACATAGAAGCGTGCTCCCTTTCAAGATTAGGGCTGAGAATGTCAAAAATTACGTTAGAAAAGTCTACGGTTTTGAGCCAGAGATCGTTCAAATATGTGATCCCTACGGTAAAACGCTCGAAATAGATTTCGATTACCTTGTAGTATCTCCTGAAACTTACCAAAATGCAGTCAAGATAAATGAAAAGAGGCTGGAGCTTGGAAAGAAAGCTATACAGATAGTTCGTGTAGATTGGGTTGAGGCAGAAGATGGAAAACCGATTTCCTCAACAAGGATAAAGAGAGGTGAGATAGACAGGTACGGCAAAAAAATTTAGAGACTTTCAACCTCCTTCAGGGGTTTTCCATCTTTTGTTTCTGGAGCTACGTAGTCTAAAAAGCGAATAAACGAAACGTTCTGAAGTCTGAAAGTTACCTTTATTGGTGATAGTGTCGCATCTTCTTCAGTGAAGTTGATCTTCGAAACGGTTGCGGTCTGTTTGTTTAAGTAAATCGTTATTTTGTCACCTTTTTTGCCCTTAATAAGTTCACTTCTGGCAGTATCTAATATCTTCTGTTTTCTTAGCAACTCTCTAAAGCTACTAAGATCTCTTGCTCTAGCCGTAAGTTTACCACTTTCGATTTTTACCTCCGCATCTGAAAAGATGTTTTTAACAGCATTCACAACCTTATCTTCGCTCTCTGTGGGGTGTATATCTGTTTCAATTAGAATTTCAACGCATCTCGATAATTCAGATATTAGGGCTCTTACCTTCTCTTCAAAATCTTTGATGTCTCCGATGTTCTCTATCGTGTAGTTTGCGATCTCCATCGCATCTTTAAGCCCCCAACTTTCCTCCCTTCTGTCTCTTGTTCTTAGCTCATCCATCGTCATCATATCATCACTTCGCATCCTCTTCTTGGCTCTCTCTAGTCTTATCTCCTCCGGAGATTCTATTGCAATCAGCAGAAAATCATCCCCAAACTCTTTTTTGAATCTTTCAACTTCTTCGATACTCCTTACACCATCGACAACAACTATACCCTTCTCAGCACCAACATCTCGGATTTTGGGCAAGCATAAAGCTGCTATTGCATCTTTTCCATACTTTCTTCTGAGTTCGTCAGCTATCTTTCCTAAATTTTCATCGTTCATTGGTAATTTGCGTTTTAGTGCTTCTTCTCTCACCACATCCCCCATGACAACTACTGGAATACCCATGGATCTTGCTATCTCAGCGGCAGTTGATTTTCCGCTGAGTGGATAACCTACAAATGCTAAGATCCGCATATCATCACCTTTTAGATATAAACTGCATCAAAACTGATTTTATTTGTTTCGACTGGATTTTTGAGGTTAAGTTTACGCTTTTTACTAAAGGTACTTTTCGTAGGTAGTATATCAGACCATGGAAGAAACGCTAAGGCTGCAGAACTTCTCTTAAACTAAAACTTAATATGCGAAAACTCTCCAGATTTAATAGCTATGAGTAGTGAGGAAAAAGAATACTATACGATCTCTGAACTTGCAAGTGAGTTTGAAGTGAGTACGAGAACGATAAGATACTACGAGGAAATTGGACTTTTATCGCCAAAAAGAACTTCAGGGAACCAAAGGATTTTCACGAAAAGAGATAGAGCTAAGCTCAAGCTAATATTAAGGGGTAAAAGGCTTGGTTTCTCTCTTGAGGAGATAAAGGAGATGATAGAGATATATGATACAGCCGGAGAACCGGAACAAATAAAATTGGCATTAAGATACGGCGAAAAAAAGCTCAAGGAAATAGACGAAAAAATCAACGAACTTCAGCTACTTAAGGAAGATCTGCTTGCTCTCAGAGATATGTTGTTGAATAGACTTAAAGAGCTTGGAGTTGATACATTACGTTAACGTAAACGTTAAGTATATTGGATGCGATTAGCCTTGGTGATGCTATGCTTGAAAACAACTGTCTGCTTAGTGAAGAGGAAGTCAGACTTAGAGAAGAAGCAAAAGATTTTGTAGCAAGTATAGATCCAGAATTGATCAGAAAAATGGACAGAAACGAAGTAGATTACCCTTTTGAATTTGTTAGAGCTGCTGCAGATAAAAATCTTTTGGGCTTGAGATTTCCTAAGGAATACGGTGGAAGAAATTTAACTTGGACCGCTGAAAGCATCGTTCTTGAAGAGATAGGAACACTTGGAATGGGGCTTGGATGTGCATATTCGATGGTGAGCATTGTTGGGGAAGCCCTAAACCGCTTTGGAAACGAATGGCAGAAAGAAGAGTTCTTAAAACCGATAATAAAGGGTAGAAAAATATCTGCCGAGGGTCTTACTGAGCCTAGGGGTGGTAGCGATTTTTTTGGTACAACAACGAAGGCTGAAAAGAAGGGAAACGTTTGGGTGCTTAACGGACAAAAGAGGTTTATCGCAGGAGGAAAGGTGGCAGATTTCTATCTCATCTATGCCCGCACAGATCCAAATGCCCCTAACCACAAAGCTTTGACGGCGTTTATTGTTGAGAGAGACATGGGTGTTGAGATCGAAGAGTTATACAATTTGATGGGCTTCAGAGGGATGGGGACTGCTAGGATCGTCTTTAAGAACGTAGAAGTTCCGAAAGAATATGTTTTAGGACAAGTGAACAATGCAAGAGAAATATTCAACAGAATGATGATTCCAGAAAGGTTAACCTCTGCTGCTGGGGCTGTTGGTCTTGCAAGGGCAGCTTTAGAAGTCGCGATAAAGTACTCAGAAAAAAGAAAGGCTTTTGGCTTGAAAATCAGAGATTTTCAGGGTGTAAACTTCATGGTTGCAGAATCTGTAACCAAGCTGGATGCTGCGAGAGCTATCGTTTACAACGCAGCAAAAGCAGCTGATTTGCATGATGCAGGAAAATTTGGAGATCCAAGAAGGCTTGTCAGTGAAGCTAAGTATTTTGCAACAGATGTAGGATGGGATGTTGTAAATAAGGCAATGCAAATACTTGGTGGAATAGGCTATACACAAGTTTACCCAGTTGAAAGGATGCTTAGAGACATGCGTCTAGCTCCAATATGGACAGGAAGTAACGAGATTATGAAAGTCCTGATTCAGCATGAGACTTACAAGTTGATGGGTTCTGAAGTTAGAGAGAGGGACTACGAGAAGGATGCAATGGATTGGTATAAGGAGTGGGAAAAAGTTTACGAGTGACGTTTATTTAAAATTTTCGGATAAAACAAAAATCTTCTGCTGTAAAATTTTTTAGATGAAAATTTGTTTATTGGTACACGGGGCTGAGGCTTTTTATAGTGGAGAAGTTGTGAGGATAGCTGAGAAGCTGAAAAATCTTGGAGATATCAAAATATTTGTCGCAGGTGCTATTTCAAGAACAGCAGCGATCGATGAGAAGATAAAAATTGAATTTTGGAAAGGTTTACCTTCCACTTTGTTGAAAAGTAGTGAGGGTGAATTTGACGTTTTTGTGCTGGTTACACACTCAAAAAGCGCCTTAAGCGGTTATGTTTATGCAAAAACAATATTAGAGAGGAGTAAAATTGAAAAACCAGTTCTACAGCTTGAAATTTCGAACAAAACAGCTACAATTTGGAACTCAAAAAATTTTGATTTTAGAGAGGTTTTGGAGCTTTTAAGATTTGAGACCGTAGATCCTAATATCGACGTGAAAAACTTCTGGAGAGAAGGTTGCAGAGAATACAGAAGAGTCTTGGCAATCGAAAAGGGAGAACTGCTTCTTATCGATGGATTAGTAGTTGGAAGAGTAAAAGGTGATGATGTTTTGATCGTTGTTGAGAATGGTAGAATAGTGGAAATTAGGGGTTTGGAATTAAAAAGGCATGGAATTGAAAAGCTCATGAAAAAGCATGAAAAGATCGACCTTGAAAGGATAAAAGTTTGTTCTTTAAGAAGTTTCGAGTTGAAGAGTGTAGAGGCTGCTAAAGCAAATGGCTTCGGTGTGGCTTTCATAGATCACTCCGGATACGAAGTTTACGACTTTGCTGAAAATTGTGAAGGAATTGTTTGTGTAGGTGATGACACAACTTTCATAACTTCGGAGATCCTTTTCAGATTTGGCAAGCCGGTTTTGGGAATAGTTGATGGGGATAGAGATATCATCGTTAATAAGAAAAACGTGCATCCACTTTCAGAGGTTTTTGTAACTAAGCACGACGATCTTGCTGGAGAAATTGTTTTTAAGAGAGTTTTTTGTGAAAGAAACTATGTTCAACAAAGTTTTGAAGAGATCAGAGATAGAATAGTGGAACTGCTAAAAAGTAGCGGCCTTTTAATTCAAAGAAGAAAGCTTTCTGAAATTTAATATTAAATCCATCGAATAGCTTAAATTGCGTTTCATCGGAGTAGCATTTACGATGCTTAGTCAGATTTTGGAAGCATTGAAGGAAGTGGGGATACAAAAACTGACAGAGTTTCAGATAAAAGCGAGGGAGCTGATTTTGTCAGGTAGAGATGTGATACTCGTCGCCCCAACAGGTAGTGGTAAAACTGAAGCTGCAATAGTTCCTATCTTTGAAAAAATTCTTTGTTCTGAAAGAAAAGGTGTGTCACTTTTATACATAACTCCACTTAGAGCTTTAAATAGAGATATGCTCAGAAGGTTGTTGAAGATCGCTGATAGGTTGGGAATAAGTGTGGATGTAAGGCATGGCGATACACCGAGCAGCAGGAGAAGTAGACAGTCGAGAAACCCTCCAGAAGTTATGATAACCACCCCTGAAACTTTTCAGATACTTTTTTTGGGAAAAAGATTGAAGGAAATAATAAAAAACGTCCGTTTTGTAGTTATAGATGAAATTCACGAACTTGCCGACAGCGAGAGAGGAACTCAATTGACTGTTGCTTTGGAAAGGTTGAAAGAGTATACTAAATTCCAAACGATCGCCTTATCCGCTACAGTTAGTGATGCTAAAAAGATAGCAAAATTTTTTGGAATAAATGCAGAAATTTTATACGGGGAAGAGAATAAATCTTACGAGTTTTTTATTTTAAGCAGTGATGATGACATTACACAGATAAAGGAACTGGTTGAGAAAAGTCGTTCAGCTTTAGTTTTTGTGAACACTCGACAAACGGCAGAAGCTTTAGGAGTGAAACTAAAAGAGTTCTGCAAGGTAGAAGTTCACCATGGAAGCCTTTCGAGGGAGGCAAGGGAAGAAGCTGAAGAAAAATTCACGAAAGGAGAGTTAAAAGCCTTAATTTGCACATCTTCAATGGAGCTTGGCATAGATGTAGGTCATGTGGATGCTGTGATACAGTACAACAGTCCAAGACAAGTAGTGAGGTTGCTTCAAAGAGTCGGAAGAAGTGGGCACAAGATTGGGCAAATTTCCAGAGGTTTTATAGTTGCAAGCAACTTCGACGAAATACTTGAATCTGCAGCGATAGTAGATTTTGCAAGGAGGGGCGTTCTTGAAGATCCAGAATTCCACTACTCAAGTTTAGACGTTATAGCAAACCAGATTTCAGCTATAGCACTTGAATATGGAAGAATAGGGGTTGAAAAACTCTACAGTATAATAAGAAGGGCAGAACCATTTAAAAATATAACATTCGAAGAGTTCGATGAGATCTGTAAATTTTTAAACGATATTGGAAGAATATTCTACAATGGAGAGCTTGTTGCAGCAAGAAGGGCTACAAGAAAGTATTTCTACGAAAATATTTCGATGATCCCGGATGAAAGGCATTACAAAGTTGTTAACATAATCAACGGTAAAAGTATAGGGGTTTTAGATGAAAGTTTTCTATCAACATTTAGTGGAGAAGTATTTGCAATGAAGGGCGAGCTTTGGAGGGTTGTAAGTGTTGAAGAAGTCGTTAAAGTTGAACCGTACACTGGAGAAGGACAAATTCCTTCATGGGCTGGAGAAGAGATACCAGTTCCTTTTGAGATAGCACAGAGGGTGGGGGAGCTAAGAAAAGAAGTAGCAGAAAAAGGTGGTAAATTTTTAAAGGATTATGGATTGAACGATAAAGCTATTGAAAAGGTTGAGAAAGTGATAGAAGAACACAAAAAATCTTTTCCGTTACCAACAAACAACCACATCACGATTGAAGGGATTGGAGATGTAGTTGTAAACGCCTGCTTTGGACATAAAGTGAATGAGGCTTTAGGAAGAATTTTGGCCCTACTGGTATCTTTGAAAAAGAGTAAGAGCGTTTCAGTTGAGATAGATCCTTATAGGATCAAACTTACACCAACAAACGCTTTGGAAGTCAAAAATATTTTGATAAATATAAAACCAGAGGATGTTGAAAGTTACGCTGAAAGAGCTTTAGTTGATACAAAACTGATGCAATGGAAAGTAGTAAATGTGGCCAGAAAGTTCGGGATATTAGATAAGTCAGATGATATCAGCAGGATCAATCTGAAGAACTTGGTTTTAAAGCTTAGAGATACCCCAGCGTATAGAGAGGCACTTAGAGAAATCTTTCTGGAAAAACTAGATACTAAAAGGCTTAAAACCATCTTGGAGAGTTTAGGCAATGAAATAACCGTTTCAGTGCATGAAAAGCTAAGTCCGATAAGTCTGGTAGAGCGCTCGGCAGCTTACGATATACTAGCCATAAAATCTAACGAGGCAATTCTTAAAGCTTTTAAAGAGAGGATCGAGAATGAAATTACAAGAGTTCGCTGTGTGAACTGTGGGGCGAGTTACACTGAAAGGGTTGGCAGTTTTAGTAGATTCAGCTGTATAAAGTGTGGTTCAAAAATGATAGCCGTCTATAACTCAAAAAGAGAGGAGCCAAAGAGAAGTGAGCTTGTAAGGATAGCAAACTTGGTAATGTGCTATGGAAAAAAGGCTGTTTACGCTTTGAACACCTACGGCATCGGAGCGGAGACTGCAGCAAGGGTACTTTCGAAACATTACAGCAGTGATGAGGAGTTCTTTAAAGCTTTGCTAAAGGCTGAGAGAGATTTTATCAGAACAAGAAAATTTTGGGATTAAAAAATTAAGGAATTTCTAGCTCTTTTAGTTTTTCTTTTGTTGGCACCCCGTTTACCCATCCCCTTAGCCTGTAATATTCCTCCTTCAGCCTTTCTATGTCAACCACTTGCCCCTTTGCAACTCCGCTTGGAAGAGGTTCAGAGAGGAGCCTTCTTGGCAAAGTATCGTCTTTCCCGTCGAAACCTAAAGAGTTTATTATCACTCTTTCTAGGTTGTAAATTCTCTCTCCGATTTTCATCAGTTCCTTAGCATCTAAATTCCATCCAGTTACAGCTGAAAGCAGTTTTGCATAATCTTCAGCTCCTAAGGCAAAGGTTGTGAACAAGCAATTTACAGTTGAATTTACGACACATGTAAAGTCTTGGAATGTTTTTGCAAGCTCTGCTTTTCCGTTGTAGCTTAAAGGATCGTACTTCTGTGGTAATCCTACAATTTCTGCAGCGATTGTGTACCCACTAACATGGCAACCACCTCTGTTGGCAGTTGCATAGTTTATACCTATACCCTTGACTGCCCTTGGATCGTATGCAGGCATTTCAAGAGCTTTGACGCTCATCGAAAGTTCTGGAGCTCCAAATATTTCAGCAAGCCTTTTACTTCCCAAAGCAAGATATTTTCCAAAACCAGCCCTGTAAGCTGTTCTCCATACTGCTTCAACAACTGCGGCAGCATTTCCAAACGATAGATCCAAGCCCTGAAGCTCTTCCTTCTTTATGTACCCTTTCTCATAAAGTTCCATTGCACATGCGATCGTTGAACCCATGGTTATCGTATCCATCCCAAACTCATCGCAAAGGTGGTTTGCCTTAATTATCGCTGCCAAATCCATAACACCTGTATCGTTCCCCAAAGCCCAAATACTTTCATACTCTGGCCCCTCTGTATCTAGAACTTTAAATGGCCCCTCTTTTACCTCTGTAGCTCTGCCACAACCTATGCTGCAACCCCAGCAAGCAACCCTCTTTCTTAAATACTTTTCAGCCAGAACTTCCCCACTTATCTCGTCAGCCCTCTCGTTATAAGACTCCTGCCAGTTTTTGAAAGGTAAAGCTCCGGAGTTGTTTATTATGTTTACAAGAACGGCTGTACCATACTTTGGCAAACCTTCTCCAGTTACAGGGTTCTTTTTAAGTTTATCGAGCGCTTCCCTTGAGTATGCTTTAAATTCTTCCGGTTTTGCGATCTCTGGTCTTCTTTTTCCAGAGACCACTATGGCTTTCAACATCTTTGCCCCCATTACAGCCCCAACACCAGTTCTACCTGCAGCTCTGTGTTTGTCATTTATTATGCACGCAAAATTTACCAAGTTCTCTCCAGCAGGACCAATGCATGCGACACTACAATCTCCGTATTTTTCGGTCAGTATGCTTGTTGTGTCGAAGGTATTCATCCCCCAGAGATGGGAAGCGTCCTTGAGTTCAGCTTTTCCATCTACAATTTCCAGATATACCGGATCATCGCTGCAGCCTTCAAATACGATTATATCGAAGCCAGCGAACTTCATGTAAGGCCCAAATTTTCCTCCACTGTTCGCTGATGCTATACTCCCTGTCAATGGGCTCTTTAAAGCCATTACGTGATATCTCCCAGACTCTGGAAATCCAGCAACGCCAGTAGCTGGGCCAGTGGCAAATATCAGAACATTTTCTTCACCTAAAGCATCTATATCTCTCGCAGACAATCCCTTTTTCTGGTAAGAAAGCAAATAGTCGTACAGAATTCTTAGTGCATATCCTTTTCCACCCAGATACTTCCTTGCTATCTCTTCTTGGAGGGGAACCTCTTTTACGGTTCCATCACTGAGGTTCACCTTCAAAATTTTACCAACATATCCAAACATAAAATCACCCAATACTATTATGATCTACCATTTATAAACTTTGGTGCTCAGGTTTTTATATGACAAGGTTGAGGTGAAAACGTGAAGGTAAGGATAGAGTTTTATGCAACTTTGCGGGAAAAGTTTGGTAAGGCGATAGAGATAGAGTGTGATGGAACCCTTTATGGAGCTTTGAAAGCAGCCGCTGAAAAGCTTGGCAAAGATTTTGATAAGGAAGTTTTTAAGGATGACAAGATAAGGGAGGATAGAATAATACTCGTGAACGGTAGGAATATAAAAGATGAAAAGATTGAAAATCTGAATGAAAATTCAAAGATTGCAATTTTTCCACCGGTGGCTGGGGGATGAAGGTACAGATTGAAGTTACTACGAAGTGCAATTTAGGTTGCGAGTACTGTTTCAGAAGTGGAGAGAATGAG
>CAYZIW010000011.1:0-21063 GCA_964478605.1 uncultured archaeon | reverse complement strand
ATACGTTGTTTACGGTTACGGTGAACCATTTATGCATAAAAATCTAAAAAAGATTCTTGAAAATTTAGATGGCCGGATAATTTTGAGTACAAATGGTATGTTTGATGTTTCAAATATAGCTGATTTCGTAGACGTTGTTGCCGTATCTCTTGACGTTGACAACTCTTTAAGGAAAGGTTTTATTTACGACCTTGCTATTAAAAATTTGAAAAAGCTTGAGGGGAAGGGAATAGCCCAGATCGTTTTAACTAAAGAAAACATTTTCAGGCTTAAAGATTTCTTAAGTGATGTTGCGAGGTTTGGAGATGTTATGCTCACAAACGTCGTTGCGAAAGATGAAAAGATATATGAAAAAGCCCTCTACTTCGAGATCAGCAGAAAAGTTTACGAAATTTGTAAAAACCTTGAGGAGGACTTTTTACTGAAAGTTTTAAGTGATGCAGAGTATAGAAGAAAATTTAGTATGATGCTAGAGGATATCTATGGTTGCGGTTATTCTTTAAATTTGCATCGGATAGTTGATGAAAAGAGAAGGGGTGCTGTTGCAGAGAAAGCTGAAAAATTTGTTGAAGAACTCGAAGAAGTCGTCGAAATGTACGGATCGGAGCTGATAAAACCTGAATTTTTTGGGGATTCTGTTGCAAGAGAGTGCCCCTACAGGAGTTCAATATTCATTAGAGCTGATGGATCTGTTGCACCATGCATGAGTTTTGCTTATGAGCATGAAGAATTTGTAAATTCCCATCCAAAGACTGTAAAAAGCTATCTAGCCGGAAATTTGTACCATGAGGATTTTGATGAAATATACAGCAGGTTTAGAGATTTTGAGAACCTTAGAAGCTCAATGGACTCTTTTCCGTGGTGTTCTGATTGTCCATACGTTGTTGGCTGTTGGTATGCGGCAAGAAACATCGATTGTTACAACAATTTTCCGTCTTGCAGTGAATGTCTCTACAGTGCAAGAATTGCAAGATGCTTTTTATGATTTTTGAAAAGTTTTAAAAGATTTTCCGAGTCCATTCTTCGTGCTTAAGATAGCGATTTCAACACCCTACTACCCTCCACATATAGGCGGCGTGGAAGTACATGCAAAAAATCTGGCTGAAAATTTGAGGAGGAGAGGACATGATGTAGTCGTAGTATCCTCTTTAGGCTCTGATGTGGTGGTTAAATGTCTTAAAATCCCCTATTCTCCAATTCCTCTAAATTTTCCAAGAGTAAAAGCTGATGTGTATCATTCTCACATACCATCTCCTTTTTTTGCGAAAAAGTTTGCTGAAATTGCAGAAAAAGAAAGAAAACCACACGTTATTACCTACCACAACGATGTTTTAGTTCCAACAAAAGTAAATGGATATTTGGTGCCTTTTTTTGTCGCTAGGAGTATAGAAAAAATCAATGAATCGATAGTGCTCAAATTGCTCGATAAAACCGATTTAATCATAGCTACGACAAAAAGCTACGCTGAAACGTCTCCAATTCTTTCGAAGTTCATGGAAAAGGTTAAAATTGTCCCCAATGCTGTAGATTTGAATGAATTCAAGCCTGGAATCGATGCTGGGCTTAGAGAGCCAACAGTTCTTTACGTTGGGAGGCTTGTAGCCTATAAAGGTGTTTCAATGCTTATAGATGCAATGGCTGAAGTTCAGAGAGAAATCGATGCAAAGCTTGTAATTGTGGGTGACGGAGAAGATAGGGCAGCATTTGAAAAGCTCGCTGAGAGATTGAAAGTGAAAGCGATCTTTACTGGAAAAGTTTCAAAGCAGGAGGTTTTAAAATGGATGCAGAGAGCAAGAGTACTTGTATTGCCATCTTTTTCGAGACTTGAAGCATTTGGGATAGTCTTGATTGAGGCAATGGCTTGCTCTACCCCAGTTATTGCAGCAAACACGCCCGGTGTTTCAGAGGTAGCATCGCATGGAGGTTTTGTTTTCAACGACTTTTCAGAACTCGTTGAAAAAATCAAAGAAGTTCTTTTTAAAGAAAAACTTGCAACAAAACTCGGTAAATTAGGAAGGCTGGCTGTAGAGCAGAAGTTCAACTGGGAAATAGTAACGAGCCAGATAGAACAACTTTATTATGAAGTCTCTGGTTTTTAGTTTAAACTCTGATCTCCGCCCATTTGTCAGCGTTCTCCGCAACTCTTACCCTTACAACGTTTAAGCCAATCTTTTTCAGTTCGTTAAAGATGTATATCGCTATGTTCTCCGAAGTTGGGATATCTATCACTTCATTTAGAAGGCTGTGATCAAACTTCTCTATCACTTCTCTGAGCAACTTCTTTAGATCAAAAAAGTCCATGACCATTCCATTTTTTAGCTCTCCTTCAACTTCTACACTAACTAAAAAGTTGTGTCCATGTATTTTTCCGCATTTTTTATGCCCAGGAATGGAATGGGCAGCGCTGAAACTTTCTGTAACCCCTATAACGACTTTCATCATCTCACCCCTATCAACTTGTGAACCTGTGGAATCACTCGCACGTCTGCGAATTCCATCATTTCCTTCTGCAGTTTAAAAATTTTTTCGAGTCTAGAACCAAAAACAGGTTGTAAAACGAAGCAGACAACATAGTCCTTTATCTGCATAGCCGAATTCTTTACTTCCTGTAAATCGAATTCGGCTGGTAGAACGATCTTACAAAATGTTAACCTGTTTCTTCTGTTTCTTAGAATTTTAAAACATCTGAATGTGTTTTCTAGCAATTCTTGATAATTCTGCACCTCAGATTCTCTAACTTTAAGATCCCCAGCTACAAAATCGAAAAATTTCAGCTTTTTTGCCTTTTCTGGCAAACTCATGTTTGATTCAAGGTAGAACGGCTTACTTTTATTTATTTTTTTTATAAAATCTGCGTGAAGTAAAGGTTCACCGCCTGTGAAGCTTACGGAATGCACTTTTGCCGAATCTATAACCTTTTGGACGTATTCCAAAGAAACGGGATTTTTTATGACCTCTCCATTGATATGGTTAACACAGAAATCTGATTCCTTGATCGTATCGCAGTAGTAGCAGTTTAGATTGCAGCCGCAAAACCTTAAAAAGAGCTGTCTGACTCCAACTAGTATTCCCTCACCTTGTATCGACTCGAAGATCTCGCTTAAGCGGGTTCCTGTATTTCCATTTTTCACGTTAGATCCCCGAGCTCTAGTTATATTAATCTCGCCTTAGAACTTAAGAAGTTCATGCTTGGTTTGTAATCTGGTGGTTTTGAGGTTTTAAATTTCGTCCCTCGAAAGTTTGGTTAAAGATTTGCAGCAACTTTTTCGTCATCTATATTGAAGCTGTTCAACCGTTAGGATCTTTTAGCAAATTTAATTTCTCGGATTTTTAAAATCCAATGCACATTTGAGTTGGGGGAAAGATTGAAATATCCTGAGTTCTTACAAAACTTGAAGCGGGGTGGGGTAGTCAGGTGATCCCGGCGGGCTCATAACCCGCAGATCCGTGGTTCAAATCCACGCCCCGCTATGAGCTAGGCATTTACCCACCCCTCATTTTAACCCTCTTAGAAACAAATTTAAGCAGCCAGCCGACATAAGTTTAATGATTAAAACTAAAGAATTTGAAGAATGTAAGAAGGCTCTAATATCGGCTGTACTCTCTGGCTACAGCTGCTCTTCGAGGTTTGGGGAGTACCTTTTCTCGGATCCTAAGCTTTTGGTTATTGAGAAGGCTGAAAAGTTGGGTTATGAGGAGGATTACTTTAGAAATGTTTACATGCGGAGATTGCAGGAAGTTTTCAAAAAAGCCGCTGAAAAACTAAAAAAGACTCCTTATACTAGGAGAGTTTCTATACCTATTTGGAGACCTGAGGATCATCTAGCCAAAAATCCGCCAGCAATTACGGAGATATCTTTTTTGTACGACGAAAAGCTGCATTTAACTGCCTATATAAGATCGCTAGACGTTTTCAACTATTTTGAACACAACTTCGATTTTTTATCCTTTATTCTTGAGAAAATGAGCTTGGAGACAGAACTGGAAGCTGGAAGCATAGCAATGATCGTAGCTGTACCTCACGTATATAGAAGAGATTTAAAGAAGGCTGAAAAAGAGGCAAAACCTATTGAAGAACTCTTTGGGCACACTGAGTTAGCAACGCATATAGTAGATGACTACATTTCAAGTGCCTGGCATTCGGCTTTGGAGACAATTTACAGAATGGGTAGAAAAAAGAGAACAGAATGGGATATATTTAGTGGTCAGGAAACTTCAAATTTTGTTCACAGATTGTTTATAGAAGTTAGAAAACCGGAAGAAAACAGGATCCACGACAAAGCACCGTTTACGGAGAAGTATGGCATCGATTATGCGCACAGCTACGTTATCGGTGATGAGGGGATCGACGTTAAAATGGAGCGTAACATACTGAAGGAGGGAGAGGAGTACAGCTACGCTGAAAGGGCGAGATATTGTCTAAGGGATGAATTTAAAGTTGATCAGCTGTTTATGGCTGTAAAGAAGCTGAAGGAAAATTGCAGAAGGGATTGCTACGTTGCGATTTCACGGCCCTGGGATATCGAAAGCTCTGAACCTCCCTGCTTAAGAGGATATCAATTTGTTAAAAAGAATGCTAAGATGCTGGGCATATTTTACATGCGCTCCAACGACGCTTATGGGGCGATGCACGCGAATATGTTTGCATTCTCTTTACTAACCAAATACGTTGCAGAAACATGTGGAGTTGGAGAGTATAAATACTACCACTTCGCAGTGGATGCACACATATACTCTGGATTTATGAAGGCCGTTGAGGATATACTCTATCCAAAATCACCAAAATTTATGGATTTCATGAAGACTACTTGAAGTAAGCTTTTAGATCAATTTCGCTCATGCATCCTTCGTACGTGATCTTTCCAGATGCGAGAATATAACACCTATCTGCAACATCGCTTGCAAGTTGTAGATTCTGCTCAACTATCAGAATCGAAACTTCTTTAGAGATTGAATTTATAGCCTCTACTAGGCTTTCAACTATTATCGGTGCCAAACCCATAGACGGCTCATCGAGAAGTAAAAGTTCCGGTTTGAGTAGTAAAGCTCTAGCTATTGCAAGCATCTGCTGTTCACCACCACTTAAGTTTCTAGCTTTCTCTCTCTTCTTGCTTTTTAGCTGGGGAAACAACTCGTAAGCTGGGCTTGTATCTCTATTTACAATTGATAGGTTGTCTTCAACACTCAATCTTGAGAAGATCCTTCTTCCCTCCGGACAGATTGCAATCCCCATCTTTATTCTCTCGTAAGGTTTCAGTCCGTTAAGGTTGAATCCCTTGAATTCTATATCTCCCTTGTAGCTCACAAGCCCACAAATGGCTTTTAGCAAAGTTGTCTTCCCTGCTCCGTTTGGGCCGAGAACAGCCACTCTTTCTCCTCTCTCAATTTTCAGCGAAACATTGTGAAGCACTTCCAGCTTGTCGTAGTAAGCATTTAGGTTACTTACAGAGAGAAGTGGCATACTTCCTTCCAAGGTAAGCTTCTCTAACTTCTCTGCTTTCAAATACATCTTCCGGCAAACCATCGAAGATTATTTTACCAGTGTTTAAAACAAGCACCCTTTCAGCTACACCAAAAAGCTCTGCTAATCTGTGTTCGATTATTATCATTGCCATCTTTCCATCTAAGCTTTGGATTGTTTGAGCAAGCTGGGCGGAATCTTGAAAGTCTAATCCAGAGAAAGGTTCGTCGAGTAGAAGTATCTTCGGGTCCAAACATAGGGCCATCGCTATACTCAACCTCCTCATCTCACCCTGTGAGAGATTCTTAGCAATTTCATTTCTTTTTGCCCATAGATTCATCTCTTTCAGGATCTCAACGTCCCCTCCTGCAGCTTCGATGTTCTGCGCTACTGTAAGGTTCTCGAAAAGTTTTATTATCTGAAAAGTCCTCACGATTCCAATTTTCGCTATCCAGCTTGGTTTTTTAGCTGTTATTCGGATATCTCTGTAAATAATTTCGCCACTGTCTGGTTTTAAAAAGCCAGAAATTATATTAAATAATGTAGTTTTTCCTGCTCCGTTTGGACCTATGATACCAACCTTTTCACCGTTTTTTACATCAAAGCTTACATTTGTGAGTACTTGGAAGTTTCCGAACCTCTTTGAGACCTCTGCAACCTTTAGCATGGTATGTAGTTGCTCGGCAAAGCTTAAATATTTTGCTGTGTCAGTTCAAAACATGCGGAAAATTGTGTTATTTGCAATCTTATGGCTATCTATAAGCTGTGTGAACGCTGGAGAGATAGTTGTCGGTGTACTTGGTCCAATGGATGTGCCGGAAGGTTATTCGCAACTCAAAGCTGTACAGCTGGCTGCTGAGGAGATAAACGCTGCTGGGGGTATATTAGGAAATAAAATAAAAGTTGTTTATGGAGATGACAAGCTCAAACCAGACGTAGGTGCGAGTGAATTCAGAAGACTTGCCGAAATAGAGAAGGCTAGAGTTATAATAGGTGGTTTTTCAAGTGGAGTAATGTTAGCTACGATGGAAGTTATGGCTGAAACTAAAACATTGTTTTTGGCAGATTCATCGACACCACAAGCTTCGGCGAAGGTTGCTGAAAACTACGAGAAGTACAAGTACTGGTTCAGGTTGCAGAACAATGCAACCACCTTCGCCTACGATACCGAAGATATGGTAAGGTATCTGACAAGCAAGGGTTACGAAGTGAAGAAGGTCTACATCATAAGGGATGAGCACATCTGGACGGAAGATGTTACGAAGGCACTTTATCCAATGCTTGAAAAACTAGGAGTGCAGGTTGTAAAGGATGTTAAAATTCCAAGGGGTTATAGCGAATTTGAAAAGCTGATAATTGAAGCTGAAAAGCTTGACGCAGACCTTATAATTCCCATTCTAGCTTTAACCGGTACTGACGATGTTCTAGTTAAACAGTGGGCCACTTTAAAACCAAAAATATTGCTCGCTGGGCATACGATTACTGCGATTGATGCGGACTTTTATGAAAGAACAAACGGTGCTGCAAACTATCTGATCTTTTCAGCTCACGGAGGTGTTGTTATCACCTCTCCTCCAACGCAGATGTGCAAGCACTTCATCGAAGCTTATCTTTCCAAGTATGGAAAATATCCGGAAGCACATCAGGCATATGGTGCGTACGATGCACTCTATCTCTATAAAACCGCTGTAGAGAACGCATTTAAAGCAGGAGAGAAAGATCCTTTCGACCCAGACGTCGTTGTTAAGTATTTGGAGACGTTCAACGAATCGAACCCCATTGAACTTACAAGAAAAATAGCCTTTACATCAAATCACGACCTTGCATGGGGAGATGAGTACGTCAAGAACTGGATATCTCAATGGCAGGACGGTAAACAATATATACTCTACCCAGAAAAAATGGCAACAGCTGAGTTGAAGCTTCCGCCATGGTTTAAAGAGGAAAAGAAGACACCTGGATTTGAGCTACTGTTAGCTATGATTTCAATAGTTGCGGTTGCGTTCAGGTTAAGAAGATGAGCGCGGTAGCATCGCTTGTAATTTACGGAGCTGTAATCGGAGGAATCTGGGCTTTGGTAGCCGCGGGTTTCTCTCTTATTTTTGGGGTAATGAGAGTTTTGAATTTTGGGCATGGAGCTATATTTATATCTGCAGCCTACGCAACGGTTGCTTTTGCAGCGTTCGGTATGCACTTCGCTTTTGTTGCATCCCTTGTTGTAGGAATGGCGGTGGGAATTGCGATCTATTTTCTGATAAAGCCAGTTAGAAAGAAAGAGATAACAGCAGTTATCGTGACTTTAGCCTTCGCTCTGTTAATTCAGCACCTTTTACTGCTCATCTTTGGCAATAGGGGTCTTACAGTTCAACCGGTTGTAGAGGGGTTAATCGAAGTTTTTGGCGCCAAATTTGCAACTATAAGAGTTGTAACGCTATTTACAGCTGTTTTGGTTTTGTTGGCGCTTGAGATGGTTATGAGGACAAGCTTCGGAAAACAGATAACGGCTGTAAGTGAAGATAGCGATGCAGCGATGCTTTTAGGCATAGATGTCGAGAGGATCTATCTGCTAGTGATCCTTATCTCTTCAATTCTAGCAGCTATCGCAGGCTACTTTTACGTACAGGTTTTTTCAGTAAATCCCGAGCTAGGTTTGAAAGTTCTGATTTACGCATTTGCAATAGTGATCTTGGGCGGTTTGGGGAGTATAAAGGGTAGCGTAATATCTTCTTTCATCCTCGGCTACATAATCGCAGCAACGATACTCTTTCTAAGCCCAAGGTGGAGTGAGCTTGTTATGCTGCTTGCGATAGTTGTAACGTTAATCATCAGACCCTACGGTATATTTGGGGTGAAAGAGTGAAATTAGCGTTCATTTATCTTTTGGCAGGTTTGTTAGCTTATTTTATATTACCTGAAGCCTATCTCTATACTGTAGGTTTTGCAATGCTCTTTGCTGCGCTTTCTGCAAGCTGGGATTTGACTGTTGGTTACACAGGGCAAGTGAACTTGGGTCACACAACCTTCGTAGGTCTTGGAGCTTACACTTTTGCAGTCCTCTTAGCTGGAAGATTGGGATTTGAGTTGAACGTATATGTAGCACTTTTAACAGCGGTTTTGTTTTCGGTGTTTGTTGGGGCTACTTTTGGAGCTATAGCTTTAAGACTAAGAGGGTACTACTTTGCACTAATAACAGCAATTTTACCGTTAGTTTTTATGCAAACGGTTTTTATTTTCAGTGAAGTTTTTGGAGGAGAAGAGGGTTTTTCCATTGGGCTGGAAAGAGGAGTGGATCCAGAGTGGAGGTATCTTTTTGCATTGCTGGTCTCTTTTGCAGTACTATTAATTCTGCTTCTGATCGTAAAAAGTAGGTTTGGAGTGAGATTCATGGCCATCAGAGATAACGAAGAACTTGCTGAAGCCATTGGAATAGACACTACTAAATACAAAGTACTATCTTTTACAATAAGCTCAGCCATGGCTGGTTTTGTTGGAGCTGCAATAGTTTTGTACAGAATAACTGTCTCGCCAGATCTTTACAGCGTCGATCTGATGCTTATGATCATCCTAGCTTCGGTTGTGGGTGGGATAGGTACGATATATGGTCCGTTCTTTTTCGGTCTGCTGGTATATCTACTGAAGGTTTTCGTCGTGAGAGAATTTTTGGTAAGTTTTGGTTTAAGGATGAGCGATGAAATAATACTTTATGCAATTTTAATAATTGCAGCGATCATGATGCCCAACGGTATAGCAGCGATGTTCAAAAGGCATATTAAACGGATTGATTAGTTGAACTATGGAAGATTGCCTGAAACTTTTATTTGAGAGGGTGTCGATAAGAAAGTTCAAAGGTTTGGATGTCGAGGAGGAAAAGATCAGAAAGATCCTTGAAGCAGGTAATGCCGCCCCATCTGCGGGTAATTTGCAGGCAAGAGATTTTATAGTTGTTAGAAACGAGAAAACTAAGTCTGAGTTGGCTAAGGCTGCTTTAAATCAGATGTTCATATATGAAGCGCCTGTCGTTGTGGTTGTGTGCGCAAATTATCCAAGGAGCATGCGTGTATATGGTAGCAGAGGAAAGCTTTACGCAGAGCAGGATGCCACAGCTGCCGTGGAAAATATACTACTGGCTGTAACAGCTTTAGGGTTGGGAGCTGTTTGGGTTGGGGCTTTTGATGAGACGAAAGTTTCTGAGATTTTAAAGTTACCTGAGAATGTTAGACCGATAGCTATAATACCTATAGGCTACCCTGCCGAAAAGCCAGAAAGGAGAAGCAGATATCCGATAGATTATCTGACTCACCACGAAAGATGGTGAGAGAAAAATTTAATAGATTCGTCGATAAAGTTACCTTGCCCACCTGCCATGCGTCCCCTGACTGAATGATGGGGATTCCACAGGGTGGGCTACAGGTTTTGAAATAATGTTTTAAATTAAAAAATCAGGTAAATTGCAAGATAAAAGAGCATGAATATCAGAACTATCAGTAGCGCTCCGCCAGTGCTTATTTTGATTGTATTTTGGTTCTTAAAGTTAATTTTCGTATCTTTTGTGTTTAAAACCTGCATAGAACCGTAATTCGCACCAAAAATGTGTTCAGGGTTTGTAAATGCCGTTCTAATCCTCTTGGCCATATTACTGAACTTTCTATCAATGAAAGCTGCAAAATTCATAAGTGGCCCTTCACAGAAGCTCATGAATCTACTTCCTAGAACTCTGCCAAACCAGTCGAGGTCAAGAACGATCTTATCTTCTCCCTCGAACTTGTTTTTAAATAACACGAATGCAAATGTTATGAACATAAAGAACTCCAGTGTTTCAACAACCCTCAAAGGTTCGTAGGGTTCAAATTCGACTGGATATGGCAAGATACCATATAGTATGCGGTATCCTGGATAGTTTCCGAAGAATATACAAAGGGAGGCCATTAAAGCCATTCCAACAAGCATATTCTTTGGTGGTTCCTTTGCTGTGAGTTCAATTTTTCTCTCTTTAAACCAAACGTTCCACGGCAGTTTTAATGCTATGCAGGCAAAGGTACCTATCGTAGCTCCCTCAAGTAAAAACCATACTATTGGCTGATGAAGTTCAGCGGAAGCATATACAGTCATAGTTTTGCTGACAAAACCACTAAATAACGGTAGACCGGAAATAGATAGTGCTCCAACCATATACAAATAGAAAGTCATCGGCATATACTTATAAAGGCCTCCGAGGTCTGTTAACTTGTTTCTTCCAGTCACCTCGATTACAGCTCCCATTCCCATGAAAAGCAGGGCCTTGTAGAGTATGTGGCAGAAAGCATGAGCTACAGCTCCATTTAAAGCGAGGTAAGTGCCCATTCCAACACCGCAAACCATGTAACCAACTTGTGAGACGATATGGTATGATAGAAGTCTCCTCCCATCGTTCTGGATCATTGCAAATACAACTCCGTACATAGCCATCATAGCTCCAAGCCACATCAATAATTCTGCTCCAGGAAAAGCCCTTGCCAGCGTATATACTGCACATTTCGTTGTAAAGGCCGTCATGTATACAGCTCCGGTAACTGTAGCTTCTGGATATGCATCTGGAAGCCAAGCATGCAATGGTGGAACAGCTGCGTTTAGCATGAAACCGATGAGCATCAAATAGTAGGGTACGCTCTCAAAACCCTTACCGAGGTAACTTAAAAAGTTCGTAAATTCAGTAGAGCCAGTGTTAATTACATGCATAACTATTCCTGAAAGCAGGCAAGCTCCACCAAATATATGCCAAAGCAAATATCTAAATCCGGCATCGTGAGCAGCTTTAGTACGCCTGAACCACACGAGAAAAAGGGAAGAGATAGCCATTGTTTCCCAGAAGATGTACAATGTAAATAGATCTCCAGCGAAGGTTGCGCTCAACGTGCTTCCAACGTAAAGCATCGCCGCGACATGCTCCCAATCTCTTTCTACATGCAAAGCGTAGATGTTCATGCATATTGCAGCTATTACAAAGACGTAAGCGAAAACCATACTTAATGCGTCGATTCTACCGAAGATCAGTTCTTTTCCTAGCACTGAAACTTTCCAGGTTACAAAGGGTAAGCTTCCAAAGTAGCCGAATGACGTCATTAACAATATAAAGAAAGCTAAAACTGGAAGCAAGACGAAGATGGTTTTCTTAGCAGTTCTCCACCTAATTAATGGAATCAGAAAAGCTCCAAAAATTATCAAAATTCCAGGATGCAGCCAAATCATCTAATTCCCCTCCTTTCGTAGTATTCTGGATCTTTCATCAAAATTTTATGTCCTAAGCTCTTTGATGCGTAGACTAAAACTATACAACCTACAAATCCAAACAAAGCGTGAAATCCTGGAATCGTTTCCCATAAAAAGTGTGGAGCGTGGTGTTCGATCATCTTTACGAGTGCTTCAATGGCGATTACGATGATCAGAGTTAAGTAGTACATCTTAAGCATCATCTTAACCATCCTCCGTAAACATCCTCCACTGCCTTTTCAGCTAAATCAAAGATCAACAATACGTCTGGGAATATGAATAGTGTGATCGAAAAAGTTGCTGTGATCGATAGTGGAATTATCATAAAGAGATAGGTCGTTTTCTTTGTCTCTTCTCTCTCCAAATTCTCGTTTGATCCTGCAAAAAATGCTGTCCTCACTATGGGGAACAGATAAACCACATCAAGAATTGATGAAGCGAGTACTACAAATATAAATGCCAGGTAACCTATCTGGCTAAAATACTCTGCCGCCTGCACAGCTCCTAAGCAAATGTACCATTTTCCAAGAAAACCTGCCACAGGCGGTAATCCGCTCATACCGATCGCTCCAACAGTAAATGCAACCATTGTTATTGGCATCCTTTTTCCTACACCAGCAAGTTCGCTAACAAACTTTTTTCCCGTTATCGCTGCTATAGCACCAGCACAGAGAAAGAGTGTAATTTTCATGTATCCATGGAATGTTATGTGCATCATTCCACCCATTATTGCAAATGGAGTTAGTAATGATACACCCAATATTATAAAAGAAAGCTGATTTATCGTTGAATATGCAAGCCTCCTCTTCAGGTTATCTTCACCGATTGCGAAAAGATTAGCCATTATAACTGTGAAAGAAGCAAAACAGGCAAGTAAAAGTCCTAAACCAAGGTTGTATGCAAGTTCAACTCCGTAAACGTAGCATATCACTCTTATAACTCCAAATACACCTGCTTTAACAACCGCCACTGCATGTAAAAGTCCGCTAACTGGAGTTGGAGCAATCATCGCAGTTGGAAGCCAAGAATGGAATGGTATGTATGCAGCTTTCATGAAGCCTAAGAGGTAGCAGATGAAAAGAAGTTGCAAAAAGAACTCGGGAACCTCTGAGCTTAGTATTCCCCTAGGGTTGAAGTCGGTGGTTCCAGAAATTGAGTATGTTATTAAAGTGGCTGCCAATAGAAAACATCCAGAGGTCATCAGGTAAAGCAGATATTTTCTACCGGCAGCTAAAGCTTCTTGGCTCTCTTCGTGTGCAACTAAAGGATGTGTACAGATAGTCAGTATCTCGTAAAAAACAAAAAGTGTTATTAGATTTTTCGAGAACGCAATACCCAAGGCGCTTGTTATTGCCCAAGCAAAGCAGAAGTAGTACCTCGTCTGCGCATGTTCATTCAAAGATCGCATGTAGCCTATGGAATAAAAGGAAACAAGTATCCATAGAGAGGAAGAGGTTACTGCGAATATCATTCCGAAAGCATCAACTTTGAAGGCAAATTCGACGCCAGGTATCATTTCGAAAAGGATACACTCTACCGTTTCTCCACTCAAAACTTTAGGAGCCATTGAGATTACGAATAAAAATGTTACTATCGTCGCAATTATTGTCCAAGCTTCTCTGATGTTTGGATGTTTATGCGAAATCAGAATCAGGATCGAAGCTATTGCTGGAGATATAACCGCAAATAATGGTGCTAAGTTGCAGTCGGTCATCTCAAAATCACCCCCATTGAGGCAATCATTTTATCTATAATTTCGAGAGGTATACTAGTCAGCCAGTAGATACCTAGAGCTATGCAAAGGATTGCCAAAAGCATTGTGGGGAGAAGCATGGTGATCGGAGCTTCGGTGAATTTTTCTTCAGTATTCCCATGAGTATTTTCATCTTCAACGGATTTGAAGTACATTTCTTCTATAACTCTCCAGAAGTATGCAAGAGTCAGTAACGATCCAAGGAGAATTACAGCAAGCATAAGATAGTTTTTAACTTCAATACAGCCAACCATAAGGTAGAACTTAGTTACAAAACCTGCAAGTGGAGGAATGCCAATCAGAGTCAGTGCTGAGATCATAAAAGCTCCGCAGGTGTACGGCATCTTCTTAGCCAGCCCAGAGTAGGATCTAACATCTTTTAAACCAGTTTTGTATACTATAGCCCCGACGGCTGCGAAAGCGCACCCTTTTGCCACTGCATGGTTTAAAATATTAGCAAGAGCTCCAGAAAGACCCCAATAGGTGTAGAACATCGAAATTCCGAGCATTATGTAGGCGACGTTTACTATGCTCGAATATGCGAGCATTCTTTTTATATTGTACTGCCTGAAAGCTAATATAGAGCCAACGATTATTGTTACGGCTGCAAGCCAGGAGATAAGTTCCCAAGCGTTTATGTATTTTTGAAGAAAATTGACTGTAAAAACTGAGAATACTATCCTGATTAGGGCATAGATGAACGTTTTTGCAACAACAGTGGACATTATCAACGTAACAGCAGAAGGTGCATAGGTGTAAGCATCCGGCTGCCATGTGTGAAGAGGAAAAACCGCTGCCTTTATACCTAATCCTACAACAACGAGAGCGAAAGCAACCTGAACCATCTTGTTATCGTATATATTCTGAAGTAGAAGTCTCATGTCGATCATGTTCAAAGTCCCAGTTACTGCGTAGAGAAAACCTATACCAAGAAGGTAGAAGCATATGGCTATACTTCCTAAGATCAGATAAGTGAAGGAAGCACGTAGAGCTTTACCTCCTGCTATAGCTATCAAAGCGTAGGTTGCAAGCGAAGCTACTTCAGCCAATACGAAGAGGTTGAAAACGTCTCCAGTAACTACGACGCCGCAGCAGCCGGCGATGAGTAGTTGCATCACCGTGTAGAAAGTAGGATGCTTTCTTTCGTCTATCTCTTTTTCAACACTTTTCTTTGCAAAAACGACGCTTAAAAAGCTCAAAAAAAGTATTACAACTAAGACATAAGCGTTTAGTTCATCTACAACGTATTCTATGCCCCAAGGTGGCCTCCAGCCACCTATCCAGTAGTGTATCCTGCCGTAGCTTATTACATGGCTTAAGATTGCGATCGAGAGCAAGAAGTGGACAGTTGTAACGAGGAGCAGAATATAGTAACCGAGCCTCCTGCTGAATATTCCAGATACAAGGATCGTAAAAGCAGAAAAAACACCAGTTGTGACTATTAATATCGGAAATTGTTCTACAAACGTATCAATCACCTCTAAGAGCTTCAAGTTCCAGTATCTTGTCCTCCTCTATAGTTCCGTACTCTTTATATATCCTGACAAGCAGTGCTAAAGCTACGCAAGTTGTTGCAGCTGAAACAACTATACCGGTAAGCATAAGAACATGCGGAAGTGGATTTGCGTACATGTATCCCTTCTCTTCGGCAGTTTTCCATATTATCGGAGGAGTTGCATCTCCTATCCCTAGAGTCTGCAAGCTCCCTATGTCTCCTAAGGAGATGAAGAAAAGAAATATCCCAGTTTGGAGAAGGTTTAGGCCAAGAAGCTTCTTTAGTAGATTGTTCTTAGCAATCGCTGCATAGATGCCAATAAATATTATCAAAACTGCAGTCCAGAAGTTGTATCTTGCGAAAAATTCCTCAAAAATGGCCTCTAACACTCCATCACCTCGTCATCATCCTCAGCTTCATCTTCATCCTTCCATGCAAGGTCGTAGAACATCGATACAAAAGCTGCAAAAACCGTGATACCTATACCTACTTCTACAACGAATTCTACTTGGAGGGCTCTGGCTTCATAGGGTCCAAATAGATTTGTAAGGGGCCAGAATGCTGAATAGTTCAAAAATTCAGCCACAAAAAGGCTTGCAATTATCGCTAAAAGTCCACAACCACAATAAAGATAGAGACCCAAACTTGTAAAGAAAGTATTCCAGGATTCTGGCATCTTAGTTCTACCCTTTTCAACTCCGAAGATTACGGCATAAAGTATGAAGGCAGCAGCTATTATACACCCTCCCTGAAACCCTCCTCCAGCTCCTTCCGTCCCAACCATCACGTAAAGACCGAAAGTTAAAATTATCGGAAGTATCTTTTTTGAGGTCATCTCTACAATAACATCTCTTTTTTGCTCCTTCAAAGCTTACCCCTCCTTCTAATCAGTAAAATAACACATACTGCAGCGGTAAAAATCACGGTTTCTTCATACATCGTATCGTAACCTCTATAATCTGCAAGACCGGAAGTTACAGCGTTCAAAATTTCTGTTTCTTCTTTCGTCCTTTCTAAAACCCTCACTGGCCAGTTGTATCTGTAAACTTCCAGTCCCCCTCCGGAATTCTTGATGAAGTAGAGTTTTATTGGATCATGGTAATAGAGTTCGTAAGTTTTTACAAGTATATCCCACCCATCCTCTACTGACAAAACAACATAGTTGTCATCGAGTTCTTGGAAGTTGTTGTTTCGATTGAATCCGAAGCTGTGTATCTTTTCCCTTATCTCCTCCGGCACCTCTCCAGAGTTAAGCTTCTCTATATGTTCTTCTGTTGTTTTTACGCTGAAGAGGAACATATACCTGTTGGGCGGGGAATTTGGGTCACCAAAAGCTGGAGCATCACTTACGGCGTATGAAAATATTAGAGCTAGTAACAATACGGTCGTTAAACCTACTGCTGATGATATCTTTTTTTCAGGACTTCTTTCATATCTATCCTTCCTTCTAAACCTCGTAAGAGCTGCGATCATTAAAGCTGTGGAAGTTCCAGCACCTACAGCAGCTTCGGTAAATGCAACGTCTGGGGAATTCAACTGCAGCCAAACGTTGGCCATTATAAAGCTGTAAGCACCAAGTATAATCACAGCGCTCAAAAGATCTCTAACAATCACCACTCCAACTGCGGCCAAAATCAAAAAGAAGAGCAATATAAGATCTAAAGGTATTATCATTCTCCCTCCTCCTCCATGAAAACGTGAGATACTTTTCTTATCATAGCTGGAATTCTTTTTGGTTCCCAGAAAACAACATCTTCAACTGTAGACCTCGTTACCGTGTACTCTTCGAGCAATGAAAGAGCCGGCTCAATAGCTATCGCATGTACGAGAAATCTGCCCGTTTCCGGATCGACATCTATTGTAATTGTACCTGGGGTTAAAGTGATCGAATTTCCGAGCGTAGTTAGAGCTTCATCGCTCCTTAGATGTGTTTCAAATTCGATAAGTTGAGGATTCACGTCTCTGTAGCCTAAAACTCGAAGAGACACATCGATTGCTGCAAGTATTATCTGGTAGAATTCCCAAAAGCAGTAAATTAAGAACCTGTACAGCTTTGTACTGAGATTTTCAACCTTTCTTGCTATAACGAGTTCGTGCATGAAAAGTGCTACAATAGAAGCCACTATTAGCCCCCTTACAAGCCTGAAGGGATCATAATAACCAACAAGATAGATATTCCATGCGGAAAAGATCAACCACAGTATGAAGGCTATGAAGAACGTTAGAATTATTGAGAATGTTCTCTCCTTCATAGTATTCACATCTTCGGGTCGCCCTTTTTCCAGACTTTTAAACCTCTATAAAATGCGGCCTTAACTATTGCATGTGTTGCTGCGGGTGAGCTTAGCAAGTAGAAGAGGGATATTAGGAGCAGTTTGATGGAGATAAAACTAAGACCTTCGTAAACGGCGAAACCAAGTATAATTAAAAATTGTCCCAGAGTATCGCACTTCCCGATCGCGTGCATTCTTGTATAAAAGTCTGGCAGTTTCAGAAGTCCAAAGGCTCCCAAAAACATGAATAAAGACCCAAAAAACATTAATATTGTGGCTGCTATGTTTGTCAAGAGCATACCTCTCCCCTTTCAAGGTATTTTGCTGTTATAATTACCCCAATGAAGTTTAGTATAGCGTACATGAGCGCTATATCTATAAAGTGCGGCCTCTCTATAACATACCCTACAACGACAAGCAAAACCATCGCCTTTACACCTATAGCGTTCGCTGCTGCAATTCGATTGAAAACTCCAGGTCCAAAGATGAGGCGATAAGAGCACATCGTAATCGTAAGTCCAAGTAGGATTCCAACTGCTAGGAATGTCAATATCATATTATTAATAAGATTATCAGTGATATAAGAACTTTGTGGTTCTAGAAGCCTGAACAGAATTTTAAAACGATTTTTTTGTATTCAAGCATAGCTAAGCTTCGACAAACTTATAAAACATCATTTTTAAAATTATTCATTCTTATATGTAAAAATTTTAGAAGTTCTATAGATTCTACCTATTAGTACAAATTAGTCATTAACAACTTATTTGAGGATAAAGCTGATTAGTCTGCAGGTATATGACGAGCATGGAGAATGTAGATGCGGTGATAGACGGAGCAAAGATATCTGCCCTAAAGGGTGAAGATCTGCCTGTCGTTTACATTCACGGCTCTGGTTGCGATGCAAGCATATGGATGAATCAGCTGGAGGAATTAGGAGGATACGCAGTTGACTTGCCAAATCATGGGAAAAGCTGTTTCGCTGAAATTAGATCAGTAGACGATTACGCCTATTTCGTAGCCAAGTTTGTCAAAAAAATACTTGGGAAGGCCATGATAATCGGTCACAGTTTGGGAGGAGCGATAGTTCAGAAGATGTGTATTGACTACGAAGACGTTGTTAAGGCTGCAGGACTGATAAGTACAGGAGCAAGGTTGAGGGTACTTCCAGAGATTCTACAAGGATTGGAAAAAGATCCAGATGAAACTTCAAAAATAATTGCTGAGTTTTCTTTCGTAGATAGTAATTTAGCGAAAAAATATTCGAAGATTTTTGCTGAGAGGAGCAAAATTTTACTCAAAGATCTGACAATTTGTGACAAATTTGATATGTTAGATAAATATAGAAACGATGAAATTAAAATTTCGTGCCCAACGATAATAGTTGTTGGGAGGTACGACAAGCTAACACCACTGAAGTACTCTCAATTCCTTAATGAGAAAATAAAAAACTCTGAACTTTACGTCGTTGATAATGCTGGTCATATGGTTATGCTCGAAAAGCCTGAAGAGTTCAACAAGATACTGAAAAATTTTATTGAAAGGTTAGTTTAATTTCTTTTCCTTCTATAGAAAAAACTTTAATACCTGAATTTATTTCAATTCGTGAAAGTAAAAGATGCCCCGAAGACGGCAACATCGATAATTGTTCGTTCAGCAAGCAATGCGAGAGTATCACAATCCAAAGAACCTCTTTTGGAACTTATGCGGAGGATCTTCAGAAAGGAAGACGTGGCACTTAGAGCTGCGAAATTCTTGACGGTGGTTGAAGAAAGGCAAAAAAATGGAAAACCGCTGAGAGTGGAGGAATGGGAAAAGATACTTGAAGAACTTGGTGTTAAAAAATCTTCTTTTTATTCAATGAGAAACAAGCTCATAGGTGCAGGAATGTTGGTGATAAAGGATGGTGAATATCGCTTGTCTGGTGCATTTAGCAAGGATCTTGTAGATATGGCAAGATGGTGGTGGGTAGCGGTTTTGGGCTATGACTCGGAAAGTCTCTAGTTTTTGAATAATTTTTGCAGAAGTCAAATTTTGGTTTCAAGTTACCCATTTAGGTGTAATCTTTTGGACATATCTTAGACTTATCTTTAGGTTTGGATAGATATGTAGAACGTAGATCAAATATAGAATATATAGTCTACATATGCTAATTTTCAGGAAAAGATAAATATGAGTTCGTATACTAATGCATATGAGATTTGAGACTAGGAAGATATACGTAAGTGGAACAAACAGTTACATCTTAACCTTACCAAAGGAGTGGGTTGAAAGTTTGGGTCTGAAAAAAGGTGACGTAGTATTTCTTGAGATCAGGGATAATTCGCTGAGTATTTTCCCACAAAAAAGAAAGAAAAACTTTGTTTGTTCAATAGATGACCCTAAGGCAACTTTAAAGAACCTTATAAGGTTGATCATCGCTTACTACATTGCTGGTTTTGGTACTATAAAAATAAAAATATACAACGAAGAGCAGAGAACAGCGATAAATTCAGCGATTGAAATGCTGATGGGTGCAGAGATTATGGAAGATTTGAGAGACGAAGTGCAGATTGAGATATTCTTAAGCTTGGAACGATTTGAAATCAATTCTGTTATAGAAAAGATGTGCGAGGTAATTCTTAGCATGTTAAAGGACTATCGAGAGACAGCAATGGTAGGTTTTACAGAGAAGAGGCAACTTGATTCTGTTCTGCTTCGCGAGAGTGAAGTGGACAGGCTGTATTTTCTGCTGCTAAGGCTATTGACTCTTGCAGGAAGAGAGGGTCTAATGAATTTTTTTGACACAATGAACTACAGAAGCACAGTGAAAGCACTTGAACGCATTGCAGATCATATATGCAGGATATTTGAGGTTTCAAGTAATGTTTTTCTTGAAGAGGAAGTTGTTAGGCTTGTGGATACACTCGAAAGACTGGTTAGGAGAACTTTAGTTTCCTTCTTTAAAAGTGACAGGAAGATTGCGGATGAAGTTCTTGAAGAGCTAGAGAAAGTTGCAGAGCATATAAACCTGTTGAAAGAGAAGTTTGAAGAAGATAGCAGAGTGAAGTCACAGTACCAACTCCTCTTAAGCAGTCTAGAAAGGATCGCTGGCTACCTTGCGGACATAGCAGAAATTTCTATAGATAGGAGTGTTTTACTAGCTGTACAATAATTTTTAGACTTCAAATTTCGAAAACTTCTAGGAAAATTTTCTTGACTCTCCTGATAACAAATGTTCGTTGTTAATCGCTTACACCATTGAAGCTTTGAACTTCTAATCTTCTGATTTCGATAAACGCTTGTCTATATGATCTATATGAAATGTGTCTTAACTGTATAGATAGATAATAAAGAGGAAAGATATAAAAGTGATTTGCCAATGCACTCTTACATGGTTAGAGAAAAAGATCAAGTGGTCTTTCTTTCTCTGAACTTCATTATGGTTTTAATCCTACTTTTACTCCTATCTTTCCTTGTTATCGAGTCTATTCCAACTTTCCTTAAACAGGGAGTGTACTTCGTTCTTGGCGAGAATTGGAGTTATGAGGAAGGTGTTTATGGGGCGAAGGTATTCATTGCAGGTACTGTAATTGTTACAGTTTTAGCAATTGCAATGGCGTCTCCCATAGGTCTTTTTACAGCTTTGTTCTTTGCACATTATTCTCCAAAGGCTGTCTCTGAGTTTTTTAGACCGCTAGTAGAGGTATTGGTGAGTATACCGTCGGTCGTCTATGGCATATTTGGATTAATGGTTTTAGAAGATATCTTTCAAAAACACTTCGATCCCATTATCGACAGGATCTTCGGATTTATACCTATCTTTCTTGATGTATCTCCAATCAGTTGAGCTGGAGTT
>CAYZIW010000010.1:41075-47453 GCA_964478605.1 uncultured archaeon | reverse complement strand
TATACGCATAAGCTTTTGTTACTGGTTCAAATCAGACCAAGATGGGATTGAAAGATTCCTTTTCCATTCGTGGTTGAAAATCCAGACCCATTATTATGTTCAAATCAGACCAAGATGGGATTGAAAGTAGCTATCTTAGATCGATTTGCGAATCCAGGGATGGCGAAAATGCTGTGATGCAGATCATTCAACCAACAAGAGCCTTCTCAATCCTATTGACGATCTCTTCAAACGCTTTGGCTGTCTTTGAGCCAAAGTCAACAACAAAAGGCATTCCGTTGTCTGCTTCTCTGGCAATTTTTGGATCCATGGGAATCTCGCCAAGCAATGGAATTCCGAAGCTTTTCGCAATTCTCTTGCCAGCTTCACCGTTGAAAACCTCAATCCGCTCTCCACACTTTGGACAGCTCAAATAGCTCATGTTTTCAACTATGCCAAGAACTCTCATCTTTAGTAGCTCTGCAAATTTCACAGATTTCTTAACAACCTGCTCCGAGACTTCTGATGGAATTGTTACTATTATGACTCCATCCATGTCAGGCAAAAGCTGTGCGATGCTCAAAGGCTCATCTCCTGTGCCAGGCGGTAGGTCGATCAGCAGATAATCAAGCTCTCCCCAGTCAACCTCGCCAAGTAGCTGTCGAATTGCTGACATCTTAAGTGGTCCCCTCCAGACAACTGGAGCCTCATCAGCCGGGAGCAAAAAGTCCATCGAGACAACTTTGATGTTCATAGGCCCGAGCACTGGAATGATCTCGCCTTTTTCAGAAACTTGAAGTCTTCTTCCCTTCAATCCGAGCATCTTAGGAACACTTGGTCCATGCACATCCGCATCGAGGATTCCAACTGCATAGCCCTTCAAAGCAAAAGCCATTGCAAGGTTCACAGTTACCGTGCTTTTTCCAACTCCGCCCTTGCCACTTATAACTGCAATTTTATGCTTAATTTTGCTCATTCGTTCCTTTATCCTTTTATCCTGTTCTTCAATGAGCTTTCTTCTATCTTCCATGTTATCCTTCCTTCTCTCTCAGTTCTTTAATCCTTCTCTCCACTTCCTTCAGCTCTTCTTCGATGCTCTCCTTTTCAGCTTCAAGTTCCTTTTTGTATTCCTCTAAAGCAGAGACCTCGTCTTTTTGCGAAGAACCTAAATTCCAGAAACGTCTGCGAAGTGCATAAGATCTGCAGAAACATCTGCTATAATACCATCCCGGTCTTTCCCAAGGAGGCAGATGGCTAAAAGGTCCAAATCCCGGCCATTTTCCAGCTTTCCATCTTCTACCGTAGGGCATAGCACCACCTCTAATTTTGTGCTTATGCACAAATTTTTGGCAAGGCATATAAGCTTTACTTAAGGCATTATTCGTGTGGCAAAGAAGGCACAGATGTGGAAAGCGTGGTAGATGTCCAAAGCCAGTGATGCTTGGAGCGTTTCCAGTTATTCAGGAATTTATACCCGCTCCACTTATGAATTCAGAACCAGTTCTTCTTGATCTTGCGGAATTTGAAGTTCTAAGGCTCATCGAGCTTGAAGAGCTTTCACAGGAAGAGGCTGGAAAAAGAATGGGTGTCTCGAGGGGCACGGTATGGAGATTGCTCAAGAGTGGCAGAAAGAAGATCGTGAAGGCGTTGGTTGAGGGGAGACCCATAACGATTGTCACTGGTAGCTTGGAGAATTCAGAAGAAAAATTTTGAGAATCTGATTTTCTAGAGATACCAGCTACATGTTTCAAATTTGCCTCTGCAAAATGTCTTACTATTAGACTACAATTACAAAACTTTTTCGCTGTTTCAGGTGAAGATATTAACTTTTGAAACCGTTATATACTCTGCTGCCTAATCGGTGCATGGATAAAGTGGTAATAAAGGCTCCTGCACATCTGCATACGGGAAATTTTGACCTAAATGGAGAACTTGGGAGGTTATATGGTACAGTAGGTTTTGCAGTAGATGTACCGATAGAAGTTACAGTAGAGAAGAGTGAAGATGTACAAGCGAGTGAAAAGTGGGCAAAGAAGTATGCAAAAATTTTTGTGGACAGGTTTGATATAGAGGGAGTTAAGGTTGAAGTTAAAAGCAAAATAAAACCGCTTGTCGGGCTTGGGTATGTGACAACCGTAGCTTTGGCAATAGGAAAAGCAATTTCAGAACTTTACAACCTGAACTTAAGCATAGAAGAAATAGCCTTAGCTGTAAAAAGGGGTTTAATTACTGCAATGGGAGTTTATGCTTTCAAGAATGGTGGATTTATTGTAGAAGGGGGATTTAGGGTTGAATTGAGAGAAAAAATGGTCCCTCCCCTGATATTCCGCGGCGATGTTCCTGAGAACTGGTTCTTTGTGATTGCGATCCCTGAAAGTTCGACTGGAAAAATAATTGATATGAGAGAGAAGTTGGAAGAGGAAATCCTTTTCAATTTGCCGAAGATGCCAGCTGAAATGGCTAACGAGCTTTCAAGGTTGGTTTTAGTTAAAATGATTCCTGCATTTATTGAAAAAGATCTAAAAACTTTTGGAGAATCGCTTACAGCTTTTAACGCAAGACTTGGAGAGTTCTGGGGTAGATATCAGAAAAATAGGAAATACTGCGATGAAGTCGTTGAAGGCTGTATCGAGATCATGCTCAAGAGATCTTCATCTGCCTGTCAGTCTTCCTGGGGACCGACAGTTTACTCGATAGTCGAAGGTAGAGAAAAAGCTAAAGAATTATTGACAGATTTAAAAAATTTTTTAGAAAAAAATGGTGGCGGGGATGTTTTTTGCGTGAATGCTAACAACAGGGGTGCTGAAATTTTTAAAGTAGAGTGATATATATGGTCAAAGCCGCTGGAATCGATGCGGGAACTAAGAGCATGGATATATATGGTTTTGATGATGAAAGCGGTGAAGTTTTGATTGATGAAGCAATTCCACGAGATCTTATAACTGAGAAGCCTGAAATTGTTGTGGAAAAAATCAAAAGTGTGGAAAGTAAGTTTGGTAAATTTGATGCAATAGTGGTTTCGAGCGGCTACGGTATACCATTGAAGAGAGCTAGAGATGCAAGCGATGAGGAAATAAGGCTTGCAACTTTTGTAACCGATGCAGATGTTAAAAGAAGACTGAGAATTATAGGTTTAAGAGAACTTATGTTTTTGTTCAGGAAAAGCGATCTAAACGCTTGGTTTACACCGGGTGTTGTACATCTAAAAACCGTTCCGAGCTACAGGAAAGTAAACAGAATTGATATGGGGACCTCGGACAAAGTCTACAGCGCAGTTCTGGCTATTAAAGATCAAGCGGAAAGACTGGGAATAAAGTACTCTGAAACGTCCTTTATACTTGTCGAAGTCGGTTTTGCCTACACTTCCGCAATAGCAGTTGAAGGTGGCAGGATCGTAGACGGTGTTGCAGGAACAGCTGGTTTTCCATCCTATCTAAGCATGGGTTTCATGGACTCAGAACTTGCTTACGCTTTGATAAATAGAGTTGACGACTTTTCGAAGTCTTTACTGTTCTCCGGCGGTGCGGCAGATTATGCTGGGATCAACCCGCATCAGATAAGTATAGAAGACTTTATAGAATTATCTCATAAAAATGACCGTGTTGCGGAAGCTTACAAGATGATGATAGAGAGTATGATCAAGAACATCGCCGCTCTAATGCCAGTGGTCTTCCCTAGAGAGATAATTTTGAGCGGTAGGTTTAGTAGGGTGCAAGAATTCTTTAACGATGCCAAAAAAGAGCTTGAACGTTTCCTTTCCAAGTTCAGCTATAGAATCGATGTTGTGAAGCTAAAAAGCAATGCAAAAATTGCAAAGGAGGCTGCAGAGGGTGCAGCGATCCTTGCAAACGGAATTGCCAATGGAAAATACAGCGAAATTTTAGAGGTTATGAGGCTGAAAGATAGCGGAGGCAGGCTTTTCGATAACGTTTTGCTACCGGGTGCGATAAAAAGCAAGGTTCTAGATTGGTGATAGCATGGAACTGAAACAGATAGGTGTAATAAGATCTCCATACAAGACAAAAGATGATGCTCCACATCAAGGGAGATTTTCCAAAGATGTTTGCGAGATAATTATTTTTGATGAATTTTCTGAAGGTTTAAAGGATATCGAACGCTTTACACATCTTATAATACTTTACTGGCTTCATGAAGCTAGAAGAGACATCTTACTGGCAAAACCTCCGCATGATAGTAAAATACGTGGTGTTTTTGCAACCAGATCCCCCAACAGACCAAATCCGATTGGCTTTGCAGTTGTAAAACTCTTAGAAAGGAAAGGAAACGTTTTGAAAATAGTAGGATTGGATGCGATAGATGGGACTCCGCTGCTAGATATAAAACCATATTCTCCAGAAATAGATTCCATAGACGATGCAAAAGATCAATCTTCTGAGAACAACTTGAAAAATACTGACGAAGTACCAAACGAAAGAAATAAAAGTTGAGCATACGTCAATTAATCAGGCCACGGTAGCTCAGCAGGGAGAGCGCTTGCTTGGTAAGCAAGCGGTCGCGGGTTCAAATCCCGCCCGTGGCTCTTCGGATTTTGAAATGAGGATGAATGCTGGCTCTACTTTGTTTTTTACGCTACTAACGAGCTGATCGAGAAAAGCGGAAGCATTAGAGACTTTTTCTTTCAACCAGTCATAATTTTCTTTAGAAAGGGTTATGTGCAATCGGGGTCGTAAGCGTTTCGTTTGGCTTTCTAAGCTTTCTAAGGGCTTTTTCCCTTGTCCAGACAAGGGGGGTTTTTGTTTGCTTTTTTACTTTATAAAAACTTTTGTATTATATATTCCAGCAGAGAGAGTAAACAGATTTTGAAAAATTAAAAAGAGGGCCAAGGTTCTTATCAGTAGGGTATTTCATAGAGAGTATACTATATTTTTAAAGTTTAGCAACTTTTCACACCAAATTGCTATTTAGCATCATATAGCAAGTAAGTCCGTTGTGGAGCTTTATAAAAATCCCGATTTCAGCTTTAAATCCATCAAAATTTTTCTTCTCAGCAAAGAACTTTTATCAAAGCTTTCATCGATCAAAATCATCAGAAAACGTGCAAAGCAGATTCAAAGCCAGAAATAAAAATCCGCATCCTTAAAATTTGTAAGATTTATATTCAGCTTTCATCATATATACTGCAGAGTAATAAGGCTTTTCGAAGCTTAAAGATTTTTATAAAATCCATTTCTGGCTGAATTGATTTTTATTTGCTATTTTTTGTTTTCAGTTGCTATAGAGAGAAAGCAGTAAGCTTATATGATCACTGCATCCCTTTTTAAACCCCCATGCAATTTTGAGGGATGCAGTTGGTGTTACTGAAAGCGAACAGAAAAGCTTATATTTTTCGAATTTGCAGTATTTTTAAGTAGAGTAGCAATCCCTAAACCCTGAAAACGGGTATTGAAAGATAAAGCAAAATTAGCAAATACCGAAAGATATTTATATATCATTTTCAACTAAAATACGTGGACGAGCACACGCTTCTTGTTACTGGTGCTCTACTCCATGATATCGGAAAATTTGTTCAGAGAGCATCTGGTGTAAAGGAGAGCCATTCGTTACAAGGTGAAAAGTATCTTAAAAGCAAGTTTACACAGGATCCGCTAAGAATTATTCCTACTTTTGCAAAATATCATCATAAAGAAGAGCTTAAAGAGTTTAAAGGAGATCAAAGACTGAAAAATCTACTTAAAATTGTTTGTGAAGCAGATAACTTATCGTCGATGGAAAGAGACGAAGGCGATGTTATTTTCGGAATGCCTTTAAAATCAATTTTTTCATCAGTCAAACTCGCGGGCAAAGGTGAACCAAAGTCGCTCTACTATCCATTAGAAGAGTTATCTCCAGCACACATAAATTTCCCAGCTGATATAAAAGAACTGAAGATGGATGAATACGAGTTTATTTTCAAAAGATTCGACAATGATTTTACAAAACTTTTAGTTTCATTCAATCCTGAAAAGCTTTTGATGATTCTCGAAAAGTACACTTCTTTCATCCCCTCGAAGATGAGCATAGAGAACGACATCTCTCTATTTGATCACTTAAAGTCTACCGCTGCGATAGCTTCGTGTCTGTATTATTATCACAAAAATGAGTTAGATTCAAATCCAGAAATCGAGAATAGAGCCGAAAAGAAGTTCCTTTTCGTGGGAGGAGACATAAGCGGGATACAGGATTTTATATATAACGTAAGCTATAAAGGAGCATTAAAATATTTAAGGGCTCGATCGGCGTTCTTGGAATTTTTAACTCTCGATGTAGCGTTAGAAATTGTTGAAAGGATGAATTTAACGGTTGCGAACATTATCTACGCTGGTGGAGGAAATTTCTACTTAATATTGCCAAATTTGGCAGAAACAAAAAGAATACTTGAAAAGGTGAAAATGGAAGCCA
>CAYZIW010000010.1:0-41065 GCA_964478605.1 uncultured archaeon | reverse complement strand
GATATATATGTAGCAATGGCCCACATCGAAGTCGACGGAAATTCCCTAATGAAAATGGAACGAAATGGGGAAAGTCTATGGGATGAACTAATTGCAGAATTGATAAAAGAAAAACAAAGAAAATTCTATGATGTTTTTGCCGAAAACTGGCATCTTATTTCAACCGAGACTCGCATTTGTAAGGTATGCGGTATAAGAAGTGCGGATTTATCTGAAGAGGAATTCGAAGATTTAAAAATCGAAGTTTGCAGAAATTGTAAAGACTTTCTTAAAATAGGAAAAGAGTTACTAGACTCGGAGATTTTTATAAGAACTAAGGGGGCCAAGGATTCTACAAAGATAAATGTAAATTTGCCGTTCTCAAAACTTTATCTCGCAAATAGAAGGGATATTTATGAGTTTCCAGTAGACTCTTTCGTATTTGTGAAAAACGATTATACACCTTTAGAATCCCCATACAAGCAAATGTGCTTTTTAATGGCAGATTATGCAGTTAAAGATGAAAAAGGAGTAAAAAGTTTTGACAAAATTGTCGAAGAAGCTCATGGAGCCAAGAAGATTGCCTTACTAAAGATGGATGTCGATAATCTCGGAAAAATCTTCTCAGAAGGGCTTAAAAACAATAGTCTTTCGAGGTCTTCTACCTTATCAAGAATGCTTAACCTTTTCTTTAAGGCACATCTCAACACTATACTCGAAAATTCTGCTTTAAATTTAAAAGACATTCCAAGAATAAGCGAATTTATTAAAAAAAGAGAGATAATCGTTATTTACTCTGGTGGAGATGATTTAGTGCTTGGCGGGACTTGGAACGATGTTTTGGAAGTTGCATTTGAAGTTCGCGAAATTTTCAGAAAATACGTTGGTTTCAATCCGAGTATAACCATTAGCGGAGGATACGGGATTTTCGATGAGAAAACCCCAATCATTAGAATGGCTAAGATAGTGAATGAAAGACTTGAAGTTGCTAAAGACGAGGGGAGAGATAGAATCTACCTGATGGATAGAGAAGTCGGCAATTTCAAGAGGATGATTAGCTACCAGTGGGATGAATTTAAGAGATTTTGGACCGATTATTCCAACACAATTCTTAGAATGAGACATGAATTCCCTCGCTCCTTAATTTACAAGCTGATTGAAGCTCGAAAAGCATATTTGAGAGATGAAAAGTCTATATACTGGTTTATAGCCCCGATATATCATCTTTCAAGGAGAAAAGGGGAAGAAAAGGTCGTCTTTAGTAAACTATTTGTTTTGGACCCCAACAAACTAAAAGAAGGGAAACCTCAGGAGATATTTTTTATAGATGTCCCGCTAAAATTATTGGATTTGGCTTTAAGGGGGTGAGTTTATGAGTTTGGGTGAACTCATAAAAATTTTAGAGAATGAAGCAATTACGGATTTTGGTGAAGTGGGCAAAAAATGGGAAGAAGTTGTAAAAAACAGAGAGGAGAGAAAGCATTTGAAGATTAAATTAAAGGAAATAACTGAAAAGAAAATAGAGCTAATCAAAAGAGAGAGGCTTAAATTTTTAGAAAGCGATCCAAATAAGGTTTTGACCACCGCTCTGCTCATTGCAGGTTTTTCAAGATCCAACGATCTCAAAAGAAGCCAGATTAGGAAAATTTTGGACATAATGCAGAATACAAAGAAAAAGGGAAAATTGGGTGAAGTGTCCCCAGAATACTTGAAAAAGGAGGTAGCTCGTATAAGATATCTGCTGGCATACACTTCAGGAAGAAATTCAAGCGTTAAACCGCTTCAATCTGCGTTAGAACCACTCTTAGCAGAAATAAGGAACTACGAAGATTTTGAAAAAGTTTATGAGTTCTTTGAGAGTATTGTTGCTTTTCACTACTTCCTAGGGGGTGATTGATTGATGCTTGAGAAAAAGATTATCATTAAGGGCAAAATCGAAACTTTGACTGGCTTGCATATTGGTTCGGCAAGAGAATCAGTGGAGATTGGAGGGATGGACAACCCGGTTATAAAAGACCCAGTAACTGGGCTTCCATATATTCCAGGAAGCTCACTGAAAGGGAAGATGAGATCCTTATTGGAAAAAAGCGTGGCAAACTCAAAAGGCGGTCTTAAATTTTTCAACAGAAACATGGGAAGACCAGGGCACGAGATAAATGTTCACGTTTGTAATACTAAGGATGAGGCACTGAAGTGTGAAGTTTGCAGAATTTTTGGTTCTTCAGGAGACAAGAACAATCCTGGAAGCAACCATCCAGGGAGAGCATATTTCAGAGATGCTTTCTTGACAAAGGAATGGGCGGAGAGAATAATTCCAGAGGGGCTAATTGAAGAGAAATATGAGGCTTCTATAGACAGAATAACTTCAGCAGCAAATCCAAGACCAGTCGAAAGGGTGCCACCCCATGTAGAATTTGAATTTGAAATTGTATACAATGTAGAAGATGAAAAATGGAAAGAGGATCTTAAAAACCTGTTTAAGGCAATGAAACTGCTTGAAGACGACTATCTCGGCGGTTCTGGGTCGAGAGGATATGGAAAAGTTAAATTTACGATTCAATCTATCTCAGAGAGAGATCTTGGATTTTACAAAGGTCAAAATAACGAAAAAATACTAATTAATGAGGCATTAAAAGTCGAAGACGTGGCTAAGAGGATAGATGAAATCTTTAAATAGCCAATTTGGTGGTGGGGAGTGAAAGCGATAATAATTGAGCCTAAGTCACCGATGAGAATAGGCGGTCTGAAGGGCTTTGAATCTTCCGACGAAATTATTCACTCAGATACGATATTTGGTGCAGTTGTCAATGCAATCGCGTATATGAATTTGGATATTCAAGATTTTATTTCCAGAGTGGAGATTGGGGAAGTTAGGATATCTTCAGCTTTACCTGTGAACCAGGAAATTTACTTTCCAGCACCAATTGTAAAGCCAAAAGTAAGGAGTGATGAAAAAGCTATCTTAAAAAAGTATCGAAAAGGGTATATAGACAAAGAGAACTTTGAAAGAATCTTGTTTGGTCAAGAGATAACATTTGACTCAATTAGAAGGCTTTCAGACTTTTTTATTACTTCGGAAGTCGCTTCCGTAGCTATTGACAGGGAAACGAACAATACAAATCTTTACACTTTTACGACTATAAAGCCCTTCAAAAGTTCTGCTATTTGCGTTCTTGTTGATTCGAGTAATTTGGCATTTAACAACTTTATAAAGCCAGCTTTTAAGCTACTCGCAGACGAGGGTTTGGGTGGAAATAGAAATACTGGATTTGGATACTTTGATTTCAGAGTTGAAGATTTTAGTCTAAACACACCTAAATCGGATTATTATGTAACTCTTAGCCTCTCGGTTGCGGAAAAAAGAAATCTAATTTCCTATGAACTAGTAAAGAGAGGTGGATATGTTTTCTCAAGAACCGGCTATAACGCTCTTAAGCCTTTATTCTTTATGTTGAAGGAGGGTTCTATAATTAAAAAAGATGATGGAAAGTTGTTGGATCTCGATGAATACGGAAACTACTCTAAGACGGTCGGTCATAAAGTTTACGTTTATGCTAAGGTTTTCCCGGTGCCGATTAGCGAAGATTATTTTTTGAGGGGTTAAAATGAAAGCAGAAATGATTTTAAAGACTGAAAGTCCTGTTCACATAGGTTGTGGAGAGTATTATCTTGAGATGGATTTTATCTTAAAAAATAATCGGATCAAATTCATAGATTATGATAGCCTATTTAGAATCGTTGAGTTCGATTATAGAAGGCTTGAAAAGCTAATTAAAACAGCAGAACAAGGAGAAGTGAAAAACAAAGTTTCGGAAATTTTTGGTATAAATGAAGATAAAATTCCGATCTCAAAAGAGATAAAGTTTGTAGGTAAAGAACCAAAAAGAAGTCTGAAGATTCAAAAACACATACAGACTAATGGAAAAGCTTACATTCCGGGATCGAGCATTAAAGGATTTATAAGAACCGCATTGCTTTTTAAATACTTGCAGGACAATCCTGAAATTTTGGAAAGGCACTTAAAGATAATAAAGGAAGATTTAGATAAAATGAGTAAAAAGAAATTAGACGCAAAAAAGAAGAAAGAGATCTCAAAAAACTTAGAAAGAGAAGTATTTGGAAAAGAACCTACCACTGATACCTTAAAATACTTAAAGATAACCGATACCAGCCCTGTAAACGAGACAGTTGTCTATGAAGTCAGAATATTGGGCAACCCACAACAGATTCCGCTATACTTGGAATGCATTCCCCCTCAAGCGACACTGAAATGTGATATATTTATAGAAGAGAAATTTTATGAAACTGATGGTAAAATAGGACGAATCGATCTCGATAAAATATTTGAAGCGGTAAAGTGTTTCGTCAAAGAACTTATCAGAACTGAGAAAGAATACCGGGGATATCCTCCTGGAATCTCCGAATTCTATAGAAAAATAGAAGGAAAAGATGTTTTGAGACTGGGACATAGCACGGGCTATTTTAGCAAAACTATTGGAGCGATTCTTATTGGAGAATTTGAAGAAAAATTCGACGAATTAAGAAAGAAAATTGGTATAGGAATTAATCCATTCACGAAAAGGATAGTTGAGGAGTTTCCCAAAACGAGGCGTATAACTTCTGGGAATTTGCCGATTGGTTGGGTTAGCTATGAGGTGAAAAGATGAAAACCGCAGTAATTGCTCCCCTTGGCTTAAGCCCACCAGTCATTACGACGTTCATTGAAGGCATCGGTGAAAAAGTGAGCGATCTTGTTGTGCTAACAACTGAAAACGAAGACGTTAAGGCGGGCTATGAGCTCATAAGGATTGGAATGGAGCAAAAGTATCCAAAGGTGAGAGTTCACGAAATAACTTTGCCATTCGAAGACGTGAACACAACTGAAGAAAATCTCCGCTTTATGTCAATTTGTGCGAAGGTGATCAGAGAAGAAAGGGAATTCTACAAATGCAATAAGATTCTGCTTAACATCGCAGGTGGCAGAAAGAACATGTGCATTACTTTGTCTTTACTTGGTCAGCTCATGGCAGTTGATGGAGTTTACCATGTCGTTAGCAAAGACGTTCAAATTGTGAATCAGCTACTTGAAAACCTCAGAGAGCAAATAAGGAAAATTTACAGAGCTGACAGCGAAGAAGAGAAGCTAAAATTATACAAAGAACGTGAAAGGCACTTTAACAGCCTTCTTTTTCCAGACAGGAAAGAATACGAGATAATAAGGATCCCAACTCTGCCTTATCCAAGGGAATACCTTGCAAGGCTGATCACTGCACTTATGCAGAATCCTGAGTCGTTATCGGTTGAAGAAAAGCGTATGCTTGAAGCTCACGGGATTCTTGAGAAGTTCGGCAATAATTTCAGGATGACGGATTATGGAAAAAGATTTATGGATGTGTTGATTGGAAAATGATTCTGCAGGTTATCGGAAAACCTGAAAATTATGGGCTTATTGAATACAAGATAGAAGATAATAGTTATAGAACTCCCTTTTCTTCCGAAGCGTTGAGGATGCACTTCAACGAAGATGTTTTGCTTTTAGTTCCGCAAAGTCTACTTGAAGAATACCAGGATCTTGAAGTTTTAAGAAGAAAGATCGAAGAGAGGGGCTTCAAGAATTTTGAGTTGGTAATTATCCCTTCGATTGGAGAATATGAACTTAAGGGTCAAAAAATTAGCTACAAAAACAATTTTGACAACGTTGCCATAGCGATCCTGTTGCAACTGGTAGAAAGAAGGCCGGAGAAGTTGTTGGTAGACGTGGGCACTGGACAAAATGTTTATGTTTTCGCTTTAATTGAGGCAGCTCGGAGATTCGCTACCTACAGGCAGATTGAAAAGATATTCTATGGTTATGAATTTAAGCTGAGAATCGCCACTTATCAGCCGATTATAAAAAATGTTAAAGAAGCAAAAATCGAAATAAACGATTTATCTACAAGATCTTTCTTTTCTCTTCCCCGGACAGATCCGGATAAGCTATGCAAAACCGAAGACAAAGAAATAAAGAAAAAAGCGGGGGAAATCGGAAAGAAATACCATGCTCTTAAATTGTGCTTTAGGAGTGTTCAAAAAGAAGTCACGATCGGCTTTAACGCCATTCGCCATAACACGCCATTGGCCCTCTATGAGCTTGTCAAATTCGATGCAAATGCAGATGAAATCGAAAAGGGATTTTCAGAGTTTGCACGTAAATTCCTTGAAAAAGAAATCCCAATGGATTTGGAGGTGTTTTCCAACATTTTATTTACGATAGCGATGTTTAGAAGCTTCAGGGAATTTAAATCAACGCTCAGCAAACCAAGCACTCGAGAAATTGGCTCAAAGTTCCCTGAAATTTACAAAAAAGTAGGTTTGGATGTGAACTGCAACTTTTTAGGTAGAGAACTTGATGAAATAAACGCAAGGGCGGAAATAAAAAAGTTTGAAATAGAACAAAAGGGTAGAATTTTACTTTTAGATCTTTATAGAAAAGATATTTATGAAATTGACGAAAATAACAAAGAAATGGCTGGGAGCAAGGATATCAAAAGAAACTTCTTTGCCCACAGCGGATTTGTTAAAGAGTATACCTGGCTAAAAACGATCGATGAAGAAATCTGTTTAGAGTGGGACAGAAATAAGCTTAAAGATATCGAAAATTGGCTTCTAAATCCATAAAAAGTTGAAATGAAAAAGTTATTAAGAATGGTGCAAATTGAAATTATTGGATTAGAAATTAAAAAGATGGTTTTGAAAATCCTTTAGAAGAATTCAGAATGTTGAAGAGGTTGCAAATGCTTCTTTGATCGTTTTTTGTCTTTCCAAAAGCTGATATAAAAAGAACTTCGGAAATACCAAAAAGTTCTGAATTGTTCTTATGATCGGGCTCTCAACCGTTTGCTGCATATTGAACTCAAAGATCGTTGAGTTTCTTATCATATGGAATTAGAATCAAGAATTATTCACTCATCAAAAAGCAAAACTCTCCCAGATAACATTGAGCAGGGATCTCTGAAGGAAGATTATCAGAGGGAACCTGATGTTCATGGCAATGAGATCTCTATTCTCCTTTAAAATTACAAGGCTCTCTTTTTCAGACACGGCGATGAGACATAGCTTTAGTTTTGAACCTTCAAAGCTTGTCCCCTCGATTATTTCGAGAAACTTATTGAAGAACTCACTCTCCTGGAGCTTATTTCTGTCGATGATTCGAAAATTATCTACTTTCATCGGAATTTTTTCAAACAGAAGTATTTTGCCATTTTTAAACCACTTTAAAAAATCTGCAAAACTGGAATCAAATAAAGCAACAATCAGCTCGTTTGCTCTTTCTGAGATTTCTCTAAACTTTATCTCCACACCACTGCGACCTTTTATCATCCAAACAAAAGAAGGCTGGGTCGATTTCTCTACCTTTATTTTTTCGAGCGTTTCAAGACATTTCTGCGACTTCTCAATCAGGCTTTTCCACATCAAACCAACCGTCTTATTTGGATCAAGAGCCCGAAAAATCACAGGACTGGAAGGCTGTTTCTCCACAAAACCTCTCCTTTCGAGCTTTTCAAGCACTTCATAGATCTTTGTTCTGGGAATCCTTGCTTTTTCGCTTAACTCTCTCGCATTCGCCTCGCCAAGGGAAAGAAGGGTGACATAAGCTTTAGCTTCGTATTTGCTTAGCCCAAGCTCGATGAGCAAGTCTTCAGGATTCATGTAACCACTATGGTGACAACAAAATTATAAAGTTTTTAATTACCATAAAAGAACATGGAAAAAATCAAAATCGAAAACCTCACCGTTCGCTTTGGTAAATTCGTTGCGGTAAACAATCTGAGTATGAAAGTAAAATCTGGTGAAATTCTTGGTCTCCTTGGACCAAATGGAGCGGGAAAGACTACAACTATTAAAGCAATCCTTGGCTTCGTTCCCTATGAGGGTAAGGTGGAGATAAATGCCGAAAAAATTGGCTGGATGCCTCAGAATGCTCCACTCTATCTAAATCTAACCGTGGAGGAGAATTTAAGATTTTTTGCAGAAGCTTATGGCGTAAAGAATGTCAAACAAAAGATAGAAGAGTTGCTAAAGCTCGTGGAGCTTGAAAAATTCCGCAATAGGCTTGTAAGAAATCTAAGCGGAGGAATGAAGCAAAGATGCGCATTCGCATGTGCGATGGTTCATGAGCCCGATCTGCTTATTCTTGACGAGCCAACCGCAGGCGTGGATCCAAAGCTTCGCAAGAGCTTTTGGGAATACTTCGATTCGCTGAACAAGGAGGGAAAGACGATTCTTATCACAACTCACTACATGGATGAAGCGGAGAAGTGTCAGAGAATAGTCCTTATGCGAGCGGGGGAGATTTTAGCGGAAGGGAGCCCAGAAGATATTAAAAGAAAGGCCTTAGGAGGGGAGATTGTCAAGCTTAAAGTAAAAAGAGCTGAAGATGCCTTGAAAAATCTAAGAGATGCTGGATTTAGTGCTGATTTAAGGGATGACGAGCTCAGGGTTCTCGTTGACAACGCAAAAATCAGGGTTCCAGAGTTTTTTGAAATTCTGGCAAACGAGATTTTGCAGGTGGAAATCGAAAAAGAAACGCTTGAGAATGCATTTCTCAGGCTATTGGGTGGTTAAATGCCGATCAAAGCGGTAATTGTTAAGGAGCTGAAAACCATAATCAGAGAGAGAAGACTTTTTGCCCTAATAATCATACAGCCGATTCTCCTTACTCTCGTTTTCGGCTACGCTTTCTCGGGAGACATAAAGAACGTCCGCTTAGCAGTTGTTGATGAATCACATAGCAAAGCATCAAATGCTCTGATTTCAGCATTAAACCTTGGAGAAGCCTTTGATCTCGATTACTTCTTGGCTACGAAAAGCGAAGGCTTGGATTTAATAAAGAAAGGAGAGATTGATGCGATGCTGTTTATTCCGAAGGATTTTGAGAGCGGTTTGGCTAACGGAAAGGCTGAAGTTGAAGTCTACGCTGATGAGTCAAAGTCTGCAGTTGCGAATGCGGTTGTGAGCGGAATAAGGAATTTAGCTTACAGCATTTCAACAAAAACATTTGGTGGAATTGAGGTTGAGCAAAGGTTTGTTTTTTCAACGAAAACAAGGCTAATCGACTTCGTAGCTCCAGCGCTAATTGGAGTGGTTACGCTGATGATCAGCCTAATACTCTCAGCAAGCTCATTGGCGAGAGAGAAGGAAGAGGGGACTCTTGAATTATCCTTGAAGGCTCTAAACAGCAGGGATGTTATCCTTGGGAAATTTTTAGCGATTACAGCGATGATAACGCTCGATATCATAATCGTAATGTTCCTAACTCACACCCTTTTCGGAGTCGAAGTTAAGGGTAGCTTTGCTCTGCTCATTTTAACTCAACTTCTCTTCCTTGCTGGCTCAGTCGGAATTGGCTTATCGATCTCCTCAATTTCTGCAACACAGCTTCAGGGAATTCAGGCGGTGATGATTTTCGGACTGATAAACATATTTCTCTCAGGCTTCTTTTATCCGCTCGAAAGCATGCCAGAAGCTGCGAGAATCTTCGCCCTCTTTATTCCGCTAACCTACGCAAACACAGCCTTCAGAGAAATAATGGTCAAGGGTAGCGGATTTGAGCAAATCCTGCCAGAACTTGGAATTCTTGTTTTGTATACCTTTGCAAGCTTAACTATAGCTGTAAATGTTTTAAAAAAGATCGGAGGTGCAGTGGGATGAAAGCCTTTCTTTTTGCTCTATTCTTAGTTTTTCTGGCTTTAAAAGTTAGCGCCCAGCCTGAACTTGAGGCTTATTCAACTACAAGCTATCTGACTGCTGGAAAGATAAACGAAGTGAAGTTTGTTCTGATCAATCTCGCAAAGCCTGAAGAAATTGGATTTGGAAGTATTGAGAGGGAACTCTTTTACAACGCCTCACTCACCGCTTATAACCTCGAAATAAGACTTGAAAGCAGAGATGCGGAAGTTAAGCTTGAAAAAGTATTTATTCCAGCGCTTCCGCCAGCAAAGAGTGTCGATTTGAGCTTTCCAGTTGCTATTCCGCAGAATGCAAGTGGAAAGATCAGCTTTACGCTATACGTTGACTACGAAAGACTTTGCGATATTTTAAACCAGAGCGGGACTTACAGATACGAATACTGCTCCGAATTCGAAACTTTTGAATTTCAAATTGAAGTCATCGAGTCTGTTAAACCAGAGTTCAGGGTTTCGGCTTTGACTTCGAGACTCTACGAAGGGCAAATAAATAGAATAACGCTTATTATTACGAACTCTGGCATGAAAGAAGCGAGGGATGTGGAAATAAGACCGCTCGACTTCGAAAGCGTAAATCCTGAAGTTGTTTATTTGCCACTTTTAAGACCGCTGAACTCCACTTCGATTACATTCGATGCCATGACAAAGGCTGAGAACTTCACAATTGCGATTAGCTACCTCTACTACGAGAATGGCTGGAAGAGAGGCTATGAAGAAATAGCCATTCCAATGAAAATCGAGAAAGTTAGCAAGGGTCTTGAATTCGCTTTGAGCAAGTCTAAATTTGATAGAGACGAGAGCGGAATTCTGGAGCTCGCTGTGATGAACAACAACGGCTTTCCGATTTCTGGGCTTAAGTTGATAATCGAAGCGGATGACTTTGAATTCGACGCAAAGGAGTTTTTGCTGGGCTATCTTAACGCAGGAGAAGTCAGGAAAATTGCTTTAAAATACAGGGTTAACGAAAGTGCAAGTTTTGGAATTAAAGAGCTCAGAATTACTGCGGACTACAAAATCATCGCTTCCGAGCTATTGACAAGCTCAGAAACAAAAATCCTGCCGTTGTTAATCGAAGAAAATCCATTCTTTGAAGTTAGGCAAAAGGCGGTAATTTATCATGGCGAGAATGTTCTTAGGCTTGAGATTACGAACAGCGGTGGAATTGCAAAGAACGTTCATTTTAAGCTGAATCCAAGCCCAGGGATAAGGCTGAAAACTCCTGAAGCCTATCTTGAGAAGATTGAAAGCAATGGTATTGCATCAATTGCCTTCAGGGTTTATGTGGACGATGATGTAATTCCGAACAACGACTATCGAATCGAGCTGAGCTACAAAGCGGAGAATTATGAAGGCAAAGAGCTCTCAGGTAGCTTTTATGCCTACGTGAGTGTGCTTGAGAGAAGTTGGCTTGAGAAATACTATCCCTACGTGATCTTTGTGATTCTCTTAGCCATAATAATTGCAGCTAGAGTCAAAAAGATGCGTTAGAGTGCTTGATTTTTTAGTTAAACTTTTTCTATGTGGTTTCTTGAGATATCCTTATTTGCAGCGACTCTTTAGTAGAAAAAGCAAGGAAGTTGGATTAGACTTTTCGCCGTTACTAAAATTCTGGGGTTATTTCTTAGCGTTAAGTTGGAACAAGTTAGAGAGTAGATAAGCATAGATCGCTCTTCTGCTGAAAAAGATGGTAACTCAGCAAAAGATGTAAAAGCTTCCACAACTCTTTTCAAAGCGTTTGCATCCCAAAACCTTTCCGAATCTACAGATGGGTAAATTCTTCTTAAAATGCAAAAGACTTAAATTTGAAGGTGCCACTGAGATACTATGATCGCAAATTATGAAACCAAAGCTGCAGATGTTCTGGCTAAGATGATGGAAAAATTGGCAGAGGACGGGGATGCAATACTGAAAGCTATGGATAAGTTAGTATATCTTGAAAAGAGTGGGGTTCTCGATGAATTACTTGAGGCTTCCAACTTGCTGCTTGCCATTAAAAAATTGCCTGAGGAATTCTTGGATGAAAATACGCAGGAGATCGCCGTAAAGAATATAGAACTTCTGCTTTCTTTAGCCGTGTCGGTTGATGATGAAACTATAAAGTTCGTCGAAAAACTTGTTGATGCTTTCAAGAAATCAAAGGATTTCAAACCTGCAGGAGTTACGGGAGCTTTAAAGGCTTTAAGAGATCCGGACACGCAAAAAGCTCTGGGTTTCTTGCTTGAATTTGCAAAAAATTTGGGGAGCAAATTGTAGCTTTAAAAACTACTCAAAATAAACTGTAGCCGTCCTTGGAGCCTTTCCTTTCTTTATTAGATGATAGTCCGCGTAGGTTAAAACGTTCGCATCCTTTAAAACTTTTGCATCAACCACTTCTCCAACGAAAAGTGTGTGCGTTCCAACGTCGCATTCCTTAACAACTCTCGCCTCAATCACCGCAACTGCATGCTCTAAAACTAGGGGAACACCCGTTTTTCCGATCTCGTATTTCACACCGTCGAATTTGTTTATATCGGAACTCTTTTTGAAACCGAACCTCCCTATGAACTGCATCGGTGTATCGAGCTCAAGAACGCTTACGCCAAAAGCTTTGCTGCTTTTCACGAAGTCATGAGTAGTATTTTGTTTATTTAAACAAGCAGCTATCTGAACCGGCTCGCTTGTTACCTGAAAAACGGTGTTCGCTATCTGTCCTGCAAACTTCCCATCCTTAGCTGATGTTACCACGTATAATCCATAACTTATTTTATAAAAAGCCGCTACATCCATAAACGCACCCTAAATTTTACCATTTGGAGTTTTCAAGATTTTTAATTTTTGAATAAAACTAAAAATTTGACAGGCATGTTCTCTAGTATTTTCAGCTGTTTCCAAGAATGCTTTTCGCAGGAAAACGTAATCCTCCTCCTCTGCGTAAAAAGTTTAAAGGTTTTTGGCCATGCATTCTCCAACGAATGCTTTAGCGAGGTTCTCCAATGTGCTCATTACTGTTCGCTCTGCCACAAACCATGGATGTTGCAGTACTCTCTAGCGTAAACTTTTTCCGCTTTAACGCAAAACTCAGCTATTGGCTTATCCCCCGGTTTTAGATGTTTTCTGTAAACAACTCCATCTGCTATAAGCTCGATCCACTCAATGTAGTGCTTCTCTTCCATCGGATGCATCACACTTCCAACTTTTACAACTATCCTATCTCCTGCCTTTTCTAAAACTGGTAGATGCTTTTCTTTTCCTTCCTCAACTTTCTTAGCCTCGAACTTCTTCATTGGCTTTCCGCAGCATACCAGCTGCCCTTTCCCGCTGTGCAAAACTTCAACTATATTCCCACAGATCTCACACTTGTATACCTCTAAAACTTCCGTCACAAAACCACCTCAAGATAACTTCCTCTTTGAAAGCTCTCCATCAAGCATAATCAGAGCTGCCTTGTCATCTGCAATCAGCTTCAACTTTTCAAGTATCTCCAAAGCTGCAGCTTCTTCTTCAACCTGCTCCTTAACGAACCATTGAAGAAAATTCAGCGTGGCGTAATCTTTCTCAGACATGGCAAGCTCAACAAGCTCGTAGATCTTTCTTGTAACTTCAACTTCATGGCTGTAAACGTTCTTGAAAACTTCAAGTGGTGAACTCCATTCATATTGCGGTTCCTTAACGCTGTAAAGCTTAACTCTACCGCTTCTTTCGTTTACAAACTCAAAGATCTTCATCGCGTGGCTCAACTCTTCCTGCCACTGAACCTTCATCCAGTTTGCAAAGCCTTTAAGATTTTTTGATTCGAAGAAGGCAGCCATTGAAAGGTAAAGATAGGCGGAATAAATTTCAGCATTTATTTGCTTGTTCAACGCTTCAACCATCCTTTCACTTATTGGGGCCATACTACCACCAAAATTTATTTTAATATTATAATTTTCTGAATGCAAACCACCAGTCGTAGCCTTCGATCTCTCCTTTCTTTATCTTTTCAAGTCTCTCCATAGCATCTTTGACAGTTCTTGTGGGTGGGATTATCACTTTATCCCCTATAAGCTCGTTGTTTGGCCAGTTCGCTGGGACTGCTACCTTCCTTGTATCGCTTATTTGCAAAGCTTTAACAGCTCTCAAAATTTCATCGATGTTCCTCCCTATCTCTTGTGGATAATATAGAATCAGCCTAACAGTTCCGTTCGGATCCACTATGAATACAGCTCTGACCGTGTTAGTTCCCTTCGCTGAATGAATCAGGCCGAGAAGCTTCGATACTTCTCCAACGTCGTCAGCTATTATCGGGAACTCTATGTTTACGCCCAACTTTTCCCTGATCCACTCGACCCACTTTATATGACTGAAGGTCTGATCTATGCTTAAACCTATAAGCTCGCAATTAAGCTCTCTGAACTTTTCATACCTTTTCTGAAAAGCAACAAACTCCGTAGTGCATACAGGTGTAAAATCTGCTGGATGCGCAAACAGAACGAACCACTTGCCAGCATAGTAGTCAGGCAGTTTTATTTCTCCGTGCGTCGTTTTAACAACAACCTCTGGGAATTTCTCCCCCAACAGTATCATACTATCACCAATTAGTCAAAAAACTTTTAAATTTATAACTTTTTCTTTCGATTTTCGAACCAAAGATATTAAAGCTGCAAAAAAGAATGTTTTCGTGGACGATAAAGATATTAGGATAATCGAGATGCTGATGGAAAACGCCCGAATTACAAAGACAAAGATTGCGAAGGAATTGAATATAACAGAAGCGGCCGTAAGAAAGAGGATCTCGAATCTTGAAAGTAGAAGAATACTACTGGGCTACAAAGCAGCTGTTGACTTCAAAGCAGTGGGACTTTCGGCATCTCTAACTGGAATAGATGTTGAACCTGAGAACATATGGAAAGTCGTAATAGCACTTAAAAATATGGAATCGATAAAGGCCATGTGGCTTACTACTGGAGATCACACTCTAATATGTCAGGTGGTTGCGAGATCCATAGAAGAGTTATCAGCCGTCCATGAACTTATAGCCGCAGTAGAAGGTGTAAAGAGGATATGCCCAGCGGTAATTTTGGATACCCTGAAGTGATGAAATTTATTAGAAAGAGAGTCGCTGAATTTAAAAAGCTTGGAAGTTGTGGTTTCACTGATTTCGATTTTCGACCTTTTATAGACATGGAGATTAGAAGTAATTTAAGGAGTGAGTTAGCGTTCTGCATATCTACAGCAAATTCTTCAGCAATCGCAGGATTGAAATTTCAAAAAAACCTAGAAAAAGGATTTCCAGAGGATTTAAAAACATTGATGCAAGCTTCTGGGGTACGGTTTTGGAATAGAAAGGCTGAATACATTGAAAAAGCCTTAAAGGAATTTTATACAGTCGAAAAGGCGATTGAATTGGATAGTTTTAAGGCACGGGAAATGTTGCTTGAAATAAAAGGATTGGGGATGAAGGAAGCTAGCCATTATCTTAGAAACGTTGGTAGAGAAGATGTGGCGATAATAGATAGACACGTTTTAAGGTGGCTTTTAAAGAGGGGCCAGCTCGTAAAAAAAGTCTCAAAAAAAGAGTATTTAAAAATGGAAAAAGAGCTTTCCAAGATCGCTGAAGGTATGAACCTAAGCCTAGCAGAACTTGATTTGCTGATATGGTTTGAATCCACTGGAAAAGTTTTAAAGTAGCCGACACCAATGCGCCTTTAAATCAAAAATTTTAGATGCAAAAAGATCATTTTTTGATTTTAAATGCCAGATAAACGATAGCTGAGACTACTAAGCCCGGAACGACCGGGTAGATGTACGTTTTTGAAAAGTAAAGCTGCCAAACTATACACGTAACTGTAGCAGCAAGCATTGAAGAAACCGCTGCCTTCGAATTTGGATTTTTAGAGTACAACGCTGCAATTATCGGAATTAAGAAGGCCGACGTTATTACCGAAAAGCTAACACCAACTATCTCTACTATAACACCGAACGGTTTTACAGCTATGATCAATGGTGTTAAGGCAAAAAGAAGGATCGCCAACCTTGTAAGTCTGACTACGTTTTTATCAGAAATCTTGTAAAAATTCTGCGCTATGTCCCTAACTAGGGCTGTTGCCGAAACATGAACAAGGGAATTTATGGTTGACATCGCAGCTGCTATAATTGCGGTTAAAAGTAAAGCGTTGACACCCTCCGGAAACAGCTTCATTGTTATGAATGGGACAACAAGATCTGGGTTCTTTACAAAATTGTTTACATCGCCGTACTTTGGAATTACAAGCCACCCAAATGGGCCTATACTGAAAACACAGATCGCAAATATACCTATAAGTAATGGAGCTAAGATCATGCCATTCGTGATAACTCTATCATTCTTAGCAGCTACAAACCTTATTATAAGCTGAGGACTTGCGAGCTGAGCAATACTTATAGCAAATGTTAAGCTTAAAATGAAAGGTACAACCATCCCCGAAGCCATTATAGGCTGCGGAGCTAATTTTCCAAATTCGAAGAGTGCATCTCCCTTCATTCCCCCAAAGATCTCCACATTTTTAAGGTTTTCAATTGCCTCAAATCCACCAAGGGATGTTATCAGTAGAACGAAAAGAAAAACACCGCCGAAGAAAACTATGAATCCTTGAACTAGGTCTGTCATAACTACGGCCCTAAAGCCTCCGATGGCAGTGTAAGTTGTTATAACAGCAGCTGTAATTAAAAGAGCAGTTATGTAATCTATACCCATCATAACTTCGAGCAGATTTCCAGCCCCTTTGTAGATCGAAACCATGTAGAGCTCGAAGAAGGTTACGATTATTAGCGCTGCGATTATTTGAGCAAACTTTCCGAATTTTTTAGCAAAAAGTTCTGGAATTGTAACAATCCCTTCTTTTTCTGCTATTCTCCTAAGTGGCGGAGCGATTAAAAACCATGAGAGGAGCGCAAAAAGGATGTGGAAAAAGGATAAGAAAGCAGACCACTGAAAACCGGCAACAAATCCATATCCTCCCCCGCCAAGAAAGGCAGCGGTGCTGAAATAGGTGGCAAAAAATGAGAAACTAACCAAAATCGCTCCTAACTGTCTGTTTGCAATGTAATAATCGAGGAAACCTTTAGTTCTCCTGTACTCGTAGATACCTATACCTACCATCAAAAAAAGGTAGGCTACGAGAACTTCGATAATCATAACATCCTCCTTGCCGAGCGTAGAGCTGCAAAGAATCCCACAAGGATTAGAGCTATCGAGGCCAAATAAACCAATTCGATTATCACAAAATCACCTTACCAGCCTTTTAGCCTTGCCTTCAAATCTTTCTAAACTTCCCTTTGGAAGTATCTCCAATTTTGGACTGAAGCCTAAAAACTCCTTTATATCTTTTGCAATCGCTGGCAAAACTCCGTTTTCTCCTTCGAATACTATCTTTACATCATCCTTTACCTCTATCTTGTAGTGAACAACTCCGTGGTTTGCTAGGATGCTCTCCACATCTGCAGGGTAAAATTTGACCCCTTTATGTATTATCATGTCATCAGTTCTGCCTCTTATCCTCTTTACAGTCATATGTTCTATTCCGCATTCACACTTCTCTCTACTCAAAACAGCTGAAATCTCACCACTTCTGTATCTAAGCAAAGGCATAGCTTCTCTGTTGAGGGAAGTGTAAACTATCTCCCCCTCTTCACCATCACTTACAACTTCACCACTTTCAGGATCTACGATCTCAACTATGTAGTTGTCTTCCCACATGTGAAGTCCGCATCTGTTGGGACATTCGAAGCCTACGGTTCCAACACCTCCCATCTCAGTTAATCCAGGTATATCGAACGCTTTGGCATCAAAAGTTCTTTCGATTTTCCTCCTCATCTCTTCACTCCAAGGTTCCGCACCAAGAAGCATCTTTTCAACTGGCAGCTCTGAAGGTTCGTAACCCATCTCTTCAGCAACTTCAGCTATCCTTAGCGGATAACTTGCAGTTGCGCAAAGAACTGTGGTTCCAAAATCTACCATGAACTTCACTTGATTCCTCGTATTTCCAGCTCCTATTGGAATCACAAAAGCATTTATTGCATCTGCTGCAAAGTGGAAACCAAAACCTCCGTTCCATAATCCAAAGGCTGGAGTTATCTGGATAACATCTCTACTTGTTATACCAGCTATATGGAAAGCTCTTAAAAGCATCTCCTTCCACTGTTCAACATCTTTTCGTGTGTAAGGTACAATCACTGGCTGTCCTGTTGTTCCACCGCTCATCTGGATTCTTACAATTTCTTCCTTGGCAACGCAGCTCATCTTTAGTGGATATGCTTCCTTGAGATGTTGTTTTGTGGTAAAAGGAATTTTTTGAAGATCCTCAACACTCCTTATGGTTTCCACGTCAATATTGTTCTCTTTGAAGAGCTTTCTGTAGAATGCCGACCTCTCATAAACGTAGCGAAGCAAACCTCGAAGCCTCTTCGCTTTTATCTCCTCTATCTCTGAACGACTGAGATATATACCGCCGCTAAAGTTCATCGTAAAAACGCATACTCTCAACTATATAACCTTTTCCTTTTTACTGAGCCTAATCCCAGTACACGTGAATGAGCATTTAAAAATTAATCTGACGAAAAAAATCTAATCAGCTTCTGTCTCAAATTTACAACTTCGCCTATCACAATTATCGCAGGTGGCTCGATCTTTTCTTTTTTTGCTTTTTCTGCAATATTTGAAAGATTTCCCTCCAAAATTCTTTCTTCGGCAGAAAAACCCTTCTCTATTATAGCTACTGGCGTATTCGGGTCTTTTCCGAACTTTATGAGGTTCTCACATATCTCACTTAACCTCTCAACGCCCATCAAAACAACGATCGTCGCATTCAATTTCGCCAAAGCTTCCCAATTCAGTCTTCTCTTGGTTTCCCTGCCGGTAATAAAGACTACCGCTGGATCAAATTCTCTGTGGGTTAAAGGTATGCATGCACACTCTGGAACGGCGATAGCTGATGTAACTCCAGGAACTACTTCGAACTCTATCCCATTATCAACCAAGTATTCCGCCTCTTCTCCTCCTCTTCCGAAGATAAAAGGATCACCGCCTTTCAATCTAACTACCACATCGTATTTCTTTGCCATCTCGACAAGAAGTTTGTTTATCTCCTCCTGCTTCATACTATGTTTTCCGCTCCTCTTTCCAACATTTATAATTTCTGCCCTTACGTTTTTCAGAATGTCTTCGACTTCTCCGATAAGTTCATCCCTTAATATTACATCCGCTTTTTGAATCAACTCATAAGCTTTCAGTGTTAAAAGATCCTTTTTTCCCGGACCAGCACCAACTAAGTAGACTTTCCCCATAAGCACACCTTTATTTTTCTCGCAACTTCTTCAGCCTCTTTTATGGCTAAAGACCTACTAAGCTTTTCATCAACTCTCACGTATCTATCTCCGAAGATCTCACATATCAACCTCACGTTATCTCCTAAAACCTCTGCATAAACTCCTGCTGCTATTGCACACCCTATTCCAAGCTCTCGGACTACAGTCCTTTCAACTTCAGCCTCTATCCAAGTTTTTTCATCGTTCATAAATTTAACAAGCTCCTCTTCGCCCTTCCTAGTAGCAACAGCTATTATACCCTGATTTGCTGCTGGAACTAAAATATCTGGCGAAAAGCGATGGTATTGAATATCGATTCCAAGTCTTTGAATTCCAGCCTCTGCAACAACTATAGCATCGTAAAGACCTTCTTTCAACTTTCTTATCCTCGTATCAAGGTTTCCTCTTAAAATGCCAAATCTAAGATCTTTTCTAAGCCTTAAAAGTTGAGCTCTTCTACGCAAGCTTGAAGTACCTATCAAAGCTCCGTTTGGTAGTTCTTCAAATCTTCTTCCATCCTTTGAAATCAAAACATCGCATGGGCTATCTCTTTCAAGCACAGCAGCTATCACTGTCCCCTCAACTCTCGCAGTTGGGACGTCTTTGTAGCTGTGAACTGCAACATCTATCTCTCCTTTAGCCAAAGCTTGATCGATAGCTCTTACAAAAGCTCCCCTCCCTTTGAATTCATGTAATGGTTTGTCCTTCATTATGTCTCCTTCCGTCTTTATTATCTTCAGTTGTACCTCGTAACCCTCTGCAATTAACCTATCAACAACCTTCCTTGTCTGTGCTAAGGCCAACTTGCTACCCCTACTGCCAACCACTATCTTTTCCGACATCTTTGAATACCTCTATAGTTTTCTCCACATCTTCCTTGCTGTGGGCTAAGCTCAAAAAGCATGTCTCGTATTGGGATGGCGGAAGATAGATGCCCTTCTCCAAAACCCTCCAGAAGAATTTCATATAAGCATTTTTATCCAGTTTTAAGGCATCTGCATAATTTTTAGGCTTCTTACCAAAGAATATGCAGAACATCGAGGCTATACAAGATACTCTGTCCTCTCCAAATATATCAACGAGGGCTTTTGCTATTTCCTCACATCTAGCATTCAAATCCTTCAATCCTTTTTTTGCAAGGAAATCTACAGTAACATAACCGGCGGTTAAGCTTAAAGGATTTCCACTAAATGTTCCAGCTTGATAAACATCTCCAGATGGAGCTACTCGCTCCATTATCTCTCTTCTCCCACCAAAGATACCTATCGGCAAACCTCCACCAGCTATCTTACCGAGGGTTGTTAAATCCGGCTTTACGTTGTAGTACTCCTGAGCTCCACCCAGAGATACTCTGAATCCAGTAATAACTTCATCAAATATAAGCAGGACGTCATTTTCAGCAGTTATCTTCCTAACCTCTTTTAGGTAACCCTTCTCAGGAAGTATTAAGGCAGCGTTACCAATAACAGGTTCTAATATCATTGCTGCTATTTCTTCTCTGTTTTTTTCAATCACATCGCTTAAACTTTCAACATCATTAAACGGGACTTGTAGAGTGTTTTTCACAAAATCCCTCGGCACTCCAGCGGAGTTGGGTATGCCGTGGGTTGTTGCACCGCTTCCAGCTTTAACCAAAACAGCGTCGTGCGCTCCATGAAAGCTCCCTTCAACTTTTATTATCTTATCTCTACCTGTAAAACCCCTTGCAACCCTTAAAGCACTCATAGTCGCTTCACTACCTGTATTTACGAACCTCAGCATCTCTATTGATGGAAAAAGTTTTTTAATAAGTTTAGCGTACTTGACTTCAATCTCGACAGGAGTGCCATAAAGCCATCCATTCTCTAATTGCTCTTTTATAGCATCTTTTACAATTTCCGGAGCATGTCCTAAGATCAGTGGTCCAAAAGCCAAACAGTAGTCGATGTACTCGTTTCCATCTACGTCATAAATTTTAGAGCCTTTTGCTTTCTTGATATATATCGGATGTGGTCTAAAAGCTCTAACAGGGCTGCTGACTCCACCAGGCATCAATTTTAAAGCCTCTTCATAAAGCTCCTGCGATCTCTGAAACTTCATGATTGTGGTTTAGGTGGTATGAATAGATCTATTTTGCGGTAAAAACGATAGTTAATTAAACATCAAACCCAAAGTTTAGCCAATGAGGTTCTACAAGATAATAATAAACGGTGTTGAGTATAAAATTGGACTTAAAAAAATTGGAGAAGGAGTTTACAAGGTAAAAATCGGTGAAAAAGAGACAGAAGTATTCGTAGAAGACGTCTTCGAGAAGAATGAAAAGGAAGATCTAAAAAACGGTACAAAAATTTTTTCGGAGATATCCGGAGTTGTAGTTAAGGTCCTCGTTAAGGTTGGAGACTTTGTAAAAGCTGGGGAAACTATAGCAGTTGTGGAAGCGATGAAGATGGAGCATGAAGTAAAGTCACCAAAAAACGGAGTTATTTTAGAACTGAAAGTTCAAGAGGGGCAGAACATAGTAGTTGGGGATACGATAGCCGTAATTTTATGACCCTATACAGGTCTCTAGGCCTTACAGCTAGAAAAGCAGCAGAAATTGTTGCTGAAATTGTAGAAATGATAGATAAAAGGCTTCAAGATGATGAAATGCTCAAAAATTTGTCAGCAAAATTCTCTGAAAACGATCTGATCTTTGCAGCATTTACTTTAGGCAGAATAGTCGGAATGAGTTTCGCAATAAAAGATCAAAATAGTGCAGAACTCATAATATCTGACTTCGGCAGATATTTGAAGATTCTGCATATGGAAGGAAAGGAGAAACTTAAAAAGGTTATAGAGAATGAAATTTTAGATGAGGTGTACAGGGAGATAGAGAGGGTTCGTGACGTAGTCTAAAAGCTTATATTCTTCAAGTCGAAGCTAATTCATGCTTGAACTGAATGGTATACCGGTCGAAGACACGTACTGTGAGGCTTTTGATGGCATATATTCGAGATTTATAGTAACAGCAAAACATAAATGGTTGCTAAAGAAGGCTGCATACGGCGCAACTGCTCTACCTTCTACAGTTTTTGGCGAAGCTGAAGGAGGAGTTGAGAAGTGGTTATCCCCATATGAAACTCCAGACGGTAGGATAGGTGCCATCTGCCAGATTTGGGTCCAGAAGTCAAAGAAGTTCTACGATGTTTTGATGAGAGAGATGGGTAAAAGAATAAGGCAAGGTATCTTAGTAGTACCAACAACGAGGGTTTTCAACGCAACAGATAGTGAAACAAAATTCGATGCGGAGATAAACGTTGGAAGGTGTGGGGATGGCTATGAATGGGAAGAAGAAATGTGGGGTAGAAAAGTTATCAGAGTTCCGATAATGTTCGGAGAGTTTATAATCGAAAGATACATCGGCTATGCAAACGGCATAGCTGGCGGTAACGTATGGTTCTTCTGTGAAAGTGAAGATGCTGCACTTGAAGCTGGAGAAGCTGCAGTTGAAGCTTTAAAACAGATGGATGGTGTTATTACTTCGTTTGATATCTGTTCCGCAGGAAGCAAGCCAGAAACAAAGTATCCTGAGATGGGACCATCGACTAACCACTACTACTGCCCAATACTCAAAAACAAGATCCCCGATTCAAAAGTTCCTGACGGTGTGAAATCAATTCCAGAGATAGTGATAAATGGTATCAACAGAGAAGTCGTAGAAAAAGCGATGTACGTTTGTTTAGAGGTTGCAAGTAAAGTCGATGGAGTGGTAAAGCTCTCAGCCGGAAACTACGGTGGAAAGCTTGGTCAACACAAGATATACCTCAGAGACATAATAGAAAAATACTCAAAGTGAACCCTCAAGCTCAAGAAGGGCTTTTTTAATTTTTAACCCTTGGCTGTACCCTCCAAGCCCTCCTTTTGCTACGACTCTATGGCATGGTATTATTACTGGGAGAGGGTTCTTTTTTAAAGCAACACCTACAGCTCTCGGGCTCGTATTTAGCTTTGCGGCAATTTCGCCGTATGTTTTTGTGCAACCATGCGGAATTTTTTTAACTTCTTCAAGTACAGACCCAACAAAATCGCTAGCAAGTATTTCGTAGTCCACTTCAGGCTCAGATTTTTCTCCAGAAAAGTACTTTCTAACTTTTTCAGGCGCTTCACAGCTGAAAACTCTTTCTTTTGAAAAAAACGATCTTACAGCTTTTGAGTTTCTGACCTCTACGTTGAAGTAGTAGTCTCTAAATTTTATCGAGAAACTTCTAAACATCTTTACCCGCTATCTCCCTCAATCTCGTAACTCCATCTATCTCTTTTATAACTTCTGCCACGGATTTTGGTACAAAAATTTCCCAGTCCTCTCCTTCGATCATTTTCCTCCTTATTTCGGTTCCTTGATATTCGACTCTGTTGTACATCTTCGTGTGTTCAACTCTGAAATTTGCCTCTCTGAAAAGTCTCGAAACAAGGGGATTGTTTGTATACACTACATCGAACTTTGGGACCATTGAGCACACGTGAGCGACCCATAGGCTGTTTCGGTATATATCTTCAAGAGGAATTATATAAACCTTCTTTTTTGTTCCTATCTCATCCAAAGCTCTGGATATCATCACTATCCTCTCTCCAGCCGTAAAAGGATTTTCCAGAGTATGACTCTCCTGTGCACTTCCAATGCCTATTATCAGCTCGTCCACCTTTTCAAGTATGTGCTGTATAACGTAATGGTGCCCTAAGTGGTACGGCTGGAATCGGCCTATGAAGAAACCCCTCATCTTGGCCTCTTAACAACACGCACTATATCATCTTTTATCTTTTTGCCCGTCTTTCTCTCCCATTCATCCAAGGGAATTGCATATTTTTCCTGAATTTTGTCTCTATATATCTCTGGAATTACGTTGAACGTGCAGAAGGGTATTATTCTCCCATCTGGAGTTGCATAGTGTATTTCGCACCTCTCAACTCTCGCAACATCGTAGTTGTAGAGGTCTTGGAAATGCATGAATCCTATAAAGAGCGACCTCATGTGAAATTCCCCTAAAGCTGAGTAGTCGTGCTTGATTAAAACATCTAGGAGGATCTTGTTGAAGTTAAATCCTTTGGGAGCTTTTTCCTGGTCTATGAACCTCTTTAAGTCTATAACATCCTTCAAAGCTCTTATCTTCTTCAACCTACTTTTAGATACGTTTTCAGCTTCTCTAGCCAGATACTCGAGCAATCCTTCAACATCGACAAATCTTGTTATTGGAATAAGCATCCCATCTTCCTTGAAAACGTAAGTAGCCATACCACATGCAAAATGCGTCGTTAAAGCATATTTAGGCTCTCCAGTTAGCGCTTCAACAAACCAAGAAATCGGAGCAACGCTTGGAACGGGATAAAAATCATCTCTGCTAATTTCTCCATTTGTTTGCTCTTCAATAGCTTTTATGCAATCCGGTATCGTTATTCTGTACTTTTCTCGCTCTTTTTTGGGCATGCTTCCAACTAAGCTTACAGGTTGAAAGTTTACACCCCTGACTATGTCTATGTTCTCTGCAGCGAATCTTATTATTGCTCCAAGCTGATGATCATTGACCGTTTTGATTACAGTCGGCACTAAAACAATCCCCAATCCGGCTTTTCGACAGTTTTCAAGTATTTTTGGGACTTCCTCGTGGTTTTTGGGATTCGTCGTTTTATCAATACCATCAAATGACAAATAGACGGTATTAACTCCTAATTCTCTCGCTTTCTTAACAAATTCGGGATCTCTTGCAATTCTAATCCCGTTTGTGTTTAGCTGTATGTGGTCGTAGCCCTCCTCCTTTATCACTCTTATTATCTCCAAGATATCCTCTCTAAGTGTTGGTTCACCGCCAGTAAGCTGAACAGCATTACAACCGACAGGTTTCTGGTTTCTTGCAATTCTTACCATCTCCCTTATCTGCTCGATTGTTGGTTCATAAACATAGCCCGCTCTTTTCGCATAAAAGAAGCAATACCAGCATGCAAGGTCGCAGCGGTTGGTTACGACTATGTTCAGCAAAGCGGTCTGACTTTTGTGGTTGTTGCACAATCCACAGCTAAAAGGGCAGGTTGTGTTGGTGGTTATGGGGTTCTGAATTCCCCTACCATCTACGGCAAACCTTGAAGCTTTCTTAAACATCTCCGCATCTCCCCAATATAGTTCGACAAACTCGCCATGCTCTTTGCAGGATTTTCTGATCATCACTTTACCATCTTCTTCGTAAACCTCTGCATCCAAAATACTGAGACATTCCGGACAGAGAGATCTTGTTTTGTAAGGTAACTCAACACCCTTTAAATTTGAAGCTGAATGCAACATTAAGATAAATTTCTGTTGAGGTATTTCAATGTTTCTCAATGTGCAAAGTGAAGAAGATCGCTTTTAAAAATCTTAAAAAACACTAAAAAGTTCATCCAGCTTAGATCTCGAATTTTTAAATTAAATTTGAGCATTCGGGTAGAATATCGCCCTCTAAACCTATTGCCTACCAATATTCTACATATTCAACTGAGGTAAATTCAGATAAAGTTATATATTAGCAAGTGCAGTAGAACTGTGAGACTTAAAGTAACACTCGATAAGACTTCTCAACCTTCTTGCATACCCATAAACTGCTCATACCATCTTGCATCTGCAATATACAGAGCTATAGAAAGGGCAGATCCGAACCTTTCTCTCGAACTCCACAAACCGAATACACCAAAGTTTTTCACCTTCAGCAAACTTATGGTCCCAAATAGAAAGTTTAGAATAGAAAAAGACAAAATGTTCTTAGAGGATGACAAAATTCACTTCTTCTTTTCGACGATGAAATCGGAACTGGCTGAAAAACTCGTAGAAGGTCTTTTCATGGATCCAGAGATAAAGATAGCAGATTCAAATTTTGTAGTTTCTGAGGTTGAGATTCTTAGAGAAAAAGAAATAGGTAACAAGGCAGAATTCGTAACACTAAGTCCGATACACGTTTCGAAATTCAAAGATGGGAAGACGATAGATCTTTATCCAACAGAAAAGGAATTTTACGATGTGCTGGTATCGAACTTGATTGAAAAATATATTTTGTTTTATAAAAGAACTCCAGAAAGTACGGAAGTGAACATAGAAGTAACTAAATTCAAACCGAAGAGGATCATGATCAAAAACACCTGGCATCGCTGCGTTGAGATGGTCTTCAAAGCTGAAGGGGATCCAGAATTGCTTGAAATCGGTTACAAAGCTGGTTTTGGGGCGAAGAACTCGATGGGGTTTGGGATGGTGAAGGTTGTATGAGCTTGCTGGAGTGGACAGGTCATCCTTTCGTGGATGCAGGGCTTACAGCAATATTACTGTTAGCAAATAAAACTGATCCGAGTGATCTAACAGAAAAAGACGTAGAATCTGCGATAGATTTTGTTTCAAAACTATACGCCAGAGATGAATGGAATTCCAAGATAATCCATGGAATGATTTTTCCAAACAATGGAGTTTTGATGGCAAATCCATCTATGAAAAAACGAAGAACACCTGAAAATATCGCGAAAAATTTGAAAGAGCTATTTTCAGAGATTAAAAATAGTTCTGAAGGACTTATCTGTGTCATTTGCGGTAAACGGTCTGCATATGCCAAAAAAGAAGTTTACCGAGCGGTCTTCCCATTGCTTGGTTCTGGTGACGTGACAAACTATTTCCACTCCGGAAATCCAAAAGGAGCAGATATTTGTGCCCACTGTTTATTTTTAGCCCAGTTCATGCCTACTGCATGTTATAGACTTCCGAGGATTCTCCTAATTCATGCATATCCATACGATATAATGATAGAGCTAAACAAAGGGGCAATACAAGACGTAAAAAAGACCTGGCTTGCATCTAACGCTGAAAATTTCGAAAGACCTGAAAACTACCTCTTTCGTAGAATTAAAGAGATAACAAGAAAGGTTGGGACACAGAAATACTGGGAAAGGGCTTCGATAAATCTCTATTATTTCATTTGTAATAATCAGACACAGGTGCTCGATATAATCCACGTTCCAACCTCTGCAATGGTGTTTGCCGCTTATGCAGAACTTGTCGACAGTTCAGGATGGAACAAAATTTTAATGGCAGGTTGGAGAAACAAAGATGCAAAATTTGAAGAACTGGAGAAAAATTACCGCAATGAAGTCTATCTGAGACTTTTGAGTGAAGAAAGTATATTAGAATACTTCTACGACCGCCAGAATAGGAGTGTTAATGCTAAATGGGATCTTCTGGCTTTTTATTGTGTGGAGGTGTTGGGGATGGATGAAAAATCCTTAGAATTTATTAAAAATATTGGAGACAGAATTGTTGAAACTCTTCATAAATTACCAGAAAACAAGCTAAGAGATAGAGTCAGAGAACTCGAAAGAGCAGAAAGGCGATACCAATTTGAGATGTTTTTTATCAGACTGGAAAAAGATAGACTAGAACTTGGGTTAAAAGAACCATTACTTAGCTATGAAGAATTTGCAAGTATTCTGACTGCATACGGAGAAGATATGAACGTTTCTTGGAGAACAGCTAAGAATTTGTTGCTCTTTAGGATTTATGAGAAGCTACATGAGAAACTTATGAAAACTGAAGAATTTGAACCTCAAGAAGAAGTTTCTGAAATGGTTTTTGCTGGAGGTGAGGAAACATGAGGTTTGTAGTCGGGTTGATTTTAGTAGATGCTCCACATTCGGCTTTGAACATGCTCGGAATAGATCAGAGCGTTCCGGATAGAAACATAACACGAGTGAAAAAGTTTCGACGTGGTAGAGATCTGTATCCATACGTCTCTCCACAGGCTTGGCGCTACTGGTGGAGGGAAACATTAAAAGAGCATTTTGGTTGGGAACTTTCACCGCTCTTTAGAGAGCAAAAACAGGTTTTCACGTCTGCAAATCCCGTTAAGTATCCTGATGATGACGTATTTGGGTATATGAGAGCTTATAAAATAGGGAACAAAAACGTAAGCGTTACAAGAGTCTCTCCATTAAAAACAACACCTCTAATCTCTATACTTCCAGAAAGAAGCTCGGTTACAGTCGATGATGGTTTTGCATCGAGACACGAAGGTGATCCAGTGCCATACTCTCAAGAATTCTACTCGACAATTTTGAAGGGGGCTTTTTCACTGGATTTGGATTCCATAGGTAGATTTTCAATTATCGACAAATCCGGATTCAAAAATATACTTATGGCTGAAGAAATTCCGGCTGGAAAGAGTGAAGAGGGTAAGAATCTAATGAATGAGTTTAAAGAAATGACTAATTTAGCAAAACAGTTGGGTACAACAATTTCTAACCAAGAGTGGGTTCTGCCATCCGAGGTTCGAAAAAAGAGAGCTGTTGATGCAATAAAGGCTTTAAAATTCATTTTTGGCGGGGCAAAGCTGGCACAGTATCTCACTGACGTCTCACCAAAGTTTATTATTTTGGCTATGGTAGAAGGAGGAATAAATCCATTTATCTCTGGTATTTTCTACGAGGACAAGGGAGAAGTCAAATTTGATTCTAATGCTCTAAAGTCAAGAATACTAGATTTGAAAGAAATATTTAACCCGAAAACAATATACATCGGTAAAGACGAGGGATTTATGCAAGAGTGGAAGAAAGATTTGGACAGCCTTTGCAAAGATACCGAACTGAAAAATACAAAGTTCGAGATTAAACTTACAACAGTTGGAAATGCGATAGAGGAGTTTACCAAAGAAGTAGAAAGATACTACTCATAGTATGAAGGAAGTATTAAGAGTTAAAATACACAGCTGGACAGCGAGCTTTAGGTATCCTACCTTTCAGTCGGGTTATCAGCCAAGTCTACCAGTTCCACCCCCATCCACGATTCAAGGAATACTCTCTGCCGCAAAAGGAGACATAGTATCTCTTAGCGATTTAGAATTCTTCGGTTATGTTTTTCAAAGCAAAGGACTCGGAGTAGACTTAGAAAGAATATATCCACTTGGTAAACCAGAGACCGACGTTATCCAAAGAGAAGTTCTTTTTGATAATGAACTTTTTCTTTACTTGCCTCAATATTGGGAAAATTATTTTAAAAAACCAAGGTATCAGCTTTTGCTGGGGAGATCTTGCGATTTAGCTGTAGTCGAAGAAATAAAAAAGACTGCATTAGAGAAGAAAAAGAATGTCCCAATTGGCGGAACAGTTGTGCCAATTGATGCGGGAATTTCTGGAATCGTTCATGCTCTGCCAGTTGAATTCGATTACAACGCAGTACCAAGAAAAGCGAAAATTGTGAAGCCAGTAATTGTTCTACCATTTCCTAGAACTTCAGGGCAAAAGAAAAGACAGATTTTTGATAAAGAAATCTTCTACGATCCTGAATTAGAAGTTGGAATATGGTTGTATGAAAACGTGCCTAGCAAAATTTAGACCAAATCAGTTTCTTGAGTGTCACATTAACGAGTGCGTTAACGTTCTAAAAAGTCTGAAGGTTGCTTTTTCTACCATAGTTAAAAACAATGATTTTTGGTTAATTCTTTTTTATGCGGTTGTATTGCACGATTTAGGCAAATGTGCGATGGGTTTCCAAAAAGCTGGGATTAATAACAAGATATGGGACTTCAGACACGAAGTTCTCTCAGTTCCATTTACAGAATTTTTAAATTTTAACGAAGACCAGAAAAAACTCGCTGCAATCTCAATACTAACGCACCACAAATATCTAAACGAAGATGATAGGCTCATAATTCCAAAAAATGTGAAGTTTGCTTGGGAAAACTACTTAGCCAAAGTCCACGAACTATTAGAGAACTCAGATTATATTGAGGGAGTATTTTTACCAAAAATACCCTACTGGGAAATAATTATATTTGGAAAGGTTTTGGGAAAATTTAATCTACCTGCTAACTGGAAAGATGCAATTAAAGAATACGACTTTGAGAAACTCGTTGATTGGTATGAAAAGAAGTTTGCTGAATATAAAAGAGACCTTATCCTTCTCAAAGGTTTGCTAAATGCTTGCGATCATTTGTCTTCGGCTGGTGAAAGTTCCATAAGATTTCTACCATCATTTAGGAGTATTTTAGGGCAATTCATTCCAAACAAAAATCTAAGAACACTTCAAATTGAAGCCGGGAAAACCATTGGCAATTTAATTGTTAGAGCTCCAACAGGTTACGGTAAGACTGAACTTTCATTACTATGGGCAGATTTTAATTCCAAGAAAGTTAATGACGAGATCGTTAACAGAATATTCTATATTCTACCATACAAAGCAAGCATAAACGCAATGTATGAGCGTTTTCTGAGTTATCTGAAAGAACCAGAGCTCGTTGGAGTTCTTCATAGCACAACAAAGCACTATCTCTACTCGTCCAACCTCGAATATCGCCGTCTTTCGAGTTTATATCAAAAAATATTCGCTCCAATCAAAGTCTCCACTCCATTCCAGATTATGAAAGCTTTTTTTGGCGTAGGACACTTTGAAATGACATTAAGTGAGCTGATGAACTCTATTTTAATTTTTGATGAGATCCATGTATATGAGCCCAACATTCTGGGAATAATCTTGGCCATGTTGGAAATTCTGAGGGACTCGGATGCAAAAGTTTTAGTTATGTCTGCCACATTTCCAGATTTTATAAAAGAGTTGTTTGGAGAAACTTTAAGTTTTAGAAAACTCGAGGTTTCAAAAGAAGAGGCGGATAAATTCACAAGACATAAAATTCGTATTGTTGATGGAACAATTTACGATAAAATCCAAGAATATGTCTCAAAATTTGCCAATGATGACTTATTTCCAGCCTTAATCTGTTGTAATAGCGTGGAAACCGCTATCAATACCTATCAAATTTTAAAGCAGTCTGGAAGAAGATGCCTACTAATCCATGGTAGATTCACATACGGAGATAGAGAAAGAATTGAGAGAGAGCTAAAAACCCACATGAACAACTACGAATTTGTTGTCGCAACCCAAGTTGTAGAAGTATCGCTAGATATAAGCTTTAAGACTATCTTAACCGAACCAGCACCTTTAGATGCGTTAATACAGCGATTTGGGAGAGTCAATAGACAGGGATGGACACAAGGAAAAATATCTGACGTGCATATCCTCACCAAAGGTTCAGTTGTTGATGAGAAAATTTATTCTCCCTATAGAATCGTAGAAGACACGATAAAAATTCTGGAAGAACTCGATTGTGAACCGCTTCGAGAGTCGATGATACCGGAACTCGTCACCCAAGCCTATTCTTCTACACGAAAGGACATTTTGAGCAAAGTAAGGGAGTATAAAAATATTGCTACAAGTTTATTCGAAGAACTCAAACCATTAGAAAGGGGTGAAACTGAAGAAAGGTTCTACGAGATGTTCGATTCCTTTGAAGTAATTCCAATATCCTTTGCTAACGAAGTGCTAAAATTAGCTAAAATCGGAAAATCCATCGAAATATATAACTACTTCGTGCCAATCCAGCGAAGCAAATTCTTCGGTTTAAAAAGCAAGTTTGGCGAGGTTTTTAGCTATAATCCAGAGAACAAACTTTTGTTAGCGAACCTGAAATACAGTCCAGAGTTGGGGCTACTCGAAGTGGTCGATAACTCGGAGATCGTTTTGTAAGGAAGTTATACTATTTTTAGACTGTGAAAAACAATTTCTGGAGAAGTTAGCGTCAGGATGTCTCGAAATTTTGTCCTTCAGAAAAAGCAATCGTTACTTGAGCTCAAGTTTGACAATTTTCATATATACATACCTATTATACAAATATCTTCATGAAGAAGATGATTGCGCTCTCAGACGAAGTTTACGAGGTGCTTACGAATGCTAAAAAGACCTGATGAAAAACAATCTAAAAAGCACTCAAAAAAGCCAGATTTGACGAAAACACCATATACTAAGGCAATATCCACTGTTACAGTTCACGAAGGCTAATCTAATTAAAATATCTTTATGCTTTTTGTAAAAGCTACGCTGTCATAAAGCTTTCTAATTAAAACAATCATAATGAGCAAAGCTAACGTAAAGCTTATAATAAAAACCAATTCGGGGGCAACTCAATTATTCTACGAGTTCGGCATTTTCAAAACCAAAAGAAGATAATCCAGCGGAAATGAATTTCCATCACAACAGCAATAGCCCAAAAACTGATCCATTGCTGAACAAATCAGTCTAAAAACTAAATAACTTCTTCGCAGTAACCCTTTTCAATCCCTAAGATCTCTTTTTTGAAGGCATCAGCACTTCTGAACTTGTAGATCACAACCATGTCTTCATTATCATCTATTATCTCCTTCAACCCCATTTTTATCTCTTCAAGCGTCGCCTGCGTTGCCTCACCTTCAAAAACAGAATTCTGAACCCAGTGCAAATACTTTCGTAGGAATTTCTTAACCTTATTGACTCTCTCAACGTTTACATCGTATGCGATGATCAAATACATCCTACCACCAGATCACAAAGGGCTTGTATCTTTCAACGCCGAGTAAATGCTTAATCAGCTTATAGCATTCGAGCCTGATCAAACGCTGATAGGAGACATTTCTGTCCAGATCTTTGTGCTTTATGGTCTTTTCAAGCCTTTCGTTGAAGGCTTTGACAAATTTTCTCTTCCCATTATCGTTCAGCAGAATTCCATTCATTTCTCGATCAAAATCGTCCTTCTGAATAATTCTATTGTTTACAAGATTAAAGATCAGACGGTCAACGATTAAGGGCTTGAATATCTCAGCAAGATCCAAAGCCAAGCTGAAACGTCTTTCTGAAGGCTCATGTAGATAGCTTATCGCTGGATTCAGCTGTGTATGGTAGATCTCTGAAAGCACAGCTGAGTAAAGCATGGAGTTTCCAAAGCTGATCATCGCATTTACCTCGTTTTCTGGCGGTTGTCTGCTGCGTTTTTCGAACTTAAGCTCCTTGAGAATGCTGTCGAATTTTGCGTAGTAAGCGTTCCTTGCGGTTGCTTCAACTCCCATGATCTCTGCAATGCTTTTAACCTCGTAAAGGCTTTGTAGGGCTGAAATTATGTCTGTGTCATCATCTCCACCACTCTTCTTCGCGACTTTTGCCATGTTTAAAATGCTCCCCTCAACAAAAGCCTTGGCCAAGTATAGTCTTTTTTCCTTGTCAAGGTAATGCTCCGCTTGCCTTAAAACAACTTCTCCAGAGATCAGAGATTCGCGGGGATAAAAGCTCCCTTCATAGAAGCCGTAGCGGTTGAAGAAGTGAATACAAACACCTTCTTTCGCAAGATAAGAAATAGCCTTCGAAGTTATGCTAAGTGAACCCAAAGCGTAGATTGCATAGATCGTGTTTATCGGGATTGGCTTTTTCCCTTCTTCATTTTCAAAGTAGATCGTGTTTTCATCCCTCATCAGCTTACCATCAGAGATTATGTAGTAGTTCTTCCTCATAACTTCACCCGCAGAAGCAGAATTCGAAGTAGGCACATTTTTTGCAATAGGACTTGTATTCTGGCTTTGGCATTTCTCCAGTGAGAATCTCAGATATTCTTTCCAGAACTTCTTTAATAGCTCCTTCCTCTTCAAGTTTTACTTCAACAACTTTTTTCTTCTTGGGATAGCTTATTCTTCCCTTAGCTTTGACTCCAAACTTTGAAAGGTAGTAAAGGTAGTAGAGAACCTGATAATAGTCCGCTTTTTCATGAGCATCGGATTTCTTCACTTCAACTATTTCAATCTCCTCGCCTTTTCTTAAAACGTCTATTGCAATTGGTCCAATGCTCACATCTTTCTCATCTCTGCCAAAAAATTGCTTTTGCAAAAGCGAACCAAGCTTTACAAGATCGCTCTCCTGCTCCATTGAAACGTTCTTGCTGAAAAGCCATAACTTTGTTTTGCAAACGAAGTAGTAGTTAACTTGAGTTCCGCGAACATACATCTCTTCAAGCATAAATTAAAATGTTTTGTTAAGATAAAAGATTTTCTTTACTTCCTCACCGATTTGGTTTTTTTATTTAATAACTCTCTTAGAGAGTTCTCTCCACAAAAACTCTCTTCCCAATTTTTTCCTTTTTGATGTAACCCTTTGCCTCCAACTTACTAAGATATTGACTAATCAACGGCACTTTTCGCTGTAGCTTGTAAGCAAGCTCACTAACAGATATCCGCCCCTCTTTTAGAACTTCGAGAATCTCCGTTTCTAGGTCGCTAAGCTTTCCCCCAGGTTCCACAAGAGGAAGCTCAATTACCTCTCCCTCGTCTGAAACATAAAATATACTCAAAAGTTTATCTTTTTCAAGGATTGCAGCATAGAAGAGCTCAAATCCAATTATCCTCCTCCCTCCAGTTACATTTATGACAGTTTTTGGTTTTATCAACTTTCTGAATTCATAGACGTTTCTCGAAAAATTGTATGGTTCTTTAACTTCCTTTACCAAGCACGGAATGTTTTTTGTCTCAAACTTTTCCTTCGCCTCTTTTACGTTTTTCAGTATAAAATCTTCCTTTTCTTTGTCCGTTCTTTTTGAAAAAGCGTAAAGAATTACGACATCGTGAACTTCGAACCTCACTAATTTTCTTGGAACAATTATCTCCTCGGCCCTAAAAACGTGCTTCGTATGTTCGCCAATAGTAACTATGTACCTCATAGTTAAGTAAATACATATTAACTTTATAACATTTTCGTTAATTTCCTGAGAAAAAAATTTAAATATCCATAAGATAACTACTCTCATGGTTGAAGATTGGGTTCGAGACTTGGGCAGATATCTCAGCTACCTCGTAGATGACAAATTCGAGGAGTACGCATACGATATCATTGACAGCATCGCCAAAGCTAGAACGGCTGAAGAAATTCTTGAAGGGATTTACAGAGCTTTAAGGCTATCGCCTAAGCTCGAGAAAAAAGCCGAAGAAATTGAAAAAGAGACCGGAAACAGATGCTATTTTAGAAAACCATCTCCAAATCACATCGAATCTTTGGAAAATTATCTGCAATCTATCGCAGAAGATCCTAAGAAGCTAAGAAGTTTCGCTCTAAGTCTTTCAATTTGGGCTTTTGCTAATTGGAACCATTGTGGAGGTGAGAAATGATGTTTGTAAGGATAAGTGGTAGAATGAGAATTAATGCACATTCGCTGAATGCACAAGGAGGTGGCGGGACGAACTATGTTGAGATGACGAAAGCAAAAGTTGTTGTAAAAAATGGTGATGGATGGTCTCTAATTGAGGTCCCAGTTATTACGGGAAACATGCTCAAGCATTGGCATTTCGTTGGCTTCGTAGACTACTTCAAGGAGACAAAATTCAAGGACAATCTAACAGAGAGAGCTGTAAGATACAATGCAGTAAGATTTGCTAAAAATGAGATTAAAGCAAAGAAGGCTAGAGGGGGAGAAGTCGATTTAAATGATGAAGCAGAGATCATTAAAAACTTCGCCGATGCTGACGTTCATGGATTCCTTGCTCCAGATACAGGAGTTCGAAGGGTTTCGCTCGTTAAAACTTCGTTTTTAGTTCCCATCGAGGATTTTCTTAGAGATGTTGCAGGTGAAAAGTTGATATCTGCAGTGAAGCATAATAGAGTCGACATAAATGAGAAAGGTGCTATAGGGAGAGCTGAAGAAACTGCCCAGATGTTGTTCACCAGAGAATACGCCTCAGCTGTTTATGGATTTTCCATGGTGTTAGATCTTGGCTTTGTTGGAGTTCCGCAATGCAACACAAGTGAATGCGTAATTAGTGAAGAGGAGAAGAGAGCAAGGATTGAATGTGCATTGAAAGCTTTGATGCCAATGCTTAGCGGATACATCGGCGCAAATCTTGCAAGATCTTTTCCAGCGATGAAAATTGAAGAATTCTTAGCTATAACAAGTGATAAGCCGATTCCGGCACTCGTTCATGGATTCTATGCAGACTATGTAAAGCTCAGCGAGAATATAGTAAACAACGCCAAGAATTTGGGATTTAAAGTCGACTGCTACAGTATGGGAGTTGACTTTAAAGATTCCAATGAAGTTTCATCAGTAGAAGATCTAGTAAAGGCAATTTTGAGCAAGTGAGGAATATGGACGTCTTATTTGTCCATTTTCGCCTTCCATTTTATTCAATTGCGAAAAAATCTTTTCAGGTTAGATCTTCCCTTCTCCTCCCACCTCCATCAGCTCTTAAAGGGGCACTTGCAAAGGGTTTAGCACTTCTTTTAGGTTCAAACAAGAGAAACGTAGATGAGCTTGCTAAAGATCTGATTGATGAAATCAACAGAAAGTTGATAGATGTTGTAGCTGTTTCTGCGTCTTCTCCTACACCTATCGTCAGAAATTACCTTCTTTTAAAAAGACTTAGAACCCTTGAACCTGAAAGAAGCGAAAAAAAGAAGTCTGAGGTTGAAGAGGAGAAGGGCAGTGAGAAAACAGATGCCATGCGAAGAGAATACATCTTCACGCACGAAATTTATGCCATCTACATCTTCAAAGATCTTACAGAAGAGGAAAAACTACGCTATAAGAAGGCTGCAGCGCTCATAGATAACCTTGGTGACACAGAAAGCCTCGTTTCAGTGATTAATGTAGATTTCGTTAAGTTAGAAAAGATTCAAGCTCTTGTTGAGTTCTACGCTCCACTAGATAAGCTTTCGAGCGAACTTTCAAAAAAGATCGGTACATGGAAAAAGATAATCTCCGAAAATATGCAAATAGACCCAGACTATGGAGGAAAGCAAAAAGAGATAACTTTTTACATACCTATAGAGGAGAAAAGAGTCGAAAAACACGTTTATTATGAAATAAATCCGAAAATCGAGACGAGTTTTGGAATAAGAGTCCGTGATAGGGTGTTAGGCTTATGGATACCCGAGAACTGTTTAAGAAGCTAACTGGCTACGAAGCTTACGACTATCAAAGGAGGGCATGGCAGAAAATTTGCGAAATAATGAGAGATGGGGGAAAGGTTGTTATCGAAGTACAAACAGCGGGAGGGAAAACTGAGGCTGCTATCATGCCCTTTTTGCAGGAGATGTATGACGAGACATGGAGCGTTTCAAGGCTGATATACGTTCTGCCAACCAGATCACTCGTTGAAAAACAGGCAGAGAGGATAAGGGAACTTGTGGAGAAACTATATTCGCTTAAAGGATACTCAAATGCTGAAGAAATATCAAAAAAATCAGTTTTAGTTGAATATGGGCTTGAGGAAACTCACGCTTTCCTTGGTAGCATTATTCTTGCTACATGGGATTCTTTTCTTTATGGACTTGCTGCTCATAGAAAGATCGGGAATAGATTCACTTTTCCCGCTGGTTCAATTGCTCAGAGCCTCGTAATCTTTGATGAGGTTCAGATGTATCAAGACTGCTCACTTTACATGCCAATGCTTTTTGCACTCGTTATAAAATTGCTCGAAAAGGCTAAAGTTCCTATAGTAATAATGAGCGCCACGATTCCGAGCAAGTTGATGAACATTATTGCAAAAGATGCAACAAAAATTGAAGTTTTGAATAATGACGAACTAAAACCGCTGCGCGGGGAAGTTAAAGTGGAGATTTCGGAAAGCTTTGACAGCATATTGAAAGACATAGTAGATACTCTAAAAGCTGGAAAGAAAGTGCTTTTTGTTAGAAATACCGTAGACAAAGCAAGAAATACTTATGAAAAACTAAAAGGTCTAAATGAGGTCCAGAACAAAGAAGTCATGCTCATTCACAGCCGTTTTACAGCTGAAGATAGAAAAGAGAAGGAGATGATGCTCGAAAAAGCTGATCTAATTGTCGCAACACAAGTTGTTGAATCTGGACTCGATCTTGAAAATGTCGGGCTAGTAGTTACAGACATCGCCCCACTAGATGCACTAATTCAGAGAATTGGAAGATGTGCGAGGAGAAGGGGGGAAAAGGGTAAAGCGATAATTTTGATTGAAGCTGAAATTCAGCCTGAATATACAAGAAAATCCAAGAAAGGTCGCAAGTCTGAAGTTATCAAATTCAAAAAATTCAGCGAAATTTTGGAGCAGTTCAAGAAAAATGAAAATGAGATCGAGTTGGAGTTGAATAACAACTGTTCTGGATCACTAAGGATCAATGTAGATAAGAAGGAGATGACCGTGGAAACGATGTATTCCTATCATCCCTACGACCCTCTTGTGCTCTTGAGAACATACGATGAGCTCGAAAATCCAAACAACGTTGAAAAATGCCTTTTAGACGTGAAGATAACTAGGGAGGCTCTTGATAGAGTTTACAGATACCATTACGAGAAGAACATAGTTCCAAGGGAATATTACTCTGCCTACATCTACTTCAGGGAACTCAAACTCTTCTCCTTGCCGCCAGAGTATGAGCTAAGAGCAAGACCGGAACTCTACGCAATGCTTTACGTTGGTGGAGAGTGGTTTGATGCTGGGAAAATCATAAGAGTAGAATATAACTGGCTCAAGAACAAAGAAAAGCTATTAGAAGGGGAAGTGAGGATTGAAGAGGATGGAAGCGTCAGGATAGAGAATTTTGGATGGATAAAACCTCTTTCTATATACAAGCTCAAGGATGAATTCTACGATCGTGATTTAGGAGTGATAGGCCATGAAATTTGAAATATACGCTTATAAAGGTCAAAACTTGAGAGAACACGTTGAGTCGATGCTTAAAGCTTGGGAAATTACAAGAAGAAAATATATTCCCTCCATTGCAAGAGTCATGAGCTCTTATAATATCAAAATTAATCATTCAGAAGTTGATAGATTCATGAAGTCGCTTATCATTCTCCACGATACTGGAAAAGGAGCGAAAATTTATCAAGAAAACATAGAAACAGGAAAATTTCACGGTTTTAGACATGAACTGCTGAGTGCTTTTTACACAAGAGAGATTCTAGAACAGATCTTTGACAGAAAAACAGCCTTCATAGGAGCTCTAGTTGTCATGATTCATCACGAACCGATATTGATGGGGCAAGTAGAGAGTATACAAAAGGAGGAACTGTCTCCAGAGGTCATAGTAGATAAATTAAGGAATTTCGATGGCATCGTTCCAGCATTGAAGGACTTTATTGTCGATAGCTTCAAGGATGTTTTGAATATCTCAGTTAATGTTCCGGATGTCGATTTAGATGCGCTGCTGCAAACCGTTATGGAGTTGAGTGTAAAGGCAAGATGTTTACCGAGCTCCGATAAACTTAGGCTAGTTGTTGGTTGCATCCTTCTGCCTTTGGTTCTTTGCGACTACAAGGGAGCAGAGGGGCGAGGGGGTGAGGTGCCGAAATTTTCCAAGGTGCTTGAGCTTGAATGGATAGGTCTGAGGTGATTGCATGTTCGAAACTCCGGGGATTGATGAAATCTTCGATCTTTACGTTGCTTATGGGATTTCTGAATGCCTTATTCGAGGGGGTTGCGAGAATTTCGAGCTCGTACCTTTCGGTAATAAATATAAAATCGTTTCTAAAGAAGTTGATCAGGATGAAATGGAGAATGCTCTAAAAAATGGACTAATAGATGCCCTAGAAGAAATGCTTGCCCTTCATCGAGCTTTAATGGATGGATCCGGAAGCGAGGCAGATTTCAGTAGAGGAGCAAACATAAACAACATGTATTTTTCAGGCATACCGAAAACTCTTACAGAAGTTAAGGAGAACCTTATAAATAACAGAAAACCCGCTGGAAACGAAACAATTCCTATCACCTTAATGCCATCTGCTGGAAAATTTTTACCCAAGCACTTCGAAGTTAAGGGTGGAAATCCGATTAAAATTGATAGAATAAACTACTCTCTAGCCTGGGTCGGTTTTCACTTTTACACACCGTATATAAAATACGAAGAAAGGGACAGGGCAGTTGTTCACGTTTACGCTTTGGTTCCTTTAGAAAGCTTGAAATCTATAGAAATCCTTGCTCTAAAAGATCTTAAGAAGAGATTACCACACTACTGGGTGGAGGACTTTATGAGCAACAGTAAGCTCGCTTTGCTTTACCATCTCACCCATACGGAGTCTTTAGGGGCTTTGGAAGTTTTAACGAAGAAATCTTTCTCATTAAGGGTATACACTCTGAACAGAGAGAAAAAGAATCAGTCAATCAGATACTTTGATACGCAAAACATAGGAAAGCTCATGAACTTTCTCTGGCTTCTGAAGAGAAAGAGCGTTTATCATGCTATAAAATTCGTGGATGAGCTTTTAAAATTAGATAGCGAGGCTGGACTCAGTTTGGTAGATGCTGTCCTTTTTGATGAAGTAGATGGCTTTTATAAAGCTTTGAGAATTGCAAAAAGATCAGGGGTTACCATTTCAAGAAAGGTAGTGGAGGGTATTCAGGAATACATAAACTTACTTGGATGAAACAATGGACTACTTAACTCTTATTTTACTGGCACTTGGCCTATCGCTGGACGATTTTGGTCTTGCTTTCGTTTTAAGCCTTTTATTCACGGCTGAAAACTTAAAAAGACGATTGATTTATGCAGGCAAGATGGCAGTTGCATTTTCAACATCTACAGCCATCTTGCCCTTACTTGGTTGGCTGTTGGGATTGGCAATCTACGATTGGGTTGCACGCTTTAGCGCTTGGATAGTTTTAATTGTTTTCTGTGGAGTTGGAGGAAAAATTATTAAGGAAGCATTCGAAGATGAAAAGTTTAGATCTATGAAGAATAATTCGTCCTTCCTGATATTGCTGACTACTGGCATCCTAGGGAGCCTTGATGAAGGAGCTATAGGAATTAGTTTTCCTTTTTTGGAAATCTCGATTTTTTGGATAATATTTGCTGTCATTTTGACCAACATCGTTCTGATATACCTCGCAATTTTAGCGGGCGGTTGGATAAGAGACTTGAATAGAGAAATCCCGCCAATTCTTTCTGGGATGATTTTAATCATACTAGGAGTGCTGAAGTTCTTTGAACTATCTTCTGGAGATTAGGATACTTTAAAACTGCTTAGAACTACAGAAAGGTGTTTTTGCTGTTTAAACCATCAAGGAAGGTAAGTTTACTTTTTCTCAACTTATTTTTCAAGATTTTGTTTCAATAGGATTTTGCAGATGCATGTTAACAAACTTCAATTGTCTTCTAAACCTTCGGCAAATCCCTTAAACTCCAGCATAAACCCCTTTAAAATCCCTAAATTGAAATCAAAGCTCAAATAGCTGATCGCACACGATAAAATTTCCAATTATTATTGTATAGATTTGTTTTCTATACTTCCTCCTTT
>CAYZIW010000009.1:18304-50545 GCA_964478605.1 uncultured archaeon | reverse complement strand
TGATGCACCAACCACAGCAACGCTCTTCGGATTGAAAAGCACGCTCAGATCGCCGAGCTCGTAGTTGAAGCTCTTCCTCCTTCCGACGACCATCCTCGCATCAGCAACTGCGTAGCCTTTTTCGTAAACGAAAACAGGATTCAGATCCATTTCAACAACACTTTCCTTTTCAACAACATCGTTTATCTTGAGGAGAAGATCTACGATCGCTGATACATCTGCTTTTTTCCCTCTATACCCCTGAAGAATCCTGTAACCCCTTATCTCCCTCACCATCTCCTCAGCATCCCTCTTTGTTATCGGCAGAAGTCTGAAGCTTACATCCTTGAGCACTTCAACAAAAACCCCTCCCAGGCCGAGCATTGCTACGCTTCCAAACTGCTCATTCTCTGCAACTCCGACGATGACCTCTATACCTTGCTGAAGCATCGGCTGAACATTAACACCTTCAGCACCATCTATGGCCATAAGTTCGTTGAAGTTCCTTCTTACCTCTTCCTCGCTTTTCACATTCAGTCTAACTCCATTTACGTCGCTCTTATGAACTATCTTCCTCGAAGCCACCTTCATGACAACTGGGAATCCTATCTGCCTCGCAGCACTAACTGCTTTCTCCTCACTCTCAGCGAAGATGCACCTTGCAGTCCTTATGTTGTACTTTTCAAGGATCTCTTTAGCTTCATGTTCAAGTAGCATAACGAAAAGTAATTGAAGAATTTATAAGGTTAGTGAAAAAACCCCATTTTGCCATTCGATGACTAATAAAAAATTTATCTAATTTTCGGTTTTCTTTTCCTCCAATCGCTTGTGTCTTGATATGCTTTACAGACTCTTAAAAGTTCGACTTCGCTATGATGTTTTCCAACTATCTGCATTCCAACGGGTAGATCTTTCACAAATCCCGCAGGAATTGAAGCTGCCGGCTGGCCAGTAAAATTGAAAGGATAGGTAAAAGGCATCCATCCTATAGGAGTAGTGGGTTTTCCCGCTATCTCATAGACTCCTATTTCTCCGATATCGAATGGTAAAACTGCTACAGTGGGTGTTACGAGAAAATCGTATTTTTCAAATATCTTTGAGGCTAGTTTCCAGAATTCAATTTTTGCATGCTCTATTTTTATATAATCTCTGAAAGTCATAGATTCAGCCAAATTTAGAAAACCCAAATATGGTGGATATGCCACCTTCTTCCACTCATCAATTTTTTCACCAAGAAATACACTCACTTCGAGGACGACCTTTTTAACTAATTCGGCTTCCAGGCTTTGAAGTTCTATATCTACCTCTTCTACGCTTCCTATTTTGTTTAACTTGTCTGCGGCATTTCTGACAACTTTTTCAACTTCTGGATCTACCGTTGCGTACCCTAAATCCATCGATAACGCAAATTTTACTTCTTTTGGCTCTTCTTTTATTGCATCGTAGTAACTGACATCTGGTGGTAAAGAAGTTGGATCCCTTACATCGTAACCTTTAACAAAATCCAGCAAAAATGCTGTATCTTCAACACAGCTCGTTAGAAACCCCTCGCAGTGCAGACCGTTAAAAATAGGAAATCTCGGATAAACCGGAACTCTTCCGAACGTTGGTTTTAAGCCGAAGAGATTACAAAAGGATGCTGGAATTCTTATACTTCCTCCACCATCGTTTCCTGTTGCTGCTGGTACCATTCCAGCTATAACGGCTGCGGCACTTCCTCCACTACTCCCCCCAACGGTTTTGTTCAGGTCATAAGGGTTTCTAGTAGGACCAGTAATTAAATTGTCTGTGTAAGCTATTAATCCAAATTCAGGCATGTTGGTTTTACCCAATATAACGGCTCCCGCCTTCTTCAGCCTTTCAACAATTACTGAATCTTCTTGTGGTATGTAATTTTCAAAAAGCTTTGATCCATAGGTAGTTCGCAGCCCTTTCGTTTCTACGTTATCTTTGACGGCTATTGGTAATCCCGCAAGTGGTTTTTTTGTTGCACTCTTCGCATCTTCAATCGCCTTCTGGTTTAGAGTTACAAAAGCATTTATTTTAGGATTCAACTCTTTTATTTTTTCAAAACAGTACTCTACAACTTCCACAGCCTTAACTTCCCCACCTTTAAGTTTTTCAACAAGTTCAACCACACTTTCCCACATTTAATCAACCTCCAAATAAATAGTTACTTTTAGTTAGGAAAGCATTTAAAAACGTTTCTCATCTCTACCACTATGCTTTCACCAATTGAGATTAGGCTGCTCGACAAACTCGAAGCTGGAAAAAGGTATCCACTACAGGAAGTTGCAAAGATTTCTAATCTTAACCCAGACGCTGCTATGAAAGCTGCGATGCTTCTTAACCAGAAAGGGTTCGTTAATATTTACGAGGTTAAAAGAAAAAAAGTTAGCCTAACTGAGGAGGGTGAAAGATATTTAGTTGAGGGTCTACCTGAAGAAAAGCTGATACGGCTTCTAAGAGAAACAGATGATATAGAAGAACTCCGAAAGAAGATGGGGGATGAATTCCAGATAGCTTTAGGATGGTTGAAAAAGAAAGGTTTTGTTAGCTTAGAGGGAAGTCGAGTGATACTAAAATCTGAACCGATTTTTCAAGAAAGAGAGGCTCTTGAAGCTATAAAAAAGAGTGAAGAAGTTGACGCAAGAACTCTGGATCTGCTTAAAAGGAGAAAGTTGGTAAAAGTGGAGGAAGTAAAAAGCTATGAGATAGAAGTTAAAGAGAAGCTGGCATTAGAATTAACCGACGTTGTGACGGATTTAACTCCGGAAATGATAGTAAACGGAAGCTGGAGGGGAAAGAAGTTTTTGTCTTACGACGTCTCTGTTCCATCTAAAGAATATTATGGAGGAAAGATCCATCCATACGAAAGGATAATTAGAGATTGTAGAAAAATCTTCCTCGAAATGGGTTTTAAAGAAATCAAAGGTCACTACGTCCAACCAGCTTTCTGGAACTTCGATGCTCTTTTTCAACCACAAGATCATCCTGCGAGAGAAATGCAGGACACATTTTATCTAGAAAGATTTGCTGATCTTAAGGATGAACCTGTAGAAAAAGTAAAAGCTACTCATGAAAACGGTTGGATTACAGGATCCACTGGCTGGGGAGGAACTTGGAGCTTGAACAAGGCAAGGCAGCTAGTTTTAAGAACACATACAACAGCTATAACGATTCACTACCTTGCAAAAAATCCTAATCCCCCGCAAAAGGCTTTCTGTATAGATAGAGTTTATAGAAGAGAAGCTATAGATGCTACACATCTACCAGAATTTGACCAGCTTGAAGGAGTTGTTTTAGATGAGAATGTTGGTTTTAAACATCTTCTAGGGTTACTAAAAGAGTTCTTCGAGAAAATGGGATTTGAAGAGGTTAGATTCAGGCCAGGATATTTTCCATATACTGAACCAAGTGTAGAGCCAGAGGTATATGTAGATGGTTTAGGCTGGATAGAACTTGGTGGAGCTGGTGTTTTCAGAAAGGAAGTTACTGAACCTCTGGGTATAAAAGGAAAGGTTCTTGCGTGGGGTATTGGAATTGGTAGACTTGCAATGCTTAAAATGGGGTTAAAAGATTTAAGGAGACTTTATCTGCCAGATATAGAATGGCTTAGGAGTATGCCGTCGAGGTGGTAGAGATGTACAATGCAAAGGAAGTTGAGGAGAAATGGTTGAAATGTTGGAAGGAAGACATGTACAGATTTGACTGGAATTCAAAGAAGCCTCATTACATTATCGATACACCTCCTCCTTATCCTACAGGTTCTTTTCACCTCGGCCATGCCTTGAATTGGTGTATAATCGACTTCATAGCAAGATACAAGCGGATGAACGGCTATGAAGTGATGTTTCCACAGGGATGGGATTGTCATGGGTTACCGACTGAGGTTAAGGTGGAGGAAAAGTATAAAATAAAGAAAAACGATGTACCCAGAGACGAATTCAGAAAACTCTGTGTCGATTTTACGATACAGAATATAAAGTTGATGCGTGAAACTGCAAAAAGGCTTGGATTTAGTATAGATTGGAGCAAGGAATACATAACAATGAAACCGGAGTACTTCTCTAAAACACAGCTATCTTTTGTTAGAATGTACAGGAAGGGGTTGATATATAAAGGCTACCATCCCGTTGTTTTGTGTCCTAGATGTGAAACTACAATTGCATTGGCAGAGATAGAGTACAGGAAAACAAAAACATTTTTAAATTATATTAAATTCTCCGATGATGTTGTTATCGCCACCACTCGACCAGAGTTGATCCCAGCATGTGTTGCAATAGCTGTACATCCTAAAGATGAGAGATACAATCATTTAGTTGGCAAAAAAGTAAAAGTACCGACAACAAACCATGAAGTTCAGATAATAGCTGATGAAGACGTTGATCCAAGCTTTGGAACAGGTATAGTGATGATCTGCACCTTTGGAGATAGACAGGACGTTAAATGGTGGAAAAGACATAAGCTCGAACTTAGGAACATCCTCGACAAGAATGGAAAACTAAACGAATTGGCCGGAAATTATGCAGGACTTACTACAAAAGAAGCGAGGAGGAAGATATTAGAAGATCTAGCAATGGAAGGAAGATTGATCAAACAAGAAGAAATCGAACAAAACGTTGGAATCTGCTGGAGATGTAAAACGCCGGTCGAGATAATTCCAGCTGAACAATGGTTTGTCAAAGTTGAGAAGGAGAAGATACTCGAAGCTGCAAGAAGAATCAAGTGGGTACCACAACACATGTTTTCGAGACTTGAAAGCTGGGTGGAAGCGATGGAATGGGACTGGGTGATAAGTAGACAGCGTGTTTTTGCAACTCCAATTCCTGTCTGGTATTGTAAGAAGTGCGGTGAAATCTTGGTGGCAAAAGAGGAATGGTTACCTGTAGATCCTACTCTAACTAGTCCCCCAGAAAGCTGCCCCAAATGCGGTTCCAATGAATTTAGAGGTGAAACCGATGTACTCGATACTTGGATGGATTCAAGTATAACCCCCCTCGTTATCACAGGATGGCCAAACGTTAAGGAATATCCAACACATCTAAGACCGCAGGGGCACGACATCATAAGAACTTGGGCTTTTTACACTATTCTTAGGTCCTTAGCCCTCCAGAACGAAATTCCATGGTATGAAATTGTAATAAATGGGATGGTCTTTGGGGAAGATGGAAGAAAGATGAGCAAAAGCCTGGGAAATGTAATAGCTCCAGAAGAGATCATAGAAAAGTACGGTGCTGATGCATTGAGAATGTGGGCTGCAAGCGGTGTGATTGGAGATGATATAATTTTCAGCTGGAAAGAGGTTATAGCAGCCTCTCGCTTCCAGCAAAAGTTCTGGAGTATAACCAACTTTACAGCCATGAACACGAAAGATTACAAAATGAGTGAGGAGGATAGAAAATACCTCAGAGATGCCGATAGGTGGATACTGTCAAAGCTCAACAAACTCGTAGCAGAAGTTAGGGACCATATGGAAAATTACAGATTCAACGAGGCTTTAAAAGCGATAAGAACATTCACTTGGTATGAATATGCTGACAACTATCTTGAAATAGTCAAAAACAGGATATACTCAGGAAGCGAAGAAGAAAAAAGAGCTGCAAAGTATACTATATGCTACGTCTTAAGCGTTTTGACAAGGTTGATAGCTCCCTTTGCTCCATTCATGGCAGAAGAGTGCTGGAATCAAATATTTGATGGCAGCGTACATTTACAGAAGTATCCGGAAGTGGATAAAGAACTTTTAAGTGAAGAGTTCGAGAAGAAGGGAGAAGAGATCAAAGAAATAGTAGCTTCGATCAGAAAATTTAAACACGATAGAAACCTAGCTCTCAATGCTCCACTTAAGAGAATTATAATATTTACAAAATTTGATTCGCTCGATACAAAGGATATCTCTGGAGCAACGAATTCAAAAGTTGAGCTCGTTAAGGAGGAGCCAAATGTAGAGATAAGTGTAAAATCTTTAAAACCAAAATTTGCGATAATCGGACCAATGTTCAAAGACAAGGCTAAAAAGATCCTTGGAAAAATATCTCAACTCGAAAAGGAAGAAATAAAGAAGCTTTACAGCGAAGGAGAGTTAGAGATAGAAGTTGAAAACGAAATAATAAGAATTAGCTCTGATTGGTTCGAATTTGAGCTGGAAAGGAGAATTGAAGGCAGAAAAGTTACGCTCATAGAGGCGAAAAACAGCTTAGTTTTTATAGAAGATTAAAATTTTTTAAACTAAATTTTTCTAACTTCACCGAACCTTTTTGTATAAGTGTTTAAATATCACGCTGCCTACTTCCTTAAGTATGATGGTCAAGCTCGATGGTGAAACGCTTGAAGTCCCTGAAGGTACAACTTTCGGTGATTTGCTTAAAATTCGCCAATTACCTACGGATAATGTTTCAGCGATTGTAAGGGGAAAAACAGAGATCAAGGTAATGCCTGAAAAGTATCAGATTTACACAAGTAGGGGTAAGATCACTATAAAGATCGAAAATCAAGAACTTTGGAAATTGGTAATGGAGAAACTGATTGGTTTAGAGGTTGCCTGGAGGACCAAAAGGGCTCTAGCTTTCGGTCCTTTTAATTTAGATTTGAAGAATTTTCTAGTTACTCAAACCTATGAACCTGGACAGTTTTTAATAAGCTTCGCAGGAGGCAGCTCGGAAAGCGTTTATATTATAGCTACTATAACAAAGTACTCTGCGAAGCATAATACTACAGATGGCGGCGTTGTTGCCAAAATCGTAGGTGGGAGTAAAGTTCTCAGATCTCTTGAGATAGGAGATAAGTTTTTAAGAGTAGAGCCAGTCATAGAAACAAGGTTTTTGGAAGGAAAAATTTTAAGGGCTGAATTGGAAGAGAAACTTAAAGATGGTGATGAGATATACACGAAAATGGTAGTAGAACTCGATTGCAATCTCTCAGAGGCTGCCGAATACGTTATGAGTGTTTTTGAAGAAAAAAATATAGTTGAAGAGGTTACAAACACTTACGTTCGTATAAAAGGACTTAAGGGTTTAGAATTCAGAGATGAAAATGTGGAAAAGCGTGAAAGAGGAGTTGTGAGTATAAGAACGGCAGGAAAAAACAAGGGAGATGTTTATATCTACAGAAAAAGCCGCATGCCGAACAAAGACCATTTAATTGCTGGGCACATCGTTCAGGGCATGGAGATCATGGAAGTTGTTAAAGAAGGAGACAGTTTAAGAGTGGAGACGATCCCCGCAAGAATAAATATAGTAGGATTAAAACAGTCTGAAGCTCAATCTCATTTAGAAAAAATTGGAATCAGACAAATAAGAGAAGGCGATAAAAGCGATGAGGCAGTTGTAGTCTCTCAGTATCCATTAAATACGGCTGAAATAATAGCAAAAAGAGAGGTAAAGACTGTGGGAGTAGAAAAATCTAAAATTGTCAGGTTGAAACTTTACTACGATCTAGCACCAAGAACAACTGAGTACTTCAAATTGGTAGCGGGAATGGTAGGTAGAAGAGTTGGAAAACTTGAAGTGTACTTCAAAACTAACGATCTGATAATTTTCAGACCGAAATTATCTTACAAAGACCCCTTAATTCCAGAAAACACTCCAAAAGATGTTGTTAGAGCGGGTGAGATTGGTGTAACAAACATGTCGAGAAGACATGCTGGATTGATAGGTGTCCGATTTAGCGATAGCAAAGAATATGGTCCAACTGCCGAAAGATTCGAGTCTACAAACATAATAGGTGTGGTTGTTGAAAATTTTGAAGCTTTAAAGGATGCCAAGGAAGGTAGCGAAGTTTACTTCATGGAGGTGTGAGATGAAGACGAGAATTTTCGTTATATCTCCCGATTCAGGAATCAACTCCGAGGAGTTGGTTTTTAAAATTCTAGGTCATGGGTTCGATGGAACAGTGAAAGAAACTTGTTTTGGAGCTATGATTGAAGGGGATGAGAAGGAAGTGGGGAAGATTGTGGATTTCATAAGGAAGGAGTACTACTACGAGGTTTTTTCGAAGGATAGAGGATATCCAATAGGTGACAAAAGAATTTGTAGGGCTGAAAGGGGTGGAGGAGCAAGGTCGGGGCTTTATCAGATCGAGTACGAAACTAGATTTTTACCCTTTATCTCCCAAGCGCTAAGAGAGTTTGGGATTTTTAAAGTTAGAAATCCCAAAAAGATACTTGTTCACCCTATAAACAGCCTTATACTTGCAGATCTTGTAGAAAGAGTAGGACATTACCCCGTTACTATGATGGAAGAAATCGGAAACCTCGTCAGAAACCCAAAGATAGATTCTCCTCCTAGGAACATTACTACTGAAGATGTAATCAGGGGTTTGAAGTATGCTTCAGTAGAGATGCCTTCAGGAATAAGAGGGCGTTTAGGAGTTTGGGATTCTTTGATTGAACAGGCTGAGGCTGCTTTGATTGCAAATTATGAGTATGCATTTGGTTGCGCAGGTTGCACGCACAACGACATATTAATATACCTGATAAAGGCGAGGGAAATCCCTTATATCAGATTGAATCTGCCTCAGAACTATGAAGAGGGAAAAGAATTTGTAAGAAAAATTTTTGAATTTATGAAGAAGATTGGTGATTGAGATGGTGAAGGTAGCACTTCTAACGTGCGGAGCTGAATACAGCGGCGTTTACAACGAAATTCAGAAAGCTGCAAAAATAGTTGGTGCCGATATAGTGATTCCGGAGGTTGATTTTAATGTAGTAAGAGATGTTGAGGATGAGTTTGGGATCAGCGTAAAAGGTGGAGATCTAAAACTGATGATGGCCAGAGCTAAATCCATAGCGGAAGGCTGGAGTGATGTGGATGCTGCATTCATAGCTACTTGCTTCAGATGCGCAGATGGAGCTTTAGTTAGAAATGCTATAAGAAAATACCTTCAGGATGCGAAAATACCTGTTGTAGCCTACTCTTTTACAGAAAAAAGTAAAGCAGGAAACTTTTTACTGAGAATGGAAGCTTTGGTAAATATAGTGGAAAGAAAGAACCTACTTGCAAGGACGAAACATTCTGGACTTACTGTTGGACTAGATTCGGGTTCAACAACAACGAAGGCAGTGATAATGAGGGACAACGAGATAATCGGTGCAGCTTGGAGACACACCGTTGATATAATAGATACGGCCGAAAAGGTTTTGAATGAAGCCTTACAGATGGCCGGAGTTAAGCTTTCTGAGGTAGAAGCCTTAGGTACAACAGGCTATGGAAGATTTTTAATCGCAAAACATTTCAATGCTGATATAATCCAGGATGAAATTACAGTAGGAGCGAAAGGAGCTACTTTTTTAGCAGATACGCAGAAGGGAGATGCCACTATAATAGATATTGGAGGGATGGACAACAAAGCTATAACAGTCCACGACAGCATTCCAGACACTTTCACCCTAGGCGGAATCTGTGCCGGATCTTCTGGAAGATTTTTAGAAACTACTGCAAGAAGGCTTGGAGTTGATATAAACGAGTTCGGTGAGATGGCGGCTAGAGGTGATTATAGAAAGGTAATGATGAATTCCTATTGTATCGTATTCGGAATGCAGGATCTAACCACAGCCCTTGCCGCTGGAGCGAAGGCTGAAGATGTTGCAGCCGCTGCATGCAGAAGCGTAGTTGATCAGATTATGGAGCAGCAGCTTCAGGAGATCACACTTAGACAGCCAATAATAGAAGTCGGCGGCACTTCATTGCTTAAAGGACTTGTAAAAGCTGTAAGAGAAGCTTTAGGGATGGATGTTGTAGTTCCCAGGTATTCTCAGTTCGCAGTAGCAACAGGAATGGCTTTTGTAGCTTCTGGAGTTAGAGAGGAGGAGGTTTATGAGGTTGGTTATAGAATCTCCAGATGAGGAAGGAAAGGAAGCTTATTACAGAACTGTTTCGACAATTCTATCTGAAAGTACTGTGAGAGGGTCTATTAGGGAATTTTACATCTACGCTGATCCAAAAGAGCCACTTGTAATATTGGCTATAACTTTTTCAAAATCCGGGGGTATTTTAAAGTTCTCCGACGTTGTAGCATTGAAGGCTGCTAAAGATGGAGTTATAGCAGTTTGTGAAAACGATAAACTCATGCCTGAAGTCCTCAGAATCCTCTGGGATAAAGTTGGGAGTGATAAAGTTGAGCAACTGAGTAGGTATGAGATAGCGGTTAAAGAAAACCTAAGCGAAGAAATACTGAATTCCGTAGTTTACGATCCATCAAAAGAATTGATGACTGGGCTTATAGACATAATCGTGAGAACGATTCCTGAAGGTTTTAGGATTCGAAAGTACATGCAAACAGAGAGTAAGATAGTAATCGTAGCCTCCGAGGATTTAATAAAAGAGGAATGGATAAAAATGGCTGAAAAAATTTTGAGGGAGGGTTATGTTTGTACCACTGATTTTTAGCGGTGGAGTGTATCGTCATGAGGAACTAGAAAATCTAGTGGAGGATCTTGGTGGCTATGTAATCCTCAAGAACTTTGCACAGACTGAAGTTACAATGTTCATTATAGTTCCCGAAGAGGATGTTGAAAAAGTTAGAGAGATGGTAGAGGTTCTTAAAGGTGAGCTGAAGGAGGCTCCACTCGCTGGAAGTGAGATTGCTGTAGTTGTTCCGACGATATCTATACATCATCTACCTCATCCATCCTGCGATGTTGCTGAGTATCTACGCAGGAAGGGTGCAAAATCGAACATGGTTGGGTTATCTAGGGGGGTTGGAAAAAGACTTGCGAGGCTTACGGGATTTGAGAAAGAGCTTATAAACGAACATGATGTTGCTGTATTTATGTTTGGTAACTTCAAGCACTGTATTATGGAGAAATTGAAGATCCTGAAGGATATAACTGTGCCAGTAGTTGTTACTGGGTATCCGAGGATCGAAGTTGAGGGAGTAAAGTATGTATCGAATTTTGGCAGGTTCGTTGGGAAGTTCAGCAAAGAAAGCGACATAGAACTGCTAGAAAAGGTTGCAAAAGCGGTAGAAAAGTGTGTAGAAGAAAAAAAGAGGGAGTTGGGAGAAATAGAAATACCACCATACTACATCAAGGCTGAAATAGAGAGGCAGATACCTGAGGTCTCTGAAGCCCTATCTCCAGCTCCGATAACTGTAAAACTGGATGGGGTTAGAGTAAAATTACCATACGAAAAGTATGGAGAGAAGATCAGAAAGGTAAAAATTCTTGATTCAAGGATAGAGGAGTTTTGCGATGTTTATCCTTCGGTGGTTGAGGGGCAGACGATTGTGAAGTTGGTAACTTAGTAAAATTTATTTTATTTCGAATCAGAGAATATTTATTTGAGATCTGTAATTTAAGAAAATATCAAAATAAGTTGCAAAAAAAGAAAAAACATAAATATGTCGAACTTCGGCTGAGTTCTGGACATTTAGTTGAGGTTACTTGGGTAAGGGAATTAATTAACACTTGAGAAGGTGGTGGAAATGGACATAAATACGGGTTTAGGGCTTGTAGCTCTGATGGGTGCAGCAGCTACTATTGCAGGGGCTGCAGAAGACCTTGAATCGGACATTGGCTCACAAAGCAACCCAAATTCACAGGTACAACTTGCTCCACAGGTTGGGGTTTTGCATAGAATTTTCAACAAAGCAATTTCTGGAGAACCGCCTGCTTACGCCTTCTACTCAAGCATCGCAGCAACCGTTGCTTGGATACTAATGAACCTGAACTTCAACATCTTTGCTTCATTCGCCATCGGTGCATTTGTAGCTTCGATATTCCATGGGATATACGCAAGTACTGCACATATTGGAAGAATTGCAAGTGCAAGAAGATACGGACAGCCGATATATCTTGATGTTATGTTCAACCATCTTCCAGGAATAATGTCCCATGGATTCGTGGCTACCTTCTGTGTTCTTGTGCTTTCCTATGTTCTGCATGCATACTTCGAACATCCGTTCCCGTTTGTAATGCTTGCCTTCATCTGGGGTATAACGGTTGGAGCGATCGGGTCTTCAACTGGGGATGTCCACTACGGCTCTGAAAGGGAGTTTCAGAACCAGCCTTTTGGTTGTGGATTGAATGCAGCATTTTCTGGAAAGATAGTTACAAAGGCTGAGGTTGGAACTAGAAGCAACATAGATAACGCATGGTTCTGTGCAAAGTTTGGAGGACCAGCGACGGGTATAACTTTTGGACTTATAGTCTTCCTAGATAACTGGAGATCTCTGCTTTTTACACCAGAGATGTCGATCGTTGTGGGGGCAGTGATGATAATTCTGCTGATAGTTGCGAACAGAATACTTGAGGTTTGGGCGAGAAAGAATTATGGACCATATCCGGAAAAGTTAGCCTTGTTGGAGGGGTGATCAGATTGGATCCGATAACTGCGATCATCCTATTAATAATCGCTGGAGTTTTGATAGTTATTGCTGTTCATCACATCCCAGTTGGTGGTGCTCCAGCTGCGATGGCCATGGCTACTGGAGTTGGGACTGGAACAGTGCAACTTGCAACCGGAGCCGGTTTAACGGGGCTTGTAAGTGCTGGCTACATGTATCATTTTGCAGGCGTAGATCCATACATAGTCATGCTCAGCGGAGGGGTAGGTAGTACATTGATGATTGGTATAACAATGCTTATAGGTAATGTGATCTACATCTTCGGCGTTGGAGTTCCACCTGTTTCTGCAAAGGTAAAATTTGACCCAATTACGAAAGATAGGCAGGATTTATATGTATCTCCTGGAACCGAAGGACACGGTATTCCGACAGTCTCTTTCGTCAGTGGTATAATTGGCGGATTTATAGGCGGAGTCGGTGGTTCACTTACATACGTCGTTCTGAATGAGGTTGGTATAAACCCAGCGATCTCAGCCTTCATAGCGATCGGATTCTTCATAGCAAATGCCGTTATTGCTGCGTACAACATAGCGGGAACGATTGAGGGATTCCACGATCCAAAGTTCAAAAGATTGCCAAAAGCGATACTTTCGAGTCTTATAGTTTCAGGGTTTATTGCAGCTGTTGTAATTGGAGGTGTATACCTATGACGGTTTCCTGTGCTGCTGGAAAAGAGGCTAAAGAGGAGAAGAAGATAAACAACAATCTAATTGCGGCTATAGGAGTAATAGTCTCGTTTATTGCAATCTACTTAGCTTCAATAAGCGTATTTCTAGCATTCTTTGGCGCAGCCGGGATACTTGCCGCAAACCTTTGGGGAGCAAATGCTGTTAGAACCGTTGCAAAGTATGGTATAGGAACGGGTGTGCCTTCTGTAGGTATGCTTGCACTTGGTGGCGCTGTTGGTGCTGTTTTTGCAGGGTTGTATATTGGAAAGATGCTTAGAATAGAAGTTGCAGCTCCGATACTGGCTTTCGTCTTGTCCATGGTCACGGGTCTGTTGATAGGAATATGTGCAAGGTATATACTTAAGATGAACATTCCCGTCATGGTAAGATGTATGACGGAGATCTGTGGTGCTGGGGCGCTTTTGTTCATGTCTCACTTTGTTACAATGACAGGTTATTATGGCTACACTGCACTTGAAAAGCTTGCCGAAGTTGGTGTAGTTCTGTTTATATTCATAATTGGAGCTCTTGGAATGTTACATCCATACAACGCATGCCTTGGGGCTGATGAAAGACATGGAAGAACATTAAAATTGGCCTTAGCTACAGGAAGCGCGCAGGTAGTTCTCGTAGGCATAGTTTCGATATACTTCTTAGGTTCAGTAGGCATTTTAACTCTGTTAATCGGCGCTGTTGCTTGGGTGTTTACATATAGAGATTTCGTGAAAACGTCCTTCAAAGAGGGGATCGTTGTAAGTACTGGACTGATACCGGAGGTTGAGAAGAAATGACGTTCGCTAAAATATCTTCTGAACCTGGATTGGTTTTGGATGCTGTTAAGGGGATCGTTGGCGAAGAAAGGGATGACTTAATCCTTTATTCACTTTCGGAAATTGAAGAAAAAATCAGAGTACTTGACGAAATAGCGGATGATTTGGTTAACTCTCTAGATCCTCTCAAAAATTTTAGATCCTCATACCCTGGAAGAGAAAAGTCGATGTACTATGCAGGAATGACTACAGGTGTTTTTTACGGGCTTGTAGTGGGCTTGATTATTGCATTCCTTATCTCGCTTGCAATGGTGATATAATATGCCGGAAAAAGTTGAACCAGCAGCTGGATGGCCAAAAATTAAAGGAGAGTACATGGTTGGCGATCCGAAAAGCTGTGTCGCTGTAGTCACTCTTGGAAGCCATCTCGATGAAAAAAAGCTCATTGAAGCTGGAGCTGCAATAGCTGGAATCTGTAAGACTGAGAACATAGGTATTGAGAAGGTTGTAGCTAACGTAATTGCGAATCCGAATATCAGATATCTAATACTCTGCGGAGCGGAGGTAACAGGGCATCTAACTGGAGACGCAATTATATGTCTTCACAAGCACGGTATAAAGAACAACAGGATAGTAAACGCTAAAGGTGCGATTCCTTACATCGAGAATCTACCACTTTCAGCTATCGAACGCTTCCAGAAGCAGGTCGAGATAGTAGATATAATGGGCGTGGAGGATCTCAACACGATAATTGCAAAAATAAAAGAATGTATCTCGAAAGATCCAGGTGCTTATCCAGAACCACCGATGGTTGTGGAGATCAAGGAGGAAGGAGCTGAAGAGATAGAAGCCGGAGAAAGCTATCCAATGCCTGGAGAGCTAGCCAATATAGAATCTTGGGTTAGAGATCTGGAGCTGAGGGTTAAGGAAGCAGGTTTAATGAACAAGTACGCTGCAGGTGTTTATGCAGGAAGGTTTCAGGGCTTCTGGATGGGTTTCACCTTAGCTATGACTGTGCTCGGAATTTTGATGTGGATGGTGGGATTATGAACGGTTTCCCTAAAATTTTGAAACCTAAAACATCTAGGATTGGGGAGATTGTTAGTGAAGTTGAATACAGCGCGCAGTTGATCTCGAGAACTCATAAACTTGAAGCGGGCATAAACATGGCAGGTATCTATGGCTTTATGATCGGGCTTCTCTTCGCGTTAGCTCTAATACTGGTTCCAATGCTACTTGTGGGGTGATGGCAGATGGAGGGTAAGACACCTCAGGCGTATGTAGATACCGCTGAATACGTAGAACTTGTAAAGAAGTTACAGAAGATCGAAGAAAAAATTGAGTTCTTCCAAGCTGAGCTTGCGCAACAAACAGGAAAGAAAGTAGGTAGAGATATTGGAATACTTTACGGGCTTGTTTTTGGCCTTTTCCTGGTGTTGGTGTACCTTATAATAAAGCTTTCGTGGGGGTGAGGGAATGTTTAAATACGAAAAAGAACAGAAAGTGTATGAGTTCGGGAAGGTTAAAGTTGGCGGACAGCCTGGCGAATATCCACCGGCGTATGTTGGTACAATATTTTATAAGGGACACAAGATAGTATCTGACGAAAAAACCGGTAAATTTGACAAAGAGAAGGCTGAACAGCTTTGGAAAACACAGGAAGAATTTTCTGAGTTAACAGGAATACCTTGTATGCTTCAGATAGTTGCCGAGCATGATGAGGCGATGGAGAAGTACATAGAGTGGTTTACTGGAATTTCGGATGCTCCCTTCTTGATAGATTCTACAGATCCAAAAGTCAGAATCGCTGGAGCTAAGTATGTAACTGAAGTAGGTGTTCACGATAGAGCTATCTACAATTCAATAAATCCAAGCATAACCCAACAAGAAATCGAGGCTTTGAAGAATAGTAAACTTGAGGCTGCAATAGTTTTAGCATTCAACCCTACAGACAACACTGTAAAAGGTAGGTTGGATATCCTTGAAAAAGGTGGAGCTGGGCTAACCAAAGGCTTGCTTCAGATCGCTGCTGAATGTGGAATCAAGAAGTATCTGATAGATGTCGCAGCAACACCGTTGGGCGCTGGAGCTGGTGCTACATTTAAGTCAGTTATGGCTGTTAAAGCCAAGCTCGGCTTACCAGCTGGTGGCGCTCCACATAACATCCCATCTGCATGGCCTTGGATCAAACCTTTGAAGAAAGAGAGAAAAGAAGTCTGGTACCCAGCAGACATAGGTTCAAACCTGGTAATGCAAATACTCGGCGCAGATTTTCTGCTCTATGGTCCAATTGAAAATGCGCCAATGGTGTTCCCGAGTGCAGCAATGGTAAGCATAATCGTCGCTGAAGCTGTTAACGAGCTCGGAATAAGTCCACAAGCAGATTGGCATCCAATAAAGAAACTTGTATAATCTGGGGGTGTAGAAACTGAAGGACGTAGCTGCATTGTTAATAGGCCATGGCAGCAAACTGGAAGAGCAGAGGAAGATGGTTGAACGAATAGCCTTATCTATCAAAAGTAAAAATATTTTTGCAGATGTTTTTTATGCATTCATGAACGTAAACAGACCCAGCGTGCAGGAATCGATGTCTGAAATTGTGAAGAAGGGTTACAAAAAGATAGTTGCAATTCCAATTTTTCTTTCGGATGGTATACACACAACTGAGGATATTCCAAAAGTTCTTGGACTTCCGAAAGGTGTTAAAAAAGGTTTCGTGGACGTCGATGGAAAAAAAGTTGAAGTTTTTTATGCACGAACTATAGGGTTCGATGAGAGGATAGTCGAGATACTCATAGAGAGAGGTAAAGAAGCGATTGATATTTCCTAAATTTTTTTATACACTTGTTGTTGTTTTTGCAAAACAGAGGAGGTGATAATTACGGGAGATATTCCAAAATCTGATTGGAAGGTGCACAGGTATCTTTATACAAGAGATATCTCGAGTGCACCACTGATAACGTTACTCTTGAAGTATGTAGATGAAATCTACCAGCCGAGAAGCGAAGAAGAAGTGATGGAAATTCTGAAGATGGCCAAGCAAGAGGGGGCAACTGTTATACCAAGAGGCGCAGGAACCTCTGGATACGGAGGGGTTTTGCCTGTAAAGGATATAGCCTTGTTCCGATTCTCAAGCAGAAAAACGATAATGATCGATACAACAAGGATGGACAGTTTTGAAATTAATGAAGATGAGCAAGTAGTGGAGTGTTCTCCTGGAGCTGTTTGGTGGGATATAGAAAAGAAGTTGAACAAGAAGGGACTTACCCTTAGAATTTATCCAACAAGTGCTCCATCATCTACTGTTGCAGGTTGGATAGCCCAAAACGGTACTGGTGTTGGTAGCTTGAAGTATGGTGGAATTGCTGAGAACATTACGAAGATAAGGGTTGCTGATTTCAATGGTGTCAAAGAGGTTGAAGGTAAGGATCTGAAGTACTACGTTGGAATGTGTGGAACAACTGGGATAATCACAAAGGCCTGGGTTAAAGTCAAAGAAGTTGAAGATATGCACTATTATGCTTTCCATCTCCCACCACATAAAGCTGGAAAGCTTGTTTACGAAGGAGAACACTATGCAGCGTTGTACTTAGATGAAGGTTATGTAAAACTGAAGAATCAATCTTTCGGAACAAATTTACCTGAGAAGGATACACTGATGATCGCTACAACAGAGAAGATGAGCGAAGGCGATGAAGAGCTTGGAGAAGAGATATGGGAAACAAGGTTTTACCCTATGAGAGTTAGAAAACTCGGCCCAGGGCTTGTGGCTGCTGAAAACGTTTTGCCGGTAGATTCAATTCCAGCGTATTTGAACGCTTTGCGTAGGATGATCAAACAACCGAACGGAAGTGAAATTTGGTATGTAAAGGGCAAAAAAGGTGCAGTATTAACATTCATACCGTCCGATGAAAGGAAATTCCTAAGTTATGCTTTGACTTGGAGACAGAGCCTCAGAGCTTTAAGGACGGCAAAAAAGATGAGAGGTGTTCCCTATTCTTTAGGGCTCTATCTCAGTTGTGAATCCAAACTGCTTTTAAAGCAGGATTATGAGGAGATAAGGGAGTTCAAGAAGAAGATCGATCCTGAAGACCTCTTAAACCCTGGAAAAGTATTCCCAAAGGGTGTTTTCCCGCTTATAATCGGAATTGGACAGAAGGTGGTGATAGTATGAGGTTTGAGAAGGAAATCAACGATTCAGTTACAGCTTGCGCTCAATGTTTCTATTGCAGAGTCTGTCCAGCATTTCAGACGATAAAGTGGGAAAGCGTGTCGCCAAGGGGCAGGGTATACGCGATAAAAGGATTGATAAGGAGGAAAATAGAGCTGGAACCTCAGCTGGTTGAGGATTTCTACAAATGCACAACCTGTGGTGCTTGCGAAGAGCAATGTCAAACTAATTTGCCTTTAGTTGAAATTTGGGAGCATGTAAGAGCTGAATTTGTCAAGGAAAAGGCCGCTCCACTTCCAGCACATAAGAAGATACGTGAGCTGGCTGAAAAATCCGGAAATCCTTACGGAGAACCTCAAGAGAAAAAGATCGAGTGGATAAAGGGATACAAGTACAACGAAAGTGGAGAGCTGCTATACTTTGCAGGCTGTACAGCGAGTTTTAGAGCTGTAGAATTGGCGAAAAATACTGTAGAGCTTTTCAACAAAGCTGGCGTTGAATTTACGTTTGCTGGAAAAGACGAATATTGTTGTGGATCTCCCTTCTTAAGGACTGGCCAAAGAGATATAGCCTACGAGTTCTTCAAGAAGAACTACAACGAATGGAAAAAGAGGGGCGTAAAGACGATAGTCTCATCATGCGCTGGATGTTACAGGACAATTCTAATAGATTATCCAAAGATTGCAAAGGAGCTCGGCTTGGACTGGGATTTCAAAGTTATGCACACTTCTCAGCTCGTTAACAAGCTTATAAAAGAAGGAAAGCTTACACCGAAGAAGTTCGAGGCTAAGGTAACTTATCATGATCCGTGCCACCTTGGTAGACATACGAAAGTCTACGAGGAACCTAGAGAGGTAATAAAGGCCATCGGGGCTGAACTTATAGAGATGGACAGAAATAGAGGAGAATCATTCTGCTGTGGTTCAGGAGGAGGTGTAAAATCTCAATTTAAAGATCTTGCTGGAGCTATAGGTAAAAACAGAATTCAAGAAGCCAAAGAGACCGGAGCCGAGTACCTAATATCTTGCTGCCCCTTCTGCAAGTACCATCTAAAGCAGATGGCTGAAGAGTCAGGTATCAACATAAAAGTTGCTGATCTAGTTGAGATAGTAAACAACCTTGTTGGTTCAAGTGATATCAAGGCGGAAGATATAAAGTGCGGTTAAATTTATTTTTTTAGACTACGTAGGTGAGTTCATGGAGATTGAAAATGTTAGAAAGAAAGCAAAGGAGCTTAGAGAAATTTTAAGCCTGAAAACTTTCCCTGTTGGTGTAAAATTGCTTAAAGAACCTTCGAAATTCGATGCAAAGAGACTGAAAGGTTACAGATATTGTCAAGCGTTGATGAGAGCTCGACACGGAGAGCACGTTTTAGTCGGTAAGGAAGATCTCAGTTGTGCTGCAGCATCTGCTGTCTTTGGCTTCAAACCAATGCCTGAGAGTTTTAAAACTGGAGAACAATCTGTGAATATAGGAATAGCCAAAGATAAGGGGGTAGGGGCTAAAATTTACGAGGAAGTACTTTCTTTTGCTCCGGGTGAGATATCAGAGATATACCTCTTTCCCCTCGAGACAGCTATCCTTGAGCCAGACGTCGTGATAGTTGAAGATAAAGTTGAGAGGCTAATGTGGATAGTTCTGGCGTATATAAATGCGATCGGTGGAGAGAGAGTTCTGCCAAATACAGCAGTTATGCGCGCTACATGTTTAGACTGCACTGCAATTCCGTTCAAGACACAAAAGATCAACATAAGTTTGGGTTGCTATGGATGCAGAAGTGCAACGGATATCGAAGACGATGAGGCTCTAGTTGGGTTCCCATTCAAGTACTTTGAGAGTGTGGTTGATTACGTGAAGTTGTTCAGCGAAAAGGCCATACCTAACGCAAGATCAAAGAAAGTATTCAAAGCTTTGCAGGAGAAAGGTGTTTAAATGAAAGAAGAAACATGGGGTGACGTTGGTAGCAAGTTTGCCCATCTAACCTCAGCCCATCCATGCTACAGCCATGAGGCACATTTTAAATATGCTAGAATTCACCTACCAGTTGCGCCAAAGTGTAACATCCAATGCGGATACTGCACGAGAAAGATAGATAAATGCGAGTATCGTCCCGGCGTTGCTGCATGCATTTTAAACGCTGAAGATGCATTGAAAAGAGTAGAAGAGGCAAGAAAAAAGTATCCGCTGAAGGTTGTTGGAATCGCTGGCCCGGGAGAAGTTTTAGCTAATGAAGAATCTTTCAAAACTTTGAAACTTGTACATGAAAAGTATCCGGAGCTTATATTGTGCATTGCAACCAACGGTCTTTTGCTTGCAGAGTATATAGATCTGCTGAAAAAACTAAATGTCAAAACTGTAACAGTTACAGTGAACGCTATAGATCCGGAGGTTGGGGCAAAAATTTACGAGTGGATAAGCTACAACGGCAAAACAATTACGGGTTTTGAAGGAGCGAAATTGTTGATAGAAAAGCAGCTCGAAGGTATAAAAGCTGCTTCAGATTCAGGAATGGCTGTAAAAGTTAACACAGTGCTTGTACCAGAGATAAACAATGAAGAGGTTGAAAAAATTGCCATAGAGGCAAAAAGGAGAGGGGCCTTTATCATGAACGTAATCCCGCTAATTCCACTTTACAGCTTCAAAAACTGGAGAAAGCCAACTTGTGAGGAGCTTAATAAAGCTAGAGAAGATGCTGCAAAACATTTAAGGGTTTTTAAACTCTGCAAACAATGCAGAGCCGATGCGGTCGGGATTCCGGGAAAGGAACTTGCTACGGATAGTACATACTTCCACGGATAGATGATACGAAAAATATTTTTTCCAAAGCCGAGAATTGCTGAGAGTAAATACATATCAGCAAATTTAAAATCTCACAGTGCTTTTGTTGAAAGTTCAGAGGAGAACGTTTACTATCTCGTAGCTTCAGTAGAGGTTGGGAATACAACTACCAAGTGCATTCTTACAGCAACAAACCTGAACACTGGTCGCACTTACCTTGTAAACAAGGTCGTAAAGCTTACAAGAGATGTCAGAAAACCGAAAGTTGGAGAAGAGATTTTTGGTTCAACTATCTTTGGTGTTAAACTCACAAGGCAATCTATTGCCGAGCTTGTAAGAGATGCCATAATTGAATCTTGCACAAAGGCAAACATCAATGTTTCAGATTTGGATTTTGTTGTGCGTTCTACGGGAGTTGTTGCTCATTTTACAACTCCAGACGAGATAGGGGTCTTTATTCAGGCTTTGGCCGATGGTTGTTTATTGGCAGGTGTTCCACCATCTAAAATGGTTCCGGCAATATCAAAAGACAGTTTGCCAGAGAAGATCAAAAAATACAGTTTGCTAGATAAGATCTACTTTGACGGTGCTGTGGCAGGAATTCTACCACCAAGGGGATCAACTGGAGCTGAAATAGTAGCAAACGAAATGGAGGGCGAACTTTCAACTGCTGGAATTAAAGAGGGGGCAAAGTGGACAGATGTTGATTTTAGAAATCCCTGCATATCGATGGATTTTGGAACAACCTTCAAAGGCAGAATTGTCAACGATGATGTTCCGTATGCAAAAACTATCGGAAACTTTTGCGGGCTTGGAGGGGCTATTGCCGATGCAATAGTGAAAGGATTTCTGAAAAAAGAGAGTGCAGCTGCTATTGATATTGCGGTGAAGAACTCTTACAGGGTTGGAGAAGAGGCATATGAATTAGCTGAAGAGATCTGCAGATACATAAGAGTTGAGAAAGTGCCCAGCAACTGTAAAAGATTTGGCATGATACCTGTAAATGCAAAAGCTGCAGAGGAAGCAGGAATTGTCCTTATAGGCTGTGACGTTGGTACTAACGGGGACAAGATCCAAAAGTTGGAGGAAATTGGAGGAAGTATAGAGAAGGAGAGTTTGCTATTTTCGACCATAGATGTTGTAATGAGCAAGGTTTTTAGGAGAGTTGTCGAACTGATTGCTGAGGAGGGGATATTTAACGAGAATATGGCAATTGGAGTAACAGGAAGAGCAGGTATAACAGGACAAAAGCCACAGCTTTTTTTGAATGAATTGATTGAGCTTGGATTATATAAAAAACCAGAAAAAAATATAGTTTTCGTCGACGATGGATTGGCAAGAGGTGCAGCGGTTATGGCAAGGTGCATGAACGCTCTTGGAAACCCAAAAAACCCTCTAGGTGGTTTAAGATATGGAAAGTGCGTCTTAAAAAAGAGGATAGAGTATCAAAGCGCCCGAATGTCGTTCTGACGATGATAGAAACAATGACGACGTATCTGAAGGCCCAACGAGAAGAATCAACGCGGGAGAAGGTGTTGTCCTTTGGTATGTAAGCCGAAAAGGATGATTGCAAGAACTCTCGCCCGAGCTTTCACTTTTCAGCTATCTCCGACTGATTTAACATCAAAATGGAATTTAGTGACATCGCTTTGCATTTGAAAATGTAAATCCAAATTCTTCTCACCTGTGCTCGTAAAATTCGAGCCCGAAGTTCTTTAACTTTTCAAAATGCTTTTTGTTCTTCGTATACAACTTCAAGCCCTTCACAATGGCTGTAGAGGCAATAATTATGTCTGCATCGCTCACGAGATCACCTGAAGTCTTAAGCTCTCTGTATGTTTTGCTAGCTCTCTCAATTATTTCATTGTCATTCCAGATAACTATGAATTCCTCCTCGAGAATTCTTTTCGCAATTTTCTGATCTGAAACCCCTCGCAGAAACTCGTAGAGAGTTATTTCGGAAATGTAGCAAACTTCTGGCAATTCCAGGTTTCCCTTGGCGTATTCTATCAGCACATCTGTGTCGATCAAAACTCCCTCGCCCATTTAGCTCTTCCCTCCTCAGATATCAAAAGACTTGAAAGTTTTTTTCTATTCGCCTCTCTCCTCTTTTTAATCTCCTCAAGAGCGATTTTTCTAAGAAAGCTATCCCACGTCTCGTCTCTTTTGAGTTTCTCAAGGAGTTTCTTCGTTTCAACTGAAATTGTAATTGTAGTTTCCATGACAATTGTAACTTTAGGAATTTAAATATTTTTCTACAGCCAATTCGCTTCTCCAATTTTCATCGATTCCACATCAATTTTCTCGTAATTTCGGGATGTTTATGCGATGACTTCAAGCCTTGAAAGCATTGCAAGCCTGAGCTTTTCGCAATTTCCAAGATAAAAAATCCCTGAGCACTTCATGAACAATCATCTCTGAGATTGTCTTAATATATGCAGTCTCATCAACCTTTTTAGCCTTTCTGATTTCCATGGAAGTTTCATCAGATCCATTAAAAAGGAGTCGAAGAGCTACAAGTTCTCATCCTCCTTTTGCCTCTTTATCAGTTCCTTAACGATCTTTGTCTCCTGCACACCCCTACGGGATGTGAGCTAAACGAATGTAATATATTGAAGAAGATAGTATACAAAAGATTGGCCCTGCTTCTATCATTCTTTGATGTCTCCTGCCGGTATTTAAATCATTAAACTTTGTTTCCGTGCTTTTTAACCCTAATAATAGAGCCAGGGCCCGGATTTGAACCGGGGTAAAGCGGATCTGCAGTCCGCCGCATAGCCCCTCTGCCACCCTGGCTTGTGATAGTTTTGATCTTTAGGTTTAAAAAGTTTTTTGCTATTTGTATCAATTTCACGACGCTAAGAATAGATCTTTAAAATTCGAAATTTCCAAGTGCAAAGTATTTATCTTCCCTCTTGTTGAATTAAAACGTGGAGGAGAAAATTAGAGAATGTATAATTGCAGATAGAATACTAAAAATAGCCGAAAAAGATATTCAGTTGGCCGAAAAAATTTCTTCTGAGATTAAATACTCATCTGCCAAAGTTCAGGCGTTTTTAAACCTTTATTTATTTTCTTTGAACGAAAAGTACTTGCAAAAGGCAATTGAAAGCGCGTCATGCGATGAAGACTACTTAAGAATTGTTGAAAAAAGTCTTCGAGAAGATATAATAGATTTAATAAAAGATAAATATAAAAAAGATCTAGCATATTCTTTTCTACTTGAAAAAACAAACAATTTAAACTTTGCCGCAAAAATTGGTGATCAAAGACTGCTTTCTGCAGCTATGAAGAGACTTTGCGAGAAGATGAATTATCCCGAAAATTTGAAAATAGCCAGAATGATACCGGAAGAGTACTACAAGTGTCTGGCTCTAATGGATATAGAGGAAAAAGAGAAGATAGGACTAGAAAAAGAGATAGAGTACTGTATAAATTTAGTTGAAAATTTAAACATGAGAAAATGGCTTATGGATCTTTGGAAGAGAAAGAAAACTAAAGATTAAGTTTTAGTAGATCTTTAAACCTCAACGCATCGTTCAACATGCTCATATTGTTAAACATAACGTAGGAGTTCTCCTTGCAAGATCTTCTTATCTTCACGAGTTCTTCATCACTGTAAGCATGCTTATAATCTATTCCGTGCAGTCTGAAGTATGAAATATCTCCGTAAAGCTGATTTTCTATAGTAGGATCGACTATGTGGATCAGATTTAAATCTCTACAAACTTCTTTGATCTTTTCAGCTTTCCAGCCTCTAGGCTCGAAACAGAAAAGGAACTTTCTCTCCAAAGTGCTAAAAAATTCTTTCATGTTTTTTATATTTTCATCACAATCTTTAAAACTCCTTGGTGTTTGAAATACTATGACTCTAGCATTTAAAACTTCGGCCACCTCTTTTGTGACCTCCCAAGCTTCAAATACCTCCTTTATAGGCCTAAAAAATCCTCCCTCCTTAAACTCTAGCCGTGCTTTTCTATAGGTTGGACTATTTGGAGGGTGAGTTATAACCTGCCAAGCTTTCAACGTAAACTCAAAGTCATCTGGTGCACTTTCTCTCCATTTCTTTGCCACGTCGATCTTGGGTGGTCTGTAGAAGGTTTTCTGCACTTCAACAACATTAAAAAGCTGAAAGTACTTTTTCATAGCTGTTGGAAACCCACAACAGCCAACTTTTATCATAAAATTAAAGCGATTTTTTGCTAGTTTTGTTTTTCGGTAACTTGATATGCATAGCTTTGGAGTTAAATCAATGAAAGAAGCAATCGAAAAAACTCTAAAAGCTGGAGAAATTTTAAAAAGAGTTGTCTATGAGGCAAAGGATTTGGTAAAAGAAGGTGTGAAGATAATAGAGGTTGCAGAGTTTATTGAGAAAAAAATTGAGGAGTTTGGAGCTAAACCGGCTTTTCCGTGCAACATATCTATAAACTGCGATGCTGCACATTCCACACCTAAGCCCAGCGATGAACGAACATTTCAAAAAGGAGATTTAGTCAAGATAGATGCTGGGGCGCATATCGATGGCTACATTGCAGACATGGCTATAAGCATCGACCTTGGAGATCATAAGGATTTAATAAAAGCTGCGAAAGATTCTGTTGAAGCAGCAATCGACTTAATAAAGGCTGGAATAAACACAACACAGATAGGTGAGATTATAGAGGATACAATAAAAAGCTACGGCTATAAGCCGGTAATAAACCTCACAGGGCACGGTCTTTTGCCTTACATAGTCCATGCACCACCTAACATTCCAAACTATGCAGCCCCAAAGGGTGTAATACTTGAAGAAGGTATGGTGATCGCAATAGAACCGTTTGCAACCGATGGAGTTGGCAAGGTTGGAGATAGAAACGAGTGTGAGATCTATAGCCTAATCAACGTAAAACCAGTAAGAATGAAACCGGCAAGAGAACTACTTACAGAGATCATGGAAAAATACAGAACTCTTCCTTTTGCAAGGAGATGGATAAAGACACAGAACATAGTTCTGTCAAGACTTGTAAAAGAGAGCATCATTAGGAGTTATCCTGTTTTAGCGGAGATCTCGGGAGGAAAAGTCAGCCAGTGGGAGCATACTGTCATAGTTGAAAAAGATTCGGCTAGAGTTGTTACTAAATGATACCAATTTCGTCTAGCAAATCATATTTTTGTAAGATTTCTTTACCTCCAATAGCCTCTATCTCATGCTCTCCGTTTATCAAAACAAACTTTTCAGCGATCATTTCGGCTATTTGGATTTCATGAGTTGAGATAACAATAGTGCCTTGGTAGTTTTTTAGGATCTCTATTATCTTCCTTTTTGTCTTCCCATCAACGTTTGCAGTTGGTTCGTCAAGCAAAAGAACTTCAGGTTTGTAAATAAGAACGCTTGCAATTTCAACCTTCTTTTTTTCACCGCCACTTAGTCTGAATGGAGGCTTTTCCAAAATTTTATCTATTCCAAAGATTTCGGCTATCTCTTTAACTCTCCTTTCTATCTCTTCCTTGCTCCATTTCAACTGCTTTGGAACGTAGGTTAGTTCTTCTATTACTGTGGAGTTGAATAGAAAATCGTCGGGATTCTGAAAAACCACGCCCATTTTGCGTCTTATATTCTCAATGTACTTCTTTTCGGGACTTAAACCGAAAATTCTGACTTCACCTCTTGTTGGCTTAAGCAATCCCGACATCAAAAGTATTAAAGTCGACTTTCCGCTACCGTTTGAACCCAATATGGCTACTTTTTCGTCTTTTGCAACATTAAGATTCACATTTTTTATCCCTACACTTCCATCTGGGTATAGATAGCTGACTTCGATAAGTTCGATTACGTTATTCATGCAATCCACCACCACAAGACAACTGTAAGAGTGATCAAACAAATTAACAACTCGTTAGCTCCAAAATTCCAATTTCTGCTCCAATCTACATCTCCTCTCGACTTCATCGCCATTTCTACTCTTTCAGCTCTCTCAAAAGATCTCGCGAAAAAGTTACCTACAGCTTCTCCACCCCTGCGCCAAACATCCATATGACTCCCTTTTGAAACTCTTCTACTCTCTCTGGCTAGGAGGATCGTTAGAAGATCGCTAAAAAGCAGTAGAATATAGCGGTAGGTCAACCAAACTGAGTTTACAAGGGTTTTTGGAATTTTAAAGTATCTAAGTACTGCGCAGATTTCGTTGAAGGGTGTTGTGAGAATAAAAAGCTGCATACTTATTATTGCGGCGAAGACTCTTAAGGTGAAAGTTGCAACGTACATAGTGTCGTAGAAAACTGCAGGTAAAACGACCACAAATGAAAAAACTGTAAAAAGCCAGGATCTTCTTATTAGATGATTCAAACTGAGTTTAGATGCTACAGCAATTGCAAAAATTGAAATAACAACAACAGATGTTTTTGAGAGTGAAAAAGTTGAAACTACAAGCAGAACAAAAATCGTTGACATCAAAAATTTAACCCTTGGATCTACGAAATGCAACGCCGATTTTTTTAAATATTCATGAATAAAAAAATTCTGGAAGTACTTTGAAGCTTCTTTAAGCGTTCTTTCTATTAGTTCGTGCATTCAGTATGTAGCCAAGTCCAAAGACTATAAATGTTCCTACCGTTGCAGAGATCAGTACGCTTAGATACGGATCCATATTGGGTACTACATAGTCAGGCAGAACACCACTGTAAAGCGGATTTTCCTCAAGTCCAAGATTTTCTGCAGCTCTTTCAAGTGGCTCAGTATATCCTACAAGTTCTGCTGAGTAAGCAAATACCGGAGAGACCAATATCATTAAAATGACTGCAAACAAACTTTTCTTTGAAATCTTGGAAATTTCCGTAGAAATTGAGGGATAAACTGCTCTGACAACCGCTGCAGTTATAATTCCTTCGATTATACCGAGTGCAGCATGCCATACCGCCATTATGGGGACTGTTATGGAAACACCGTATATGAAGTTCGCTGATAAACCGATTTCCAAGCCGGCAAATATCGCTGCTAAAGTTATACCAAGCCATCCTGCAAGGAAAGCTGCAAGCTCTTTTCCATATTTTTCAAAAGACTTGTAAATGAAATATCCAACAAATACATTGACTACCGCCATGTTCCATATATTAGCTCCAAGCGCCGTTATTCCGCCATCGTTGAAGACTAGACATTGAACTATCAGCACCACGCTCATTGCTACACATCCTGCATATGGGCCGAGCAAAATTGCTGCAAGTGAACCACCAACGAAGTGTGCCGAAGTACCGCCAGGTATTGGCCAGTTAAGCATCTGTGCGACAAAAATAGCTGCAGCAACGATTCCGAATTTTTGAGATAGAGTCTTCGTTCTGAAGATAGATACTGCAACAACTGTAGCAGAAAGAAGGTACATCGTTAAAACCAAATAGATATCCAGATATCCGTCTGGTATGTGCATAGTGGCACTTTTTTGTATTTGTTAATAAGGTTTTCTATCTTTGGTATTAAAAAGTTAAAATTAAGCCTCGACAGATATTATCTCTTTTATCTTACTCAGAAGCTGCTGTTTCTTCTTTCCATCTGAAAGCACGTGTTCGAGCACCTCTTCTATCCTGGAGACTGGGATAATTTCTATCTTTCCTTCATGCTCCGCATCCAGCAAAACATCGTCTATGTTGTCTTTAGGAATTATCACCTTCTTCAACCCCGCCTGAATTGCAGCTTCAATTTTTTGTGTTACCCCTCCAACTGGTAACACGTCGCCCTTTACAGACAGACTTCCTGTCATTGCTACAGACTGATCGACAGGTATACCTTCTATTGCTGAAATAACGGCTGTAGCTATGCTGATACTTGCAGAATCTCCTTCGACACCTTCGTAGGTTCCTACGAACTGTATATGTACGTCCATATTCGAGATATCCTTTCCAGAATATTTCTTTATAATCGCAGAAACGTTTGCTACTGCTTCTCTCGCAATCTCCTGCAACCTGCCAGTAGCTATAACCCTTCCCTCGTTCTTACTCATCGAGGGTGTGACCTCGGCTATTATTGGTAAAACAACACCTGCTGATTCTCCTATAACTGCAAGACCGTTTACTCTTCCAACCTCGTAACCCTCAGTTATAAACAGTCTGTAGTCTTTTCTTCTTTCTATGTACTTATCAGCAAGCTGTTCTTCTATCGTCTTTGCAATCTTTTTAGCTTTTAAAACGTGTTCGAGCTTTACAACGTTTGAACCTTCACTTCTAGCTATGTCTCCCGCCGTTCTAACCAAACCACCAAGTTCTCTGAGCCTCAGAGTTAAATGCCCCCTTCTTCCAGCCCTTCTTCTTGCCTCCTTTATGATTTCAGCTACAGCGTACTTGTCGAAGTGAGGAATTTTTCCATCCTTTAAAACTTCTTGAGCTACAAACCTTACGAGTTTCTTTCTATTTTCAGGTGTGTCTGGCATCGTATCGTTCATGTAGACTTCATAACCGTAACCTTCAATTCTGCTTCTTAAAGCTGGATGCATACCCATCAAAGCATCAAGGTTCCCTGCTGCTACGAGTATGAAGTCACAAGGTACTGGTTCGGTTCTTACCATCGCTCCGCTACTTCTCTCACTCTGTCCCGTTATCGGGAACTTTTTTTCCTGCATCGCAGTTAGTATCTTCTGCTGAGATTCTATGGTTAAGGTGTTTATTTCATCTATATATAAAACGCCTTTATGAGCTCTGTGTATCGCTCCAGCTTCGACTCTTTCATGAGCCGGTGTTTCAAGTCCACCACTTTGGAAAGGATCATGGCGGACATCACCAAACAATGCTCCAGCGTGAGCTCCGGTCGCATCTTCAAATGGAGCTGTCTTCTTTTCGGAATTATCTACAAGAAGCTTTGGGATATCCCTGTCTTCTCTTGGCATGAAATATCTTGCAATCAAGATTAAAAGGAGCGCCGCAATAAGCCCCCAAATTATGCTCTCTCCAGATATTATCACGTAGCCAATGATAAGAAATATAAGGGTGAAAAGGAGCAGATTTCTTGTCTGCATCCTTTTAATTGCTTCTTGTTTGTAAGCTTCTACTATCTCTTTTCCTTTTCCTGCTGGAACTGTTCTGACCTTTGGCTGATTTGGATCCTGCGGGTTGGGGTAGACCAAGATGTCTTCGAGTTCTTCCCTCGGCAAAAGTTCTGCCATAGCTTTTGCAAGCATTGATTTTCCAGTTCCTGGAGAGCCGATGAGCATCACGTGCCTTTTCTGGATTGCAGCCTTCTTTATGATTTCAACCGCATGATCCTGCCCGATTACCTGGTCTATCAGCTTTTCAGGTACTTTTATCTCAGCTGTGGTATCAAATTCCATTCCACCAAGCAGATCTTTAACTTCCTCCATCTCTGTAGCTTCTTAACCAAACTGTATAAATAGACTATCCCATCTTACAGTTACGCAAAAACCATACCTCCAGCCTCAAACAAACTCTAGCTTCACAATCAGTCTCCAAACAGGCGAAGCAGGGAGGTAAAGTTGAAATTCCATCTTCCTTCTTAAGCACTGACTTTAGGTCATCCTCTTTTTTCTCCTCTTTTTCCTCCTCGTATCCAGAGAGAACTATCTTGAAAGTTTTAACACCGTCAACTACTACTTCCACTCTTCTGATAAGCCCCTCCTTCTCCAGTTTTCTGAGTATTCTAGAACATTTGCTACTATCTATGTTCAGCTCCTTCCAGAGATCTTTCTGAAGTACCGCGCCTCTCTCCTGAAGGATCTTAAGTACTTCTTCTTTAGTGTCTTTTAGTTGAAAGTCAGTCATTCTTCGGGCTGGATAAGCACAACGTTATTTCCTCTCAGCACTATTTCTCCAAGATTTCTGATCTTTTCATCCTTCTTGTATTCCATAGCATTTGTCAAGTAGAGGTTCATGTAGTCGTCTACTCCTTCAAGCCTGCCGACCAATTCGTGCTCTTCTCCCTTCATTTCCACTCTAATCACTTTACCCATCAGAGACTTGACCATCTGGTTCGGAAGCATTTCAACCACCTTGACCGCAAGAAAAGTATATAACATCTCATTTTAAAACCTTTCCTATGATAGTTGTCACTGGTGGTGCAGGTTTTATAGGAAGTCACGTTGTAGATAAACTCGTTGAAGTCGATGAAGTCATTGTTTTGGATAACCTTTCAAGTGGAAAAATCGAGTATGTAAATAAGGATGCAAAATTCGTAAAGGCAGATCTCTGCAAAGATGATTTTAGCGATCTTTTAAGAGGAGCAGATGAAGTCTGGCATATAGCTGCAAATCCAGATGTAAGAATTGGATCTGAAAACCCGGATGCAATTTACAAAAACAACGTTCTTGCAACTTATAGATTGCTTGAAGCGATGCGAAAAGCAGATGTGCGTAGAATAATATTTACATCCACTTCTACAGTTTACGGAGAAGCGAAGGTAATCCCAACTCCAGAAGACTACCCTCCGCATCCTATAAGTATTTACGGGGCATCAAAACTTGCATGCGAGGCTTTAATAGAATCCTACTGTCATACATTTGACATGCAGAGCTGGATATATCGGTTTGCAAATGTTATAGGGCGGAGAAGCACACACGGTGTTATTTATGATTTTATATTAAAACTAAAAAGAAATCCGTACGAGTTGGAGGTACTTGGAAATGGGGAACAGTCAAAGTCATACGTTTATATAGATGACTGTATCGATGCCATGTTTTTTGGATTGAAAAAGGCGAATGAAAAAGTGAACATATTCAACATCGGTAGCGAAGATCAGATAAAAGTCAAAAAGATAGCGGAGATAGTGGCTAAAGAGATGGGTCTAAGTCCAACACTAAAATTTACTGGCGGAGATAGGGGTTGGAGAGGGGATGTACCAATAATGTTGCTTTCGGTAGAAAAACTCAAAAACCTTGGATGGAGGCCTAAGTTCAAAAGCGAAGATGCGGTTAGATTGGCGGTCAGAGATCTTTTGAAAGTTGCCTAAAAATTTTTAAAATTGGATAGAACTTTATCTATGCCCTACACTCCACCTCTCATTGAAAAATCCGAAGTCGTGCCCAAGGGGCCTTGGGAGTATGCGATGAACGTCTTGGCTGTACATGCTTTTGGGGATTCAGAAGAGATATCTAGTGAAATAGGTTTCGAAACAGATGGAGAACTCTGGTTTTATTTTGCAGAGATAATATCAAGGAGCCCCAACTTTCCAGAACTCAACTATGAAACTCCACAGCTTGTTCAATACAACGAAGCTGCGATATTTGTTAAAGTTTTCGTGAAGAATAAAAGTTTTGCTTATTGCCCCTTCATGTACGTTGACAACGACCTTTCATTAGTGAGAGGTCTACTTGTAGGTTTTCCAAAGAAGATTGCAAACATAGCAATCACTAAAAGGCATCCGTTGATTCAACAAAGTAAGATAGGTGCTAATGTTTGCAGAGCTGGTTACAGACTTCTAAAAGCTGTTGTTGAAGTTGAAAAAGAGTCTAGTTCTGTACCATTCGATAAGTTCGGACCTTGGCTTTTAAGAAGGTATTTTGAACCTTTGAACATAGATCAACACTTGATTTTCAAGTTTGAAGCTAAATACGGAAAG
>CAYZIW010000009.1:0-18294 GCA_964478605.1 uncultured archaeon | reverse complement strand
AGATTGAGACTGGAAAAGCAGAAATTGAAGTTGTAGGTGGTTTAAACGATAAACTGGACGCTTTTAAGCCTGAAGAAGTAAAATCTGGATATTATTTCGAAACACTTCTAAAAGCGAAGGGAGTCGAAAATGCAGACTTTTAATTGATTTTTAAAATTATGCTTTGTATTTAGTATTTATATTTAATTACTTAAGATTAAAAATTACAGAAAAACGTACGTTGCATCGATTATTCCATCTAGCTTGACCATCTCTTCGAGTACTTCCTTTGTTGGTGGATCATCGACAAGTAAAAGCATCAACTGTACCCCTCCAGGCTTATCACCACATCTGCCTACTATCATCCCTGCTATGTTTATGTTGTTCTTCCCAAATAAAGTACCGACTCTCCCTATCACTCCCGGCTTGTCTTCGTGAAGCGAAATTATATAATGTCCCTTTGGAACAAAGTTGACATTGTAGACATCTATCTTCAGTATCCTGTATTCTTTTCCAAAGCAGGTGCCCGCTAAGTACATCTCCTTCCCGTCACTGATAATACTAACTTCGAGAAGACTCTCGTAATGTTCTACTACCTCAATTCTACTCTCTTCGATCGAAATCCCTCTTTCAACAGCTACAGGTTTTGCAGATATAAGATTCAACTCCTTCCCAACTATGTCTTCTAATAAACCTTTCAAGACGGCTCTTGTTATAAATTCTAGGTTTTTATCAGCAAGTTTCCCTCTTGCAGTTACTTTAACGCGCCTAATAACTCCGCCAAGTCTTGCTGCGGCAATTTTGCCCATCTTTTCAGCCAAGGTGACATATGGCATTATAAATTCGAAATCTGCCTGTGGAATCGGGGGTAGATTTACGGCGTTGTTCACAGGATAACCCTTCGCAAATCTTATTATGTCCTCGGCAACGATCATACCAACACTCAGCTGGGCCTCTTCGGTAGATGCTGCTATATGTGGTGTAGTTATGGCATTTTCATGCCTTATGAGAGGATTGTCTGGAGATGGCGGTTCTTTTTCGTAAACATCTATACCTGCAGCATAAACTTTCCCACTCTTTAGCGCTTCATACAGTGCAACTTCATCAATTAACCCTCCACGAGCTGCATTAATTATTATCACTTTATCCTTCATCTTTTCAATTTCTTTCCTTCCAATCATTCCTGCTGTTTCTTTAGTTTTTGGAACATGTAAAGTTATGATGTCTGACTCCTTAAGCAGTGTATCAAAATCTACAAGTTTGACCCCTATTTTCTCTGCTCTCTCTGCTGGAACGTAGGGATCGTAAGCTATTACATTCATTTCTAAAGCTTTACAGCGCTTTGCAACTTCAAATCCTATCCTCCCCAGCCCAATTACGCCCACAGTTTTACCCCTAAGCTCAATTCCAACGAACTTCTTTCTGTCCCATTTTCCTTCTTTTAGGCTTCTATCAGCCTGTGGGATCTTTCTTGCTGCAGCAAACATGAGAGCTATGGCATGCTCGGCTGTCGAAATAGTGTTTCCTCCTGGAGCGTTTACGACTACTATACCCTTCTGTGTAGCGGTTTCAACGTCTATGTTATCTACTCCAACACCGGCTCTGCCAATTATTTTAAGATTCTTTGCAGCCTCCAAAATCTCTTTATCTACTTTTATCTGACTTCTAACGATAAGTCCCTCATAGTCTTTTATAGTAGAAATTAACTCCTCCTTGCTGAGATCAGTCTTAATATCTACCTCGATACCCTCTTTCTTCATTAGTTCCACTGCTTCGTCACTGATGGGTTCTGCGACGAGTACCTTCATCTTTTCAAGTTTGACAATGGATTAAAAAATTTACTCAAAAATGGTTCAACTCCATTTGCATATACCATCTACACATTTGCATGCAAGGTTAAATTTTGTTGCATTGTAACATTCTTTCCATTCGCAGGTCGTTACTATGGGATCTTCGAAAACTGATCTACATACCTGCGCAGAACACCCATCAACTACACAATCTAAATCGCTTTTGCATCTCCCATAGCTCGACCAGCCGCAGAAATTCATTGTCGTTTTTTGTGGCTTTATCTGCTCAAGAGTACCATCGCTTCTAACAAAGAACACTTCGAAGTCTTTAGGGACATCTTTTATAATAACCATCCTTTTGCATATGCATCTACATAGCTCCCCGACCTGCTTTTCATATAAATAGTAACTCCTGCCTGTCTTTTCGACCTCTATCTTGATTCCGCAGCAGTTAGTGTCTACGTAGATGTTCAAAGTTTTGGAGTCGCTGTCGTAAAGAATATTATCCACAAATCTTGACATTCCGCACTCTGAAACCTCATAACTCACTCTCTCTTCTGAAAACTGTACTAGAACAAAGGCCAATGCGAGTATTCCTAAAGTTATTAACCCATACACTACTGCATACTTCATTCGCATCACCGAAAAAATTTTGTGTATTAACTAAAAAATTCTAGCGAAATCGTTCGGTCCTTGCCGAACGACGTAGAATTAAAGCCACAATAAACAGCAAAATTCCAAAAATTAGAAGGAACAACGGCAAACCTACATCTATAGTTTCAGCCTCGAGTATTCTGTACTCTACTTTTCTTAAATTTTCGTATTTCTGTAAATAATCGAGCGTCAACAAAACTGACGATCCAATGGAGATCATGGAGATGACGGATATCAACTTCCAGAGTTCAGACCTTATGAAGTTCATACCCTTCTCCGTTAATTCGTAGTATACCCACTTTCTGCCACTCTCTTTCCTTCTTACAAAACCTACTGCTGCTAGCTTTGCTAAGTGCTCATATACTGAAGATTTAGACATCCCAAGTTCTTTACTCAGCTCGCTTATCGTTTTTTTCCTTTCTTTCAAAGATTCGAGTATTTTAATTCGCGTATCTGATGAAATGACCTTTATTTCTTCTCTACCAATTTTTTGCTGTTCCATGTGGTAATATAGGCCGGATCATTATCAAGTTTTCCAAAAAGCTTATTGGGAAGTCGTATGAAGGTCCAAAGATGAGGATATCCGTCAAGGTTAAACCCAACTCGAAAGTTCGTAAAGTTGAAAAAATCGGTGAAGAGTACTTAGTTTACCTGAGATCACCACCTGTAGAAGGAAGAGCGAATTCAGAGCTGTTGGAAATTCTTTCTGAATACTTCAACGTTCCAAAATCGAGTATAAAGATTATAAACGGACAAAAAACGAGAAAAAAGATCCTAGAGATTTTTAAGTCCTAATTTTTTATAATCGATAGCGTCAGAAACTTTTATATGGTTTGAGAAGTTTCTCATTTTTGAGAATATGATTGAAGTACTCAAAACCCTAGCCTTGATGAACGCATCAAAGAAAGTTTTGAAGATCTCTTCCAAAGAACTAGCAGAAAAAATTGGTCAGAGCTTGCAAACTGCAGCGAGAAAACTTAAAGAACTCGAAGATGGTGGATTAATAGAGAGGCAGATAACAAAAGATGGTCAGCATGTCGTTATAACTGAAAAAGGTATGCAGCTTTTATATAAAGAATATTTAGATTACAAAAAGATATTCGAAGATTTAGAAAGCTTAAAACTTGTTGGAAAAGTTTTTAGCGGAATTGGAGAGGGAGGATACTACGTTTCTCTTGAAGGTTACAAAAAACAGTTTAGAGAGAAAGTAGGCTTTGAACCATATCCAGGAACTTTAAACGTCAAAATTTTAAAAGAGTATCTGTTTTTCAGGAGAAGATTGGATGAGGAGGAGGGGATAGTTATTGAAGGTTTTAGCACTCCCGATCGAACTTTTGGAGACGTAAAAGCCTTTAAATGTAAAATTGGTGGGATACATGGCGCGATCGTTATGCCAAAAAGAACTCACTATCCAGCAGATGTTGTGGAGATAATAGCTCCCACAAAGTTAAGAGAAGCTCTGAAATTGAAGGATGGAGATCTGATTGAGGTGGAGGTGTTCCTATGATCGACTTTGAGGAGGCTTTGAAGAAATTTAGAAGAGGTAAGTTTGTTTTAATATATGACTTCGAGGAGAGAGAAGGTGAAACAGATTTTGCAATTCCTGCGATCCATGTAACACCCAAAGAAGTTGCCAAGATGAGGATAGATGGTGGTGGGTTGATCTGCGTTGCCATCCACCCCAAGGCTGCTAATAAGCTTGGTTTGCCATTTATGCATGATATTTTAAGAATAGCATCAGAAAAGATGCCAGAAATTAAGAAAATAGCTAAAGCTGATGATATAAAATATGATAGTAGAAGTTCTTTCTCGTTGTGGGTGAATCACAGAAGAACTTTTACAGGCATAACAGATAACGACAGAGCAATGACAATAAAAAGAGTTGGAGAAGCTGTGGATGCAGTTATGCTAGGGAAGAACTTCGATTTTGGTAGTGAATTTAGAAGTCCAGGGCATGTTGCGATATTAAGAGCTGCTGATAACTTAATTTACGAAAGGGTTGGCCAGACAGAACTTAGCGTAGCTTTGGCTGAAATGGCGGGAATAGCACCAGCCGTAGCTATATGCGAGATGCTTGATGCTGAAAGTGGTAAAGCTTTATCAAAAAAGGATGCAATTAGATACGCTGAAGAGAACGACATTCCATTTATCGATGGCAAAACCATCGTTCAAAATTACAAAGAATTTAGAGAGGTCAACGTTAAGATCTTCTCCTAGTAATTTCAAAATCTCCACTTTTGAATATTTTCATTAATAAGTGATATTAAGTAGTAAAAAAGAAAGATTTATTAGCATTTTAAGACACAAAAATCCATGAACTTGAGAAATTTGTTATTAAAATCTAGAGATTTTCATGGGCATATATGTCCTTTTGTAGCTTTAGGTGTAAGAATTTCTGCGATAGCTATGGAAGAACTTGGGATAAAAAAGGATGAGATCGCAAGCATAAGTGAGGAGATACTTGCGATTGTTGAATGTAACAACTGCCTAACTGATGGAGTTCAAGTTGCGACTGGTTGCACACTTGGTAATAACAGCTTGATATACTTGGACCTCGGCAAGAACGCCTTGACACTCGTAAAGAGGAGCGACTGGAATGGAGTAAGAATTTACGTCGATGCTGAAAAGCTTCGAGAGAGATACTTCGACAAAGAAGCTCTAGAGCTTTTTGAAAAAGTTATAGTAAAAAGACAAGGTAACAAGGAGGATTACAAAAAGCTTTCAACTCTCTGGGAACGAATTGGCTGGAAAATGCTTGAGATTCCGAAAGAAGAGTTCAAGATTGAAAGAGTTAAGGTTGAACCGATTGAAAGGGCTCCAATTTTTGAGAATAGAAGATGCAAAAACTGCGGAGAGTATGCGATGGTAACAAGGGTTAAGGACGGTCTTTGCCTGAAGTGCGCCGGAGATTATTATGCGGTTGTTGGTAGAGGTATTGTAAAGTTTGAAAACGGAAAAATGGGTGAAGTGGTATGAAGAAGTTGCTAATCCTGTCTCTTATTTTGCTCTGTTCGTTAATGCTCGGATGCGTTCAGCAAGAGCAGAAGGTAGTCGAGGAGAAGATAACAGTAATTGACCCCGCTGGAAGGAGTGTTGAAGTGCCAAAAAATGTAAGCAAAGTTGTCGCCATCGGCCCGGGAGCTTTGAGATTAGTTGTTTATCTACAAGCTGTCGATAAGGTAGTTGGAGTTGAAAACGCTGAAAAGACCTGGGAAGTCTACACCCGCCCCTACAGGCTTGCAAATCCACAGCTTGCAGAATTGCCGACCATTGGTGTTGGTGGGCCAGATGATCCACAGCCGAATGTTGAAGAGATCATGAAGCTAAAGCCAGATGTTATTTTTGCCACAGTCAACGCTCGCTATGCAGATAATCTGCAGGAGAAGACAGGAGTTCCTGTGATCGTTGTTGATTACGGCACTCTCGGCAACTTCCGCACAACCCAGCTTTTTGAATCGATAAGGGTCATGGGTAAGGTTCTTGGAAAGGAGAAGAGAGCTGAAGAGGTTATAGCGTTCATCGAAAACGTTGTTAAGGATCTCGAGAAAAGAACGAAAGATTCAAATAAACCATCGAAGGTATACGTTGGAGCTCTTGGCTTTAAGGGTCAGCACGGCATAAGTTCAACGACCTGCAGATTCCCGCCGTTTGAAGTTAACAACATAACGAGCGAGAACATAGCCTGCAAGGTAAACACCACTGCGCATGTTTTCATCGACAAGGAGTTCTTGCTTAAAGAACAGCCCGAAATCATATTCCTTGATCTTGGCAATCTCTTCCTTGTGAAGGATGACTATGGCAAAGACAGGAACTTCTATCAGTCGCTGAATGCATTCAAGAATGGCAGAGTTTACGGCATTTATTCGTTCAACTTCTACAATACAAACGTAGAGCAGGCTTTGGTTGACAGCTACTGGGTTGGAAAAGTGCTTTATCCGGAGAAGTTTACAGATGTTGATATAAAGAAGAAGGCAAATGAAATATACGAATTCTTTGTTGGCAAGCCAATTTACGAGCAAATTTCAGCAAGATACGGTGAACTTGGGGTTATAGATGTCGGTAGCTGGTGAATACAGAAAGCTGATCTGGAAAAGGATCTCCTTCGGAATTTTTTTAATTTTTCTTCTTATTCTTCTCTCTGCAATAGCTCTTGGTTTTGGAGCATATCAGATGTCAATTGGTGAACTCTTCAGGGCGATTTTGGATGGAAATCCAGTTCTCTGGAATGTTCGAATTCCGAGAATTATTACTGCAATCTTCGTTGGAGCGAGCCTTGCAATTGCTGGAGCGGTGATGCAGTGCATCCTCAAAAATCCGCTCGCCTCTCCATTTACTCTCGGAATATCGCAGGGAGCGGCTTTTGGTGCTGCAATCGCTATAGTTTTCTTCGGTGCAGGGCAGATGCATAGAGTTGGCGAAGCGTTGACGATCTTTAATCCGTATGTTGTGCCTATATTTGCCTTTCTTGGCTCATTAATTAGTGCTTTTGTGATCTTAGCTCTCGCAAAGCTCCGCGATTTAAGTCCAGAAGCGATAGTGCTCGCAGGCGTTGCAATGTCCGCTTTGTTCCAGGCGGGAGTTATGCTGATTCAATATTTTGCTACAGACGTTCAAGTAGCTTCAATCGTTTTCTGGACTTTTGGTGATGTCGCAAGAGCGAGATGGGTTGAGATCTACCTCATTGTCGGGGTCTTTGCAATTTGCTTTATTTACTTCTTCTACCGTAGATGGGACTACAACTCGTTGCTTGCTGGAGATGAAACCGCAATCTCGCTTGGAGTTAAACCGCAAAAGATAAGGCTTGAGGGAATGATAATTTCCTCTTTTCTAACAGCCGTCTGTGTATCTTTCACAGGAATCATCGGTTTTATAGGCCTCGTCTCTCCTCACATAGTTAGGCTGATTATTGGTGGGGATTACAGATTTCTTGTTCCATTAAGTGCTATTGTTGGAGCTCTGATTCTCCTAGCATCCGATACTATCGGTAGAACGATAATTTCTCCAGTTGTTATACCTGTAGGTATAATAACATCGATAATTGGAGCGCCCATGTTTATTTATCTGCTTTTGAGAGGTGGTAAAAATGTTAGAGGCTGAGAGAATTTCTTACTCTTATGGAAAAAAGGATGTTTTGAAAGAGATCACGTTTTCCTTGGGTAAAGGGGAGATGATGTTTATCTTAGGCCCGAATGGAAGTGGTAAAACAACTCTTTTAAAGTGTTTAAACAGAATTTTAAAACCGCAAGGAGCTGTATACCTTGAAAAAATTAACTTAAATAAAATTTCTACTGTTGAATTAGCAAAGAAGATCGGCTACGTGCCACAAAGAGGAGAAATCAGCTTTCTTACCGTTTTCGATGCGATATTGCTCGGAAGAAAGCCCTACATAAAATGGGACGTTACGGAGAGAGATATTAAAATAGTAGAAGATACTATAAAAATGCTAAAAATTGAACATTTAGCTCTTAGAAAACTCAACGAACTTAGCGGTGGAGAATTACAACTAGTTCTGATCGCTAGAGCTTTTGCTCAACAGCCAAAATATCTTTTACTGGATGAGCCAACGAACAATCTTGACATAAAGAACCAGATAGAAGTTATGAGGCTAATAAAGAACGCCGTAAAAGAGAAAAATATCTCAGCAATTGTAACTATGCACGATATAAACTTAGCTTTGAACTACGCGGAGAAGATCATGCTGCTTAAAGATGGGAAACTTTTTGCTTTTGGTGGTAGAGAAGTCATCAACGAAGAGACTATGAAGGCTGTGTATGGTATAAGAGCCGAGATCGTAAAGTACGATGGTAGAATTGTGTTGATTCCGGAAATTTAATTTTTAAAAGAGTTTCGGACAAATAGATTAGTAGAATTTTAAAATTTAGGAATTTTCTATTTTTTCTGGTATTAAATGTCTCACTTAAGGTTTAAATTTTGGAGCACATCGTAAAAGCGATGCATGCGTATCTGATCAACTTTTTAACTCAAACGGCAACGGCTTCATCACTTTTATTTATTCCCATCTTTGCAAAAGAAGTTGGTGCCTCAGATATAGAAGTTGGACTGATCTCCTCAGCTTACAGCTTTGCGACTTTTTTAGCTTCAAACTTTTTTGGTAGATTGGCGGATTTTCATGACAGAAAGAAGATAATATTAACGGGTCTGCTTCTCTCTGCGATATTCTTCCTAGCGCAAGTTTTAGTAGAAACTCCACAACAATTACTGATTGTAAGGACTCTCCTCGGTTTTTCCTTGGGGATATTTCCAGCAGCGCTTACGAGCTGGGTTTATGAAAATAGTAGAAACATTGGACGTTTTTCAGCTTTTGGAAGCCTTGGTTGGGCCGTCGGACAACTTTTGGCAGGTATTATAATGATCTACTGGGGAATATTCGTCGTGGGCTCTATCTTCGTTTTTTTGGCATTTCTTATAGCTATACGAGAGAACATAAGTGGATCGACACTTAAAAAGGCTAAAAGTCCATTAAGGCTGGTGAAGGATAATTTTTCAGTCTACTTTTCGTTCTTTCTGCGTCATACAGGAGCTGGAGCGGTTTGGCTAGTATTTCCGATATACCTTAGCGAACTTGGAATATCTAAATTCTGGATAGGCGTGATATACTTCACAAACTCTTTTCTGCAATTTCTAATAATGCCAAGGATAGAACGATTTAATCCAAAGTTCCTTATGAATATAGGAACAATCTTCTCAGCAGTGACCTTTTACCTGTATTCTGTAGCAACCCATGTAGGCGAATTCTTGTTCATACAACTCATAATAGCAATTTCATGGAGTGCAATGTACATAGGAGCTTTGAGATTAGTTTTAGACAAAAACCTCGAAAAGAACTCTGTAACAGGTTTTTTGAACTCAACTATAAATCTCTCGACGATCATCGGTTCTTTAGTCGGTGGTTTAATAGCAGAAATTTTTGGTTACAAAGCATGCTTTTATTTTGGTACGATATTCAGTTTGCTGGCTATGCTTGTAAGGGTTAAAACTAAATAAAAATTTTAATAAGAATAATTTTAAATTTTTGCAATTTAGCTAGTATAACTTTCAGTGGTTTTATAAAAGTCGACAAAGTTTATATACTGGAAGTTCTAGGATGGAAAGTGAGGGGATGAAGGAGGTCAACGAAGATCGGAGACTAGGCTTAACTTCATGTAAAGAGGGATATTCATATACAGTTTTATTCTTAGGAGATTCTATAAAAAGTAAAAATCTATTGAGGGATATTCTTGCAGATTGCAGTTCTAGGCTGTAAAGGTTGCGGAAGCTGTGACAAGGTTTGTCCCGTACCAAGCGCGATATTAAGAGAAGGCGGAAAAGTGATAAGGATTGATCCAGAAAAATGTCAGAAATGCTTGCTATGTATAAAGGTTTGTCCATACCATGCCTTGATTGCAATGGACTAACTTGCTTAGGGAGCAAAACCTACTTTTAATTTTGGCTGGATATTATAGAAATGCAAATTTCGTTAAATTGTTAACGAAAAATTTAAGAAATTTAAATTGGTTACAAAAAAGAGGTGAGCCATTTGGAAAAATGGAAACTTTTGGAGCCAATAAAAGTCGGTACGATGCACTTGAAGAATAGAATCGTAATGCCTCCAATGTGTACTAGACTTGCAAGACCTGACGGTTCTGTAACGGAGAACCTGATAAAATACTACGAAGAGAGAGCCAAAGGAGGGGTTGGGCTGATAATTGTGGAATACAGTTTTATTGACCAGAAAGAAAGTAGAGCTGCTATTTGCCAGCTGGGCATTCAAAATGATCACATGATTCCTGGACTTAACGAACTTGCAGAAGCTGTTAAATCTTATGGCGCTGGAGCAGTATTGCAAATAGCTCACGGAGGCAGACAGACTACTCCAGAAATCATGGGGCATCAACCTGTTGCCCCATCGGCGATTCCATGCAAGGTCACAAGAGTACAGCCTAGAGAATTGACGATCCAAGAAATAGAAAGTATTCAAGAATCATTTGTAAATGCGGCGCAGCGAGCTAAACGAGCAGGTTTTGATGGTGTAGAATTACATGGTTCGCATGGTTATTTGATCTGTTCCTTCTTGTCTCCATACTCCAACAAAAGGACAGATAAATATGGAGGTTCTATAGAAAACAGAGCAAGATTTGCTGTCGAAATTATAGAAAAGATTAGAGAAAAAGTGGGAGAAAAGTTTACCGTTGGAATAAGGATCAGTGGCGATGAGTTTGTACCGGGGGGTTTGAAATTAACAGAGACTACTATCGCTGCTAAGATTTTTGAATCAAGTGGTGTAGATTACATTCACGTTTCAGCAGGTAATTATGAATCAGTACACCATTTCGTTAATCCCACATACTATCCAAAAGGATACCTCCTGCACCTTGCCGAAGCTATGAAGAAAGTTGTAAATATACCAGTGATTGCTGTTGGATCTTTAGATGTTTACACAGCAGAAAACGCGTTAAGAGATGGAAAAGCTGATCTAGTAGCGTTTGGAAGAGCTCTCATAGCTGATCCAGAGATTCCTAGGAAAATTGCAGAGAATCGCATAGAAGATATAGTGCCGTGCATTAGAGGGAACGAAGGTTGTTTATCTCGGTTCTTTACAGGACACACGATTAGGTGTGAGGTAAATCCTAGGGCTGGCAGAGAAAGAGAATTCTCTTTAAAACCGGCGGAGAAGAAAAAGAAAGTGGTTATAATAGGAGGAGGGCCAGCTGGGATGGAGGCAGCGAGGGTTGCAGCTCTTAGAGGTCACGAGGTGGTAATACTGGAGAAAGAAGATAAGCTTGGCGGGCACCTTTTAGAGGCTTCGGTTCCAAAATTTAAGAAAGATACTAAAAGATTGCTCGATTGGTTAACCCTCCAAGTTAATAAAAGTGGTGTTACAGTAAAGCTGAATACCGAAGCTACGCCTGAAATGGTTAGCAAAATGGATCCTGATGTGGTGATAGTAGCTGCAGGATCTGAATTTTCAACGGATATCAAGGGATCAAATAGACCCAACGTTGCTACTGCACGCGACGTTTTGCTTGGTAAGAAGACTTTGGGAGAGAGGGTAATAGTGATTGGAGGAGGATTGGTTGGATGCGAAACTGCGCTTTATATATCAGAGGAGTTGGGTAAAAAAGTGATCATACTAGAAATGCTTGAAAGCGTTCCATACGGTGTTGAACCTATTACTGCTGCAGCGCTAATTGAAAAAATGAGAGCTGCTGGTATTGAGATAAAAACTGGTTGTTTTGTCAGAGAAATTACAGAAAAGGGTGTGATTTACGAAGACAAATCTTGGAAAATTCATGAAATTCAGGCAGATTCAGTCGTGCTTGCAACAGGGTTAAAAGCTAGAAAAGAAATTTTTGAAAAATTCAAGGAAGTTGTCAAGGAAGTTTACGTTATAGGCGATTGCGTGGAAGCGCGGAAAATATACAATGCATTCGAAGAGGCTTGGAGAGTGGTTCTTTCTATCTAATTTTTTGAAAATTTTTATTAAAAACCCTGTTTTAGAATTTTGCAGGTTTTGAATCGTTATGTAATGGATTCAAGACGATTATAGATTACGAAAAACTGTTCGTTAATTCTTTAACGAAAATTTCAAATAATTACTAATCTACACATACTTGGGGTGAGACATTGAAACTCTACATCTTGGACTTCGGGAGGATAATCGCGCCCAAGGCGTGGATATACACTCTAGAAGGGTTGGAAAAGATAAGCGGTGCAATGATGGGGCATCTGATAGCGCATCCCAAAGATGGTTTGATTTTGTACGAAACGGGCATTCCTCCGAATTATGAAGAGCTTTGGCCAAAAGTTGTGTTGGAAACGTTTCCAATAGGAGAATACAAAAAAGAGAACAGACTGGATATAATCTTATCCAAAATAGGATATAAATTGAGCGACATATCTGCTGTAATACTTGGACATGCGCATTTAGACCATGCTGGGGGATTGGAATTCTTTAGAGGGTTAGACGTTCCAATATACATCCACAAAAGAGAACTAGAATACGCTTTCTGTGCTGTTGCTACGAAAGAAGATTTTGGTGCCTACCTACCGCACTACCTTGATTTCTCATTTAACTGGAAAGTTATCGACGATGATGAAATCGAGCTATTTGACAATGTATTTTTGTATCACACACCAGGCCACACACCTGGCCTTATGAGTATGCTTGTAAATCTCAAGGATAAAAACTTCCTAATGACGAGCGATCATGCAAGCACTCGCGACAATTTCGAGAAGGAAGTACCTATTGGATTTGGAATGAGAGATTTTGAAGATTGGAGAAAGAGCACAAGGAAACTAAAGCACATCGCGAAAAAGTATAAAGCCAAAGTAATTCCAGGGCATGACCCTGAAGTTTTGAGTACTTTAAAAACAGCTCCAGAATACTACGAATAATTTTTTACTGGAACGTTCGATTGGAGTTGAAAAGTGTTACTAGATCCGTGCTGATCTTATGGCTACCACTTCTTTTTGATGCAACGAAACTGTATCATTTTAGATGTTTTTTGGCTATGCAGTCGTTGACAGCGTATTCTAATAGAGGTTGAAGAGATGACATTATCTTTTTTTCGATTCTCCTTATTTTTTTCGACATACCTGCTGCTGTAAACCCGTACTCCTCTGCAAGTTTTGATATAGTTATTCTCCTCGGATCTTCATAAAAGCCTAGCTTGATCGCTGAATGAAGGAGAGCCTTTTCTTCAATGCTTAGATTCTCTAAGGTGCTAAAAAACTTGGTAACTTTTTCAATGTTGTTCACAATTTTTGATAGAGCGTCAAGACTGATGCCGATCTCTTTTAGTATTCTAAACTCGTTGGGAGACTTTTCTAACTCATATATAGCACTTTCCATGTCGTCTTTATTGTCAAATGCAATCTGCCAAATCTCCCATCCGCTGTTTACAATAAAGGGTCCAACGACGAAACCACCGTTTCTTGTTATAATGTTTCTTGCAATCGTTTCGCCCATTGTTAACTTCAACAGTGCTCTTCCACTCTCTCTAGACAGTACTTCAATATTGTGAATGTTTGGTTGATTTTCCAACTCTTCAAGGGAGTTTTGCAACAGATCGTTATCTTTTGCGATCACAAAAGTCCTTGCAAAAAGAATTTTTTCCGTAAAATTCCAAAATGGTGATATGTATATAATTTCTGAATCCCTAGACGCGTTTATAACAGGGCAATCCGGTTGATCCATCTTGAGATGTATAATATACATGTTTATTCATTTCTTTATCGATATTTAAGAGTTTCCGCATAAAAAAATTTAGTTAAGTTTCGAGCACGGCTTTGATGTCTGGATCGATCTCATCTCCAGTTGCACCTTTCGTTACTAGAGAGACAAAAACCATTGTAGCCATCGTAATCATCATCGTCGCTATGTAGCTTGGTATCCCGTGTGGCATTATCGTGATTCCAAAACCCCTTTCAATTATAAGGAACGCTATGTTCAGAACCAGTGCCAAGGTTAAACTTACAATTGCAGCCTCTCTTGTAGCTCTCTTCCAATGTAGTCCAAAGACCAACACTGGAAATACTGCTGAGGCAAAGTACCCCCATCCGAGTGTCCCGAGAATAATGACCATGTAACCTCCGTAGTAGCCAATGATCAGCGCAAGTATTGTAAAAACTACCACTGCAACTCTACCCCACAAGATCTGCTTCTTGTGATCGAGCTCTTTTCCAAATGCCTTTGGTAAATCTCTTGCAATGGCTGCAGAGGCTATGGCAATGAAAGCACTAGCTGTGGACATAATAGCTGCCAGTAATCCAGCATAGATTACTCCCGCCATCCATGTAGGGAAGTACGATACAACTACTATTGCAGCATCGTCCGGATTTTTCAGTGGAGTCACAAAACCTTTTGCAACCAACCACAAAGCTGCATATCCCACGAATACCCACAAAAGACTGGTTAGCAGATACCCAAATCCACTCAATACAGCGCTCCATTTAAGGTCTTTGTATTCTCTAAGAGTGTAGAATTTTGATACTAGATGCGGTTGTCCACAGAAAGTTATCATAAACAGCCCGAACCAGCCTAACACAAGCATCCAAGTCCCTTTACCCAGTGGATCTATAAGTGTGGGATCCATTTTTCCTACTGTTGTGAATAATCCTTCAGTCCCTCCTGTCATAAGGAGGACAAATATAACGGCTGCAATACCGGCGAATATCATAATAAGGCCTTGGAAAAAGTCCGTGAGTATACTTGCTACCATTCCACCAATAGCAGTATATGCTATAACAATACCGAAAGCTAAGATAATTCCGACTTCTAAACTTACACCCAACAATCCAGCTACAACGATACCTCCTGAAAGAACTTGAGTACCGAGATAAGCTACAACACCAAGTAAGAGACACAAAGCCAGTAGAGCTCTCGCAGCGTTACTTTTGTATCGATAGTAGATTACGTCTGGAAGAGAACCTATTGGACGAACATCTGCTAAGAGTCTGAGTTTCCTACCAAGTAGCCAGAAAGCAAAAACAAATCCAAATGGTGCACCCCATGTGAGCCACACCGATGTAGCTCCAGCTTTGTAAAGTAATCCAGGTCCACCAACGAATCCATATCCACTCATTATAGATGCACATGCGGCAATACCTATAAGTACTGGTCCAAAGAGGCGTGTAGCTCCAAAGTAGTGTTCAGATGTTTTAATTTTTCTAACACCAACAATTCCTATAACGAAGCTAAGAACAAAGTATGCGATTACAATAGCTGCAACTACTGGGTCAGGCATTTACACACCTCCCAACTTCTGGATTTTTTCGTTAAACTTCTTTATGTCTTCCTCGCTAAGAAGAGCTCTCTCGAAAAGGAGTACGTAAAGTAGAGACATCACTGTAAAACCCACTATCCACCATACCGGGAACATTATAAAGAAACCTGGATGCATCCCAAGAATTGTAAATTGTGGAAAAACCCCTCTATAAAGTTCCCAGTAGTAGAATACCAGCGATAAAAAAGTTGCCTGCATGAAGAATACGATCGCTCCAGCCATGATGCTGTACTTTTTGTTTTTTGCTGCTGCCAAAGCTACATAAAGACCCATGTTAAGAACTGCTAGGTAGCCAAAGGCTTTGTAGGCGTTAATCACTGCAGTCACGAACATCAGTATTGTAACGATCCCTATTGCCACAACTAATTTATCTACTGTGCTCCAAGTCATAAGCTAGGTTTAAGAATGATAAAATTAAAATTTACGTTAATAGATTAACATTATTAATTTAAACTCGAAAGACGACTAACTATCCATGTCGGAAGAAAAGTTCGTTAAGGCGAGCGAGTATAAACCGTATTCTCTTCAATACAAATATCTGCTTGAGTATGCTGTAAGAACTTTTCCAAAGGAAGAGCTAGTTTATAGAGATGAGTTTAGATACACTTACGGAGAGTTCTATGAACGTGTAAAGAAACTTTCAAATGTTTTGGAAAGTTTAGGAATCCGCAAGGGTGACGTTGTTGGGACAATTGACTGGAATACTCACTGGCACATGGAGTTATACAACGCAATTCCATGCGTTGGAGCAATTCTTCATCCCATAAATCCAAGACTGAGCCACAGCCACATAGAGTATATAATAAACCATGCTGAAGATAAGGTTCTCTTTGTTGGACGCGATTATTTAACACTCGCTGAGAGTTTACAAGATCGACTGAAGCATGTAAAAAGTTACATCATAATGAGTAACGATGAGGTCGATACCAAGCTTAAGAACGTTTACTTTTATGAGGATCTCATGAAAGATGCGAAACCAGATTATGAGTTCCCCGAGCTAAACGAAGATGACGTTTTCTCTATAGGCTACACTTCTGGAACGACAGGGTTACCCAAAGGCGCTTGGTTTACTCACAGGCAGGCCGTAATTCATACACTAAGCTGGAGCACGTTCATAGCCTCTCATTACGGTCTTAGCAGGGAGGATGTTATTTTACATATCGTACCAATGTACCATGCTCATTCTTGGGGTTTGCCATTCATAGCGCTGGTGATGGGCCAGAAGCAGGTCTTTCCTGGCAGACTAACACCAGATATTGTTTGGAAACTTATTGAAAGGGAAAAAGTTACGTATACATCTATGGTCGCAACAGTTCTGCGGATGCTTCTTGACTATCCGGAACTCGATAAATTTGATGTATCTTCGCTTCGACACATCACAATCGGTGGCGGTCCACTTCCGAGAGGATTATTGGATGAAGCGAAGAAAAAATTTAAAGAGCTCGGAGCAGATGTAGAGATCAGAAATTCATCTGGTATGACTGAAGCTTTTCCAATACTGACTATTTCTGTAATTAAGAAACACATGAAAGATGCTCCGTGGGACGAGAAGGCAGAGATATACAGGAAGGCCGGTATACCTGGGATCCTCGTGAGCCCGAGAGTTGTAGACGATGAAATGAAAAATGTTCCTAAAGATGGAAGAACTATAGGAAAACTTGTATACCAAGCACCTTGGATAACGCCAGGATATATAAAGGATCCAAAGAAAAGTCAAGAAGCTTGGGAAGAAGGATGGTGGCACACTGGAGATCTGGCAGTATGGGATAAAGACGGATATATAGATATACAGGACAGGGATAAAGATGTTATAAAAAGCGGTGGTGAGTGGATATCCTCGTTAAGATTGGAAGAGCTTATAAGCACACATCCTGGAGTTGCAGAAGTTTGTGTCGTTGGCGTTTATCATAAGACCTGGCTAGAGAGACCAGTAGCTCTTGTTGTACCGCGTCCAGAATACAGAGGTAAGATAACGGAAGAAGAAATCAAAGAGTATCTTTTTAAGAACTTCGTACCTAACAAAATTCCAAAATGGTGGGTACCAGATAAAATCATCTTCGTTAACGAGATTCCAAAAACAAGTGTTGGGAAGTACGATAAAAAGGTCGCCAGAGAAATGTATCAAGATATTTACATATAAATTTTTATATATCTTTCAATTTTCAATCCCATCTTGGTCTGATTTGAACCAAATTCTGACCGTATAGGTTCTTAATTTCATCAGCATCTTTCAATTCCATCTTGGTCTGATTTGAACACAGAGAAGCATGTTTCGGCACCGCCTACCTTTGCATCTTTCAATCCCATCTTGGTCTGATTTGAACTAGAAACCGTGAATCTCCCATACCTCTACACATTTGATGCTTTCAATCCCATCTTGGTCTGATTTGAACTACTCCAACCCGCACTTTGTAACTCTAAGTTAAATGCGCTTTCAATCCCATTTTGGTCTGATTTGAACCACCAGATACGGAGCCCTATCAGACAGTTATCTTTTTGCTTTCAATCCCATTTTGGTCTGATTTGAACCTTAAACAAAACAAACGCGCTAATCCTTGCGGAAGCGTTCTTTCAATCCCATTTTGGTCTGATTTGAACTTGCTCCGACAAGTAGCAGTGGATCAACCGCTGTGATCTTTCAATCCCATTTTGGTCTGATTTGAACCAGACAAAGATAGCTGTTTTATTAGTCCAGCTGAGAAACTTTCAATCCCATTTTGGTCTGATTTGAACATATAACAAATCCAAATGTGTTAAAGCGAATACTAAGACTTTCAATCCCATTTTGGTCTGATTTGAACTTGCAGAATCGTAGTATAACGCATAAGCTATATTCATCTTTCAATCCCATTTTGGTCTGATTTGAACTTCCCTGAGAGTGTAGACGAATCCATGTTTCAGAAGACTTTCAATCCCATTTTGGTCTGATTTGAACAAGCAAATGATTTATATACTTTGAGGAGCAACATCATATCTTTCAATCCCATTTTGGTCTGATTTGAACAGAGCGTAATTGCAAGGTATGCGTTAAAGAAAGTATACTTTCAATCCCATTTTGGTCTGATTTGAACCGAAAATGACGGAAG
>CAYZIW010000008.1:328-55855 GCA_964478605.1 uncultured archaeon | reverse complement strand
CTGGCAGTATGGCAAGTAAAGCAACGATAGCCAAGCTGAAAGATCTGGGTATATCCATTTCTGCAGTTTCAGCAGCCCAAGATATTAAAAAAGCTGCACCAACAACTGCTAAACCAGCTAAAAGGGCTTCAAACTCTGGCGAGTAGTGTACAGAGAACGCCAAAGATAGCATCCAAGGTAAAGTCATGCCCAATGCCATCGAAAGCTGGATCTTTGGATTCATCCTCGCTACGATGTCGAAGAGGATTTAAATGTTTTTCGCAAAAAGTTTATCTCCCTGATGACATTCAAGGGTTATGAGAAGGAAACTGCTCGAAATAATCTGCTGCCCCAAATGTAAGGGTGATTTTGAAGTATCTGTTGAGGAGGAAAATGAGGAGGAGATTTTGGCTGGGAAGTTGATTTGTAAAGGCTGCGGATCAATTTTCAAAATCGAGGAAGGAATACCTTACCTTCTTCCGGAGGATCTCAGATGAAGTACATCGTTATCACCGGCGGGGTTATGAGTGGTCTTGGTAAGGGGATAACTTCTGCATCGATCGGTAGGATACTGGTAGACATGGGTTACAGGGTGGTTCCAATAAAGATCGACCCCTACATAAACATCGATGCTGGAACGATGAATCCGTTCCAGCATGGTGAGGTTTTTGTACTTAAAGATGGAACGGAAGTTGATTTGGATTTAGGGCATTACGAAAGATTTATGGATGTTGAACTGACAGGAGAACACAACATTACTACGGGTAAGATATATAGATTGGTAATTCAAAAGGAGAGAGCAGGAGAATACTTGGGTCAGACTGTCCAAACTATACCCCACGTAACAGATGAAATAAAAGCCTGGATTAGGAACGTTGCAAAGAAAAACAACGCTGACATCTGTCTTATCGAAGTAGGAGGGACGGTTGGAGATATTGAAAGCATGCCATTCTTGGAAGCTATAAGGCAGATCCACAACGAAGAAAGGGAGGAAGATTTCTTGCTTGTCCACGTCACCTTAGTGCCGATCGATTTGAACGGAGAGCAGAAGACAAAACCAACACAGCATAGCGTTAAGGAGCTGAGAGAGTTAGGATTACATCCAGATGTTATAGTTGGGAGGTGTAAGGAGAGGCTTAAAGATTCGACAAAGAGGAAGATATCTCTCTTCTGCAACGTTCCGGTTGAAGCGGTTATAAGCAACGAAGATGTTGAGGACATATACGAAGTTCCGCTGATATTCAAGAGGGAAAAACTCGATCTTTACATCTCAAAGAAGCTGAAACTTAGTTATAAAGAAGAGAACGGACGCTGGGTGGAGTTTGTTAACAGATTGAAGAACTTAAGAGAGGAAGTCGCTATAGCGATCGTGGGCAAATACGTTGATGTGAGAGACGCTTATCTTAGCATCAGAGAAGCCTTAAGACATGCTGGCGTGGAGAGTGGATGTAAGGTAAACTGCATCTGGGTGGATTGTGAAGATCTGGAAAGAATAAACGATGTGGTCTTTGAGGTTGATGGTATCCTCGTGCCCGGAGGTTTTGGGAAGAGGGGGGCAGAGGGAAAAATTAGGGCAATAAAATATGCAAGGGAAAATAATATTCCATTCTTGGGCATATGCTTTGGATTTCAGCTTGCGATCGTTGAGTTTGCAAGGAACGTAGCTGGAATAAAAGATGCAAACAGCAGTGAAATTGCTGAAACGAAGAATCCCGTTATAGATCTCTTGCCTGGACAGAGGGAAGTGAAGGAACTCGGAGGGACGATGAGGCTTGGAGAGGAAAAAATAATTTTGAAGCCCGGTACCATTGCGCACAAGCTTTACGGAAAAGAGATCATACATGAAAGACACAGGCATAGATACGAAGTAAATTCATCATACCTAAGTCTGCTTGAAATGCATGGATTAACTTTCAGCGGATTTTCCGAATCGAATCTGGCAGAGGTCATTGAACTGCCATCTCACAGGTTCTTTTTCGCAACTCAGTTCCATCCAGAATTTAAATCCCGCCCACTTTCCCCATCTCCAGCCTTTCTGGGGTTTGTAAAAGCGGCTTTGGATTACAAAAATTCAAAGGATGAACTTCAATTTTAAACACATTTTAGCCTTATAACAAACTTTGCCCCCTTTGGAACGTTATCTTCAACGAAGACCTCCCCATGATATCTATTGATTAGCTGCTTAACAACAAACAGCCCCCAACCGCTCTGCGCTTTTTCGCCGTAGCTGAAACCTTCTTCGAATATCCTCCCCTTTATTTCGTCAGGTATTCCTATCCCATAGTCCGCTATTGAGATTTCACAGATTTCACCAATTTTTTTGATTTTTATAGTTATTTTGTCGGTATTGCTGTGCTGTATCGCGTTTTGCACTATGTTTTCGATTACCGTGTAAAGCCCCTCGTCGGCGATGACCTTACATTCGTCTTCAACAAAAACCTCTATATTAAACTCGAAGTTCTTCACAACGTTTCTTACAACTTCACCAACATCTAAAGCTTTGATTTCACCCTTTCTTACGGATTCTTCGAAAGCTCTCATATTTTTGATTATATCCAAGCATCTATCTAGCGACTTTCTAACGTTTCTAAGAAAGTTCAGGTTCTTAGTATCTTCAAAGATCTCCAAGAAGGCCAGTGAAGAAGTTAAAGCGTTCATGATGTCGTGTCTCATAGTTCTGTTTATCAACTCCAGTATGCTTTTCAACTCCTTAAGGAGTAATCTTTCCTTTTCGATCTGGGTTACATCCCTTCCAACTACAGCCTTAAATAGGCCAAGATCGTACCATTTTATGCTGTAAATTCTACCGTTTCTTTCGCAAAGATCCTTTTTGCAATCTTCAGGGATCTTCTCCACTACACCAAAAACTTCGGAAGCTCCTCTGTTCATCTCAATTACTTTACCCTCTTCATCTGCTAGAATAAAAATATCTTCATGGCTTTCCAGCAACTTCTTCCATACCTCTTGATGAAGTAGGTAGAAAAGAAAGGAATCGAGCTTTTCAAAAATTTTTTCAAGACTTTTTATAATGTATTCGTCAACTTCTCCACCTAGCCAGATTTTTACAGCCTTCCCTTCGTAGAAGATCTTTTTTCTACAATCCGCTATTTCCGGAATTTTTATAAAAATTTTTAAAGCTGGCATTTCAGCTTCAAAACAATCGAGATCGAACCTTAACATAACTTCTCTACCAAAGTCGTAAATCAAACTTTTAGGATCCTTGGGCTGGATCATGTTCGAAAGTTCGTAGAGATTTAGAAAAAGTTTTGTTTTATACATAAAATTCACCTATAACTACGGTTTTGTTCAAAAGTTCCGCAAATCCCTTACTACATGCAACCTCACCGATCGTCAAAGCTCCAAAGCAACCCTTAAAAAGCTTTTTTTCCCTCTCAAAATCCTTTTCAAGAAAAATCTGTCTTGAAACACAATCAAAAACTATCTCTCTATTTTCAATTTTCTCGCAACATTTCTTAGCTGCCTCGATTATCTTCTCCTTCTCGCCATAAAGAAGATCCAAGATTTGACTCTGCGCAACTTTCCCAGCACAAACAATCGAATTTCCCTCTAGATATATTGGATCTCTTACCACATGCTTTTTCATTCTCATGACACCGAAAGGATAGTACTTCGAAATTTCAAAAAAGTTTTCTTTAGATAATTCAACGCCCAGCTCCATCAAAGTTCTACGATAAGCTTCGAAAGCATCTACCCAATCCAGTTCTTCAATCTTTCTCCCGGAAGTTTTAGTAGATATGAAGCTGTAGCCGGTACTTTCCCATCCGTGGGCGTAGGCAAAGCTGGTTTTAAAAGGTAAAACTAAAAAAAGGGCATCTTTAGAAAAGAAACCTTTTCTATCGAACAGACAGCTCGTGGAAGATAAAAAGCTCCCTGCTCCACCACCCAAGTAGGAAACCTTATTCCCGAGTTTCAGATAAACTTTTTCTAGGATATCGTCGAAGCTGCTCCACATTCCATCTCCAAAAACTAAAAGCGTTTCGGCATCTTTAATATCAACCTCTGGAAATTCACAACCTCTAAATCCCCTAACTTCAAAATCAAATGTCAAAGCTAGCAATCTATCAAAATATACTTCTCCATCGTAAATTATTGCTGAAAATGAAGCACCATAAAAATTTTTTGAACCAATTTTATTAAAAATTTTTTTAAATTCTATTAGAATTTGGTCTGGGATCAAAAAAAGGGCGCTTTTCGCCTCGATTTCAGTCACTTCTTCAGGTTTAATGAGTTCAGCTTCCAGCATACTTCCTTACAATTTCTAGTAATTTTCTCCTCGTGAAGGGTTTCTCTACGACCTCCTTTGCTCCTGCGTCTAATATTTCTTTCCCACGTTTCGTTGCATACGCCGTAACTGCCACTACTTTAGCGTTTTTGTCCCTCTTTATTATCTCTTTCGTAGCCTCAACACCATCCATGTTGGGTAGCATTATATCCATTAGAACAAGATCTGGTTTGTATGCCTCATAGATTCTGACAGCTTCAACTCCGTTCGTTGCAACTATCACCTCGAATTCATCCTTAAGCATAAGTCTTACTGCTTCGAGAACAGCTGAATCATCTTCAACAACAAGAACCCTTTTTTTCATTGAAATCACCACAAAAAATAGAACAGTATTTTTATTTAAATTTTGTGTTCGAACCAGCTTAAATTTGTTCCACAAATTTTTTAAGTCGAAACAGCTACAGCTTTTAACCCGCCTTAGCTCAGTGGTCGAGAGCGCGGGACTGTAGTCTGCCCTGTCCCTGTAAGGGGGCAGATATCCCGGGGTCCCCGGTTCGAATCCGGGAGGCGGGACTTATTTTAATACATATTTTAATACATTTTATCGTACCTCTCTACTGTCCTCTGAAGTAGAAAGCTGTGCTCTGCAATTTATAGTGTAAATTTGTACAAACATATAAATCTTTTTTTGATTTCGTGAAAACCATTAATATTTAATAGTCTAGTAAAATTTCAAAACGATTATTTTTGCAGAAAAAAATTGCTTCGGTCAAATTTTGAAAAGTTTAAAAATACAATAATGTCGTAGTGGACATGGAGTGTGCATTCGAAAGATCGCAGGAGAGACTAGACGACGATACTTTTGTAAGTGAACTTGTTAAAAAGTATGGAAAAGATCGATCAATGTTAATACCAATGCTGCAGGAAGTGATGCTTAGGTATCACTACCTACCCAGGGAAGTACTGGAAACCCTTTCAGAAAAGATAGATGTACCAATTGCGGAGATAATCAACGTAGCGACCTTCTACCACCAATTTAGACTTGAACCCGTTGGTAGGTATATAGTTTCGATCTGTTTTGGTACAGCATGCTATCTACTCGGTTCTGCAATTGTCTATGAAGCAATGAGAGATGCAATGGGTCTGAAGGATGATAAACATACAACAGATGATCTTGCAATAACTATAGAACCTGCTAGATGTTTTGGATGTTGTAGCCTCGCTCCAGTTGCAATGGTTACGTCGGCAGATGGCAAAGAAAGATACGTTCATGGAAAACTGACTCCTTCTGAGGGTAGAAAGCTTGTTAGAAAATACAGGGCTCAGGCTCTAAAAGAAAGGAAGGAGGAGTAAGTTATGAGTGTAAGGATAGATGAGAAGACTAAGAAAATAATTTACGGACCGAGGGGCTTTAGAATTAGGATCCCAATTGCAAGCTGCAGTTTAGCTGCAGGAGTAAATTCTGTGAGAGATGCTGTTGTTAACGCAATCGAGTCTTTAGGTTTAGAGGCGGAGGTATACAGAGTAGGTTGCATGGGTCAATGTTTCATCGATCCATGGATAGAGATCGCTAAGGAAGGCTTACCGCCTGCAATCTATGGAAATATAGATCCAAACAACGCCTCAAAAATAAAAGAGATGATCCAGCAATACGTTAACGGCGATCTTTCAGAAGCGATGGCTGTAAGGTTTAAGGTTGATGGCATAAAATCTCCACCAGAGCTTACAGAACTTGATCCTTGGAAGTACCAAGTAAGGTTCGTTTCAAGAAACTGCGGATTAATAGATCCTGAGTCTATAGAAGACTATATAGCTACAGGTGGATATTCAGGCCTTAAAAGAGCTTTGGAGATGAAGAGAGAAGAGGTGATCGAAGAGATAAAGAGGTCGAAACTTCGAGGAAGAGGTGGAGCTGGTTTTCCCACCTGGCTTAAGTGGAACCTCTGCTATCAGCAGAAGAGTGATGTAAAGTACGTGATCTGCAACGGCGATGAGGGCGATCCTGGAGCTTTCATGAACAGGCTTCTTTCAGAATCTGATCCGCATAGAGTTGTTGAAGGCCTGATAATTGCTGGCTACGCTGTTGGAGCGACAAACGGAGTTATATTTGTCAGAGCTGAAAAACCGCTTATGGCTGAAAGACTGGCAAAAGCAGTTCAACAGGCAAGAGAAAAAGGATTTTTAGGTAAAAACATCCTTGGAACAGATTTCAGCTTTGACATTGTAACATACAGAAGTGCCGGTGCTTTTGTTTGTGGTGAAGAAACTGCTTTGATTGCTGCAATTGAAGGTAGATCCAGATCTCGCCAAAGACCTCCGTATCCTGCAGTTAAAGGATTATGGGGAAAGCCGACAATTCTGAACAACGTCGAGACCTTAGCTCATGTAGCTACAATCTTCCAATTTGGAGTTGAAGAGTTTGTAAAATACGGAACTGAAAGAACTGGTGGAACGAAGATGTTCTGTGTCACTGGATCGGTAAAAAGAACCGGTGTTTATGAGGTGCCAATAGGGACCACAATAAGAAGGCTCATCTACGATCTTGCTGGAGGTGCCAAGGAAGGTAAAAATATAAAGGCTGTACAGGCTGGCGGGCCGAGTGGAGGATGTATACCTGTAGAATTGTTTGATGTTCAGCTCGATTTTGAAACACTGCAGCAGTATGGAGCGATAATGGGGTCTGGAGGGCTTGTGGTTATAGATGATTCGATGTGCATGGTCGATGTAGCTCATTTCTTTACAGGATTTACACTTGCCGAATCTTGCGGAAAATGCTTACCCTGCAGAGTAGGTGTAAAACTACTCAACCAAATACTTGGAAAAATAAAAGAAGGGGAAGGTAAAATCGAAGATCTTGAAACTTTGCAGGAGATTGGAGAATCGATAATGAAGACAAGTCTTTGTGCTTTAGGTGGAACCGCTCCAAATCCTGTGATTTCAACTTTGAAGTACTTCAAGCATGAATACTTAGAACACATCGAACGCAAGCACTGTGCAGCGAAAGTCTGTCAGAAGCTTGTGACTTACGTCATAAACCCGGGTCTCTGCAACGGTTGTGGTACATGCTTAAGATCTTGCCCTTCGGGGGCTATAGAAGGCAAACCGCGTGATGCTCACAAGATAATTGCTGAAAAATGCCTGAGGTGTGGCCAGTGCATGATAGTTTGTCCAGCTGGAGCTGTTGGGAAGGTGTAGAGTATGGTGAAGGTAGTAGTTAATGGTGTGGAAGTAGAAGTCCCTTCAGATGCCACAGTACTTGATGCTGCGGAAAAAGCTGGTTTCAAAATACCGACCCTCTGCCATCTAGAGGGAATATTTGATGAAGCTACCTGTAGGATCTGTGTTGTCGATATTGGTGGAAGACTGTTTCCCTCATGCAGGTATCCGGTATCTGAAGGTTTGAAGGTTACAACTGAAAGCGATGCTATTAGAAAGTATAGAAGAGACCTTATAAATCTGCTCTTTGCGACACACAAAATCAAATGCTGGTCATGTGTTCGAAAGGGTGGTGCCTGTACACTCTTAAACCTTGCAAAAGATTATGGAGTCGAAGCTCCTGTAGTCTGCTCCGAATGCATGTTTTTCGGAAGTGACTGCTTAGTTGCAAAAGGACAGCCCTGCTTAGGGCCTTTGACCATAGCCGGTTGCGATGCTGAATGCACGAAAAACGGAATGCCCTGTATAGGATGCAGAGGACCTATAACAAGTGCAGAAGTCTGGAGAAGTGCCATTGAGTTCTACGAAGGTAAAGTGAAAAAAGATGAGCTTCTATCGAAGATGAAACTGTTCTGGAACAAGTACATGGATGTTGTTGGCAGGTACATGGAGGTGAAACTATGAATCCGTTTAAAATATCTTCAGAACCTGTTAGAATATTTGGAGATTCTGAAATTACAATAAAGGTCGGAGGGGGGAACGTAGTAGTAAACTACAACTCTCTAAAAGCCATGCGGCTGATAGAGAAGATCATGGTTGGAAGGAGGTACGATGAACCGCCTTACCTTGCTTCAAGGGTCTGCGGAGCATGCAGTCAGGCACACTTCTGGGCTTCTAATTTAGCAGTTGAGTCGGCTTTAGGCGTAGAAGTGCCAGAGGATGCGGCAGAGCTTAGAGATATATGCAACAAGATCCAGACGGTTCAGAACTTGATTGCTCACCTAGCTGTGATGGCCGTTCCAGATTATGCAAGCGAAGAGGTTCAAAAGAAAGCTCTCTCAATGGCTTTAAAGCTTAACACACCCATTGTAAAAGCTCTTGATCTTGTAGGCGGTAGACTTACGAATCCGAACCTCTACTCACCCGGAGGTTTTAAAGACGTCTCCAATCTGCACGTAAAGAAGGCTTACGAGATGCTTAAATCTGTAAAAGATGGGGTAGATGATTTTGTAGAGCTTTGCTTAACTCTTAAACTTCCGGAAATGAAAGAGCCAAATTCAACTTACCTTACACTTGAAAAAGCCCCAATGGAGACTGTACCAAAAACTTCAGAATTTAAAGTAAGTGTTTCAAATGGGGAAGAGTTCAAAGGTTCAGAGTATAAGAAATTGCTTCAGGAAGTCCAAACAGACAACTCAACGAGCAAGAAGTGCTTCTATAAAGGTAACGCCTTTTACGTTGGAACTAGAGCAAGGTTGCTTAATCTAAAAAAGATAAAAAACGTCGAAATCCCAAATGAGATCTACAAGGCCATGCAGTACAACCCGTTTGCAAATATACATGCAAAAGCCTTGGAAACGAAGATAATGCTTGAAGATTTGCTCTTAGGCTTAGAAAATTTGCTAGATAAAAATCTAAAACTCAGATCAAACTTCAAACCAAAACCAGCTACGGGTGTTGGTATAGTTGAAGCACCAAGAGGTCTGGTTGTTCACTGCTATACGATAAACAGGGATCTAAAGGTTGTTGATGCCGATATAATCACCCCAACTGTTATGAACACGGCCCACTTTGAAAAGTCTGCTGAAGAGCTTCTAAAGAACTTACTGACTAGCGGAGGAGAAGAGAAGATCTACGGTATCGTCAAGCTTATAGAAGCTCTTGCAAGGACTTACGATCCATGCTTGGCTTGTGCTACCCATGTTATTAGGATGGAGGGTTGAGTATGGGTGATAAGGTTAGACTTGCAGTGTTGAGTCTGAGTGGTTGTGACGGTTGTGAATACGATCTGGTCGATGAAAAGGTCATAGAATTTCTCCAGAGAAACGGCATAGAAGTTGCTCACTGGCCAGTGGCTGGAATGCATGATGAAGAAGGCAAGTTCGATGTTACTATCGTGCAGGGATCGGTAGTATCCAATAGAGATCATGAGATGCTCAAATCCTTCAGGGCAAGATCGAAGGTTTTGGTAGCTATGGGTAGTTGTGCAGTTATAGGAGGAATTCAAAGTGCCGTAGATAAATATGAAGACCCCATAAGATTTGCACATGAAACTTCCAAAGCTGCAAGGGAGGTGGTGAACGTAGATTATTACATAAGGGGTTGCCCTCCAACGATTGAAGAGATCGTTTTAGTTTTTAAGAAAATTCTGGAGAAACACTACTTCAAGCAGGGAGAAAAGAAGTTTGCGCTTATAGAAAGGAACGCCTTCAACATCGATTCACCAGTAATAAATCTTGATGGATCGAAGTGCATCGTTTGTGGTAGATGCATCGAGGTCTGTAGAAAGATAGGTGTAAAAGCGTTAGATTACTTCAAAAGAGGTATAGATTCGGCAATCTCTACACCTTACAAAGAACCTTTCGACAAATCCTGCATAATGTGCGGATTGTGCGCTTCTTATTGTCCAGTTGGAGCTTTAACCTATCGCATGGATCTTGAAAATATACTAACGAAGATAAGAAACGGAACTTTAAGTGTTGCTTACATAGAACCCGAAGCTCTTGCAGCGCTTTCGGAGGCTGAGGACATAGATGCTGGATATATAATAACAGCACTTAAGTACCTTGGATTTTCGAAGGTCGTCGTATATACACCACTGTACGATCTAAAGGATGGAAAAAATAAGATTTTCGCCTATTCTCCTGCTGAGTATAGTTTACTGAAAAAATTAAGGTCGGATATTAAAGTAGAAACGCTACAGCCGTCGATTCCACTCAACGGGGTTTACATAACTCAATGCGCTGCTTGGAAGAATGTCAGCTTCAACGTTCTAACTGCTAGAGAAGTGCAGCTCATGCTGAGAAAGATAGATTACGAAGTACTTGAAGCTGCAAAAGCCGATGAGTTGAGAATCAAAAAACCTGAAATTCACGAGTGCATAGGTTTAGGACAGCTGAATGCAGCGCTAAATATGAATGCAGAGAGGATAGTCTTCAAACTTTGTCCAGGTGGCTGTTTACTTGGAAGCGGACAGCCGATTTCAAAGCGTCAGAGGCTCAGTGAAATAAGAGAGGAGAGAGCAAAAATCTTAGAAAATTTCAAATAAATTTTTAATCTTTGCATATCTCCTCAATTACAAGCTCTAAAGCCTTTGGAATCGCAGCTCTAACTTTACTCGATAATCCTCCAAATTCAAATTTTTCCGGCTCTATACCCACAACAACCACGTTTTCTGGTAGGTCGGACAAATTCTTTGCCAACCTGTAACATTTTACGAAGTCGAGATCATGGATTGAAAGATTCTTGCCTCTCTCTGCAGCATCAGAAAGCTTGAACCTGTAAACATCTCCTGGCTTTCCGTTTGCAATAACTGCATCGACTATTACCACCTTCTCCTTACCCTCAATTAGGCTAAGAAGCATGAATCCAGAAACCCCTCCCTCATAAACTTCAACATCCCTGCAACCTATATTTTTGATCTTTTCTTTCAGAATCCTGACAACTTCAATTCCTACACCCTCATCACCCAGCAGTTCATTCCCAAGGCCTATCACAACCCTACTCATCGAATCAATTCTTTTGAACCCTATTTCAATCTTCCGAAATGAATCGAAAAACTCATATTTTGCCGAATTCACCCCTTGCATGCATGAATGGGCAATCGCCATGTCTGTGATACAGACAATGGAGAAATGGGCAAAAGAGAAGAGCGTCAATGTTACGAAGGTTGTGGTGTCTTTGCCGTCACTCTCAATGCTTGATGTAGATATAATAAAAGATGCATTTAAAATACTTAAAAAAAATACTACCCTTGAGAACTCAGAGTTCGAAGTTAAGGTTAGAGATACAGATTTTGATTGTCGAAATTGTGGAAGAAGATTCAGGTTGGAAGAGATAAAGGGTCAACTCAGCGAAACTCTCAAAAACTATGGAGAGGAGAATCCGCTACACCTATTACCAGCATTTGTTTCAGCCTTTGCTAGATGCCCCTTCTGCGGTTCACACGATTTCACATCCGATTTGTCTATTTTGGTGGATAGTGTCGATTATGAATCCAATGCTTGAGTTTGCGAGAAAAAAGTTTTCGGGTAAAAAGGTCTTAGCGGTTTTGAGCTCGAAAGGTGGAGTGGGCAAGAGCACCATAGCTTCTCTGCTAGCTCTCAGTCTGAGTGAGATAGAACCTGTAGCTATGTTGGATCTCGACATCTACGGAAACTCAGTTACAAAACTCTTTGGATTACAGAATAAACTCCACGAGGTCAGTAAAGAAGGAATAGAGCCTTTTAAACTTAAAAACTTGTCAATATTCAGCATAAATGGACTTATCGGGGATAGATATTTGATACTGCCAGGTTCTCAAGAGAAAAGCGTTTTTGAATCTTTCATGGCTTTGTCGAACGTAGAGGAAGATACTGTAATAATCGACATGCCTCCTGGAATGGGTGAAGAGCTCTTGACGCTTACAAGGATAGTGAAACCAGAAGCTGTGGTCGTAACGCTTGCTTCCAAGCTATCCATAGATGTCGTTCGAAAAATGCTTGAATACCTAAAAGAGAGCGATATAAAGGCTCGATACCTTATCGTAAACATGGCCTACATCTTGTCAGAGGATAGAAAGATCTATCCATTTGGTAGCGTTGAAGAAGCTGAAGATCTTTCAAAGCTCTACAATTTGAAACTCAAAATTTTGCCAATGGATCCAGAGATAGGCAAATTTATTGGAAAGCTGCAGAATTATGAAGGTATCTTGAAAAGAGAAATAAAGGAGCTTGAATGCCTTTTCACTGGTAGAGATGACCAAAGCTTTGAAGATTAAAATAGTCGGCATTGTACAGGGCGTTGGTTTCAGACCATTCGTCTACAGGTTAGCTAAAGCTAGAGCTCTGAAAGGTTACGTTAAAAACCTCGGCGGAAGTGAGGTGGAGATCCACATAGAAGGTAGAGAGGATTTTTTAGAGGATTTCGTTAAAGCTTTAGAAATCGAAAAACCTGAGAAAGCAAAATACGATAAGATAATAGTAGAGGAGACCAATCCAAAAGATTTTGAAGGATTTGAAATTTTAAAAAGTTCCGAAGATTTTGAGCTAAGAAGCGTAATTCCTCCAGACTTTTCGATCTGTGAGGATTGTATAAAGGAGATAGAAGATCCAAGAAGTAGATTTTACAGATACCCATGGAACAGCTGTATTAACTGCGGCCCCAGGTTTTCGATGCTTGAAAAGTTACCCTACGATAGAGAGAACACATCCATGCAGAAGTTCGAGCTATGTGAAGAATGCAGGAAAAACTACATGGATCCAAAAAATTTTCGAAGATTTCATGCTCAGGGTATAAGCTGTCCTAAATGCGGCCCGAAAACTTACGTGTATAGAATAGATGGTAGAGTGATTGAAGTGGATGATCCAATTCATTTTACAGCAAAAAATATAATTGATGGCAAAATATTTGCTATCAAAGGTGTTGGAGGGTATCATATTGCCTGTTCAGCAAAATTGGATGAAGTTGTAGCCGAGTTAAGGCGAAGAAAGGGGAGAGGGGAGAAACCTTTTGCTCTGATGGTAAGAGATTTGAATGTCGCAGAAAAAATAGCTTTTATAGATTCATTGGCTAAAAAAATCTTGATTTCCCCAGAAAAACCGATAGTGATTCTTCCAAGAAGGAACGATTCGCAGGTTTCTAAGCTCGTAGCTCCAGGACTTTCAAGTGTTGGGATCATGCTCCCTTACACCGGATTTCAGCACTTACTTCTAAAAGAAATTCCCGAGGGTTTCCTTATAATGACCAGTGCGAATTTGCACGGAAAGCCAATCTGCACAAAAATTGAAGAGGTCTTTACTGAACTTTCCGCTGTGGTTGATTACGTGGTAGAACATGATAGGGAGATAGTGCATGGAATAGATGATAGCGTCGTAAGATTCACAGATTGCAAACCGGTTTTTTTAAGAAGATCGAGAGGTTACGCACCCAACTGGATAGAGGTCCCTTCTAAATTGCCCGATTGTTTAGCACTCGGCGCTGAACTGCAAACCGCTGGAGCTGTAGCCTTTTCGGATAAAATAATACTAACTCAATACATAGGCGATCTGGACGATTTTAAAACACTCGAAAAACTGAAGAAAGAGTTAAAGTGGCTCGTTAGGGTTTACAAGATGAAGCCCAAATTCATAGCTTTAGATATGCATCCTAACTACCATAACAGAGCAATTGTGAATGAACTGAACTTTGAATGTGGTATCATAGAAGTGCAGCACCACCACGCCCACGCAGCATCTGCAATGGCAGATGCAGGATTGAAAGATGAAGAGGTGGTTGCGATAACAATAGATGGCACGGGCTATGGAGATGATGGAACAATCTGGGGTGGAGAGGTTCTAATTGCAAACTATTCCTCCTACAAGCGGGTTGCAAGTTTAAAACCATTTTCCTTACCCGGCGGAGATAGTGCTGCAAAGTACCCCGTAAAGTCGCTCATAGCTTTGATGGCATCATATGGATTTGAAAAAGATGAGGTTTTTGAAGTTTTGAAAAGAAATAGAATTTTAGATGGTCTTAGTTATGGAACGGAGGAGTTTGAGATAACATTTGAGCTTGCCAAAAAAAATGCGGGAACTACAACTACAAGCTTAGGTAGAACTTTAGATGCTTTTGCTTCACTTTTGGGGATTTGCAAGTTAAGAACCTACGAAGGAGAGCCTCCAATGAGACTTGAAGCTGTTGCCGAAGAAGGAGAAGACAGAAGAATAGAATTAGAGATATCTAAAAGAGGCTCGAGATATCTAATAGACTTAGAACCGCTACTGAACTTCGTGGTCGATAATACAGGTGTAATTAGCAAAGAAGATCTGGCAAAAACAGTACTACTTTCACTTGGCAGAGCTTTTGGAGAAATTGCGTCATTTTTTGATTTAAGAACGCTCGTCTGCGGTGGAGCGGCCGTAAATACTTACATATTCAGAGGGATAAAAGAGAAACTAGGTAGAGAGTTAATAATTCCAAAAAAGATTCCCCCAAACGATGGAGGGATAGCTGTAGGACAGATAATGGCAGCTGCAGCAAAAATTGGTAGTTTTTAGCAAATTCTTGGAACTATTTCCCCCCTTGGTGGCTCTAAAAGTCTAAATCCGCCGATTTCAGTCTTTTTAATAACGAAGCCCTTATATTTTTCGCTTTTTTTGACTTTTCCGATTATTTTTGCGTTTTCAAAACCTAAGTTTCTCATATTCTCAACAAACTCCTCAGCAACCTCTGCAGAAACAGAAAAAACTGCTGCACCCTCACTTGCAAGATACATAGGGTCGATTCCGAGCATTTCGGCGTATCTTCTAACTTCATCCCTTATGGGTACATCTTCCACCACTATGAGGTTACCAGAGTTTTTTGCCCATTCATTCAGAACACCAGCAATACCTCCTCTTGTGGGGTCTCTTGCAGCGTTTATATCCTCTAAAAATCTATCGATCAGCGGTAAAAGCCTTGTAAGCGGTTTCATGTCGCTGGAAAGTCTTCCAGACTTTAATTCACTTGCTTTATCTGCTACTCCCATCTGTAGAAGCATTATAACTGCTCCATGGTCACCGACAAAATCGCTAACTACTAAAACATCTCCATCCTTTGGAACGTCTACGATGGGTTTCTTTGCCAAACCCAAAACTGTTGTCGTTATCACTATCTTATCAAGGTTTCCTTTTGGCATAACCTTAAAATCTCCACCAATCAATGCTACTCCTTCTTTTTTAAACACACCGATCATTGAATCTACAATAATCTCGAGCTGATCTAAGGGAAAACCCTCCTCGACAACTATGGAGTCCAAAGCTGCGATGGGCTTTCCTCCTGCCATAACTACGTCGTTTATGGATCCCGTAGCTGCAAGAGATCCGATGTTACCTCCGGGAAAAAACGGGGGGTTAACTGTGTAAGCGTCGGTTGAAAGCACAAGATAATTGTTCGTAAGGTTTTTTAAAGGTATTGCGGCACTATCATCTGGAAGATCTATACCAACCCCGTTATCCACTTTTTTCAAGTTCTCATCTATCTTGGAAAAAACAAGTCTGCCTAATATTTCGCCTGTCTCCACTCCACCAGAACCGTGAGATAGTTTTATGAATTTCATATCTACCTCCTTCAATTTTTATCCAATTTTTGCTCTTCATCCGAAATAAGTGCTATCTCTTTAATGATCCTCAGTATCTCTTCCGCCTCTTCGAAACTGAGTTTAGATATAACCACGTTTGCATGAACCAGTACTAGATCCCCTTTACCTATCCTGTCCAAAGAGATGCCTACAAATGCTTTTCTAAGTACACCATCTCCATAATCTACTTCCGCATATCCCTTTTCTTCATCGACTTCAACAACCACCGCCGGAACTCCGAGGCACATAAATCCACCCTGCTCATCTTAACTTCAGTTCTTCTAGTATGTCTTCTGTAAACTCCTTCGCGCCAAATCTAGCCCAAATTGAGCATGTACCTTCTACAGAAACCATGCAGGGACCGTAAGGGTTTTCCGGATTGCAAACTCTCATGAAAAGCTTACAGTCTGTTGGCTTTGCCCTTCCCAAAACTATATCCGAACACTTACAACCGGCATTGAGATCGTAACTCCATTCAGATCTCTTAAGTTCCTGAATGTTGAAGTACTCAAAAGCATCGCATATTCTATAGCTTTCCTTTATTCTAAGCCCGCTCTCAGGTATAAAACCTATACCACGCCAGGCATCTTCTTTAGCTTCAAAGACTGAGTTGATCAACTTCTGTGCTCTTAAATCACCTTCGTAACTCACAGCTCTCGTGTATTCTAACTCCACTTTTGCTTCTCTACTAATTATTTGTTGCAGAATTTTCGCTATGGCTATTAAAATATCTACAGGTTCAAATCCTGCAACAACCACTGGAATCTTAAAATCTTCAGCAACCTTTTTCCAAGCTTTTGCGCCAACTATTGTAGACACGTGGCCAGGAGCTATGATTCCGGAGAGAGGTGTTTCATCTCTGCCAAGTTTTTCTACTGTAAAATACATGGCTGGAGGAGTTAGCTTGAGAAGGCTTAGGATTTTCAGATTTTCCGGAATAAGATCTTTTAAAATTGCATGCGCATAGCCCGAGGCTACGGTTTCAAAACCTATACCTGCAAAGATAGAATCTTTACGATTTTTTGCAAGTTCTATGGCATCTACTAATCCAGTAACGACCCTTACTTCTCCACCTAGGGCTTTTGCATCTTCTAAAGATTTTGCCCCATACACTAGCTTTACGGCCGGTAATTTAAACACGTCGCCGTAGGTGTATATCTGAACGCCGTCCAGAGATAGTTTTATAAGTTCCTCAATATAATAAGATGGTGTAACACAAACCGGGCAACCTGGACCAGCGATAATTTCTATTTTTTTCGGCAGTAAGCTTCTCAACCCGTAGCTGGTTACACTCCATTCATGAGTTCCGCAGAAACTCATTATCCTAACATCTTCTGAAACTTTTTCACAAAGTTTTTTTATACAATTTACTAATAAATTTGCTACGTCTCTACTTCTTAGCAAACTTTCGACCTCTTTAAAAATCTCAAATTTGCTAAATTCGGCCATACTCAGCCCGTAAAAATTTTATACTTCGTCTGTGGATTTTGAAGTTCGTAAATTATACGTTCTACTATAAGCTTTTCCGGGCTTTTTATCCCTTTTACTCTCTGAACTATATCTCCAAAACTTTCAAAGGGTTTCTTTTTTCTTTCTTCGATTATCGTCCACATGGTCTTCTTCCCTATCTTGGGCAGCAGCTCTAGTTGGTGCATCTTGGTAGTTATAGATTCAGCTTTATTAAAAAACTCCACAAACCTCTTTTCGTTCTGCTTTACAATGTGCTCTATTACGTAGGGCAACTCAGCTTTGGCGGCGGGTGTTAGATCCTCGTAGTTCAGCTTCCTTTTTATCTTGAATACGACGTCCCTTTCTCCCTTTCCTATGTAAACTCTGTCCATAACGAGAGGATTCTGACCCCTCTTTATACTGACCTCTAGTAGGGTGAAGTACCTTTCACCAACTACTTGGGCAAGAGGTTCACGCTTGTGGATTGGTCTTTTATCATCAGGATAACCGTAGGGCAGAAAGTCAAGTACGTATGCGTAATCTTCCAACTTTTCTTTCGATTGAGTACCCTCCACGTTCACTTCATCCATTTCTGCTCCCCACTAAAAATAAGTTGTTAGATATATATCAGTTTATCTGTATTTTGCAACAACCTCAAGGATCTCTTCGATCTGTTCAGGGGTTAAGCTTGTATTCTCTTTAGCATATATTGTTCGAACTTCTTCCGGAACTTTTGGCATTATGTCTGCTATCTTAACTGCCAGATCTTTTCTACCAACTTGAGGGAGCTTGATAAGTTCGCTAACTAACTCCTTGGCCTTCTCAGCTGGAATTTTAGAAAAATTTCTCAAATGTCTAAGTGCCCTCCTCGTTTCAAAGGTCAGTTCAGCTACCTCCTGTCTTTTTTTTGCTATATCTTCTATAATTTCCCTAGCCTCCGCTATCGTTATATACTCAAACTCCAAGACCTCTTTAAACATCAGTTTAACCTCCCTGAGCTCTTAGATGTTCTGGTCTAACTATCAAAAGTTTAGTTTTTCCACCATCTCTTATCTGAACTAAGTAAGCTCTCCCTCTTTGTCCTACAACAACGCCGGTTCTTCCCTGGAACCGAGGATGAGGCATACCTTTTTGGCTTGCAGATTCTATGTCTATATGCACTGTCTGACCAACTTCGAACGTCTGCATGAATTTTCTTATCTTTATTCCCTTCTCTCTCACTTTTTTCTTCAGCTTCCTTCCCGATTTGATCCTAAGACCATGAGATTTCCAGCCCATTTTTACCCCCATTTTTAAGGGATGCAAGAACATTTAAGATTTTCTCACACTCAGGTTTGGAGTAGCAGAAATCGTTTCAAATGTGAGATAAAGCATAAAAAACTTTATTCAGTTTGAATCAAAAACTGAAAAATTGAGTTGTGATGTATTAGATATAGTTTAATTTAGACTGCAACGGAAACTCCTAAGATCTTTTCAAAAACTTTTAAAATTATATTCTATAAAATTTTTTAAACTTTGACTAAAAAATTTTAAACTTTGAACAAACAATTTTTTATGGATATAGAAGTCAGCGAAATAATGTCGAGAAAGGTCGAGATTGACCCGAACGAGACCGTGCTAGATGCTGTCGAAAAAATGATCTCAAGAAGGATAAGATCAGTATTGGTTAAACCAGAGAGTGAAAAAGATGAATATGGTGTAGTTACTATGAGGGATGTGGTTTTTAAGTGCCTAGCAAAGAATCTTGACTTAAAATCTGTGAAAGTCAGAGAAATCGCAACTAAACCGCTGATTACAGTGGAAAAAAATGCTAAATTAAGTGAAGTTATAAAAAAGCTTGAAGAAAACAATATCGAAAGGATCTTTGTAAGGGATGACAAAAAAATCGTCGGAGTCGTATCTTTGATAGATATTTTAACCTACTTTCTTACGAGGAAAAACTTATGAAGTTCTTCAGCAGCAAAAAAGAGGAAACTATAGTATTGCAAATAGCGCAGCTTCTGGATCTTCTCTGCAACTGTTGCGAGCATCTAAGATAGATGCTTATAAAAAGATCTCCAAGTGAAGAGATAGGTAGAATGGAAAGAGAGGCGGATGAAATTAGGAGATCCATAATAAAAATTTTAAATGAAGCCTTCTTACCATACTTGAGACCTCATATATACAAGCTCGTGGATACAATAGATGATGCGATCGATGCAGCCAAAGATGCGGAGGAGTCTTTCAAGAGGCTAATAAAAAAGGATGTTAGATTGATCGAGAATTTCCAAGATGATTTAATAAACGTAGCTGAAATTAGCTTGAAAATGTGTCAAACTATTAGAAGTTACGTAATTTCTCTCTTGAAAGGCAGTAAATCTAGAGAAGAAGTTCTGGCTATTTTAATTCTCGAAAAAAGAATCGACGATATAAGAGCTTTCGTATTAGATGAGATATCTAAGCTTGATAGGGACTTCTGGGCATTTAAACTTTTTTTAGACTTTTTTGAGAACCTAGTGAAAGTGAGCGACTCGATTGAGGAAGCTTGTGATGTAGCGCAGATTATTAGCTTCAGCCTGTGATCTTGATATGATCGAGATTCTGGCAATATTTGCTTGTTTGTCCATAGCGTTCAGTATAGGTTCTAACGACACTTCAAACGCTTTTGGAGTCTGTATTGGTTGCAGAATAATAAATTTCAGAACTGCAAATTTTTTACTTCTGCTCTTCGCTTTTATTGGGTGTATCACAGGTGGAGAAAAAGTTATGAAAACCGTTGGAAAAGATCTTGTTGAGTTTAATCTAATTTTGTTAGTATCTTCTCTTACAGTTGCAGCATTGATAATCGTATTTTCCAATGCAAGATCTCTTCCGGTTTCAAGTCATCAGGTGATAGTTGGAAGTTTAGTTGGAGCTGGTTTTGCTTCAGGAGCAGATTTAGAATTAAGTATTTTGAAAAATATCATTCTCTCTTGGGTTCTTTCTCCAATTGTTGCAATTTTAATGGCTGCTGGAATCTTTCTCTTAGTGAAAAAAATTTTGTCGGGTTTTTCAATCTTGAAGATTGACAGAATATTCAAAATTTTGCTTCTTTTAAACTCTATTCTTATTGCCTACAATACAGGAGCTAACGAACTGGCTACAGCTTTGGGAGCAATAGTATACTTTGGTCTGGTAGATCACTTTACTGCCGCCTTTTTGGGTTCTATTTTTCTGTGGTTAGGTGCAAAAATGCTTAGCTGGAGAGTTATAGAGACTGTCGGAAGAGGAATAGCTCCACTTGATCCAGCTTCTGGATTTTCTGCACAATTTGGTGCTGCTTTAACTGTTTTAATTTTCACCCTATTAGGAATGCCGGTATCTACAACATACTGTATAGTCGGGGGGATTTTTGGTGTAGGAATTGTAGGGAAGATGGGAACTGTAAGAAGAGAGAAAGCTAGATCGATATTTTTTAACTGGATCCTTTCACCGACGGTTGCTTTCCTATCTTCGTCTTCTGCGATTATCTTCTTGAACCTAATAGTGAGCTAGAGGTATAAAATCGTACTAGCTTAGCCTTTTACGGAAAACTATAAAAAACCCTGAAACATCTTAAAATTTATGCTTAGAATTGCAACCTACAATGTAAATTCAATCCGTCAAAGGTTGCATATTCTGATACCATGGCTTAAAGAAAACAAACCAGACATAATTTGCATGCAAGAAACAAAGGTTGAAAACAATCGTTTCCCTTCTGCAGATTTTCATAGAATAGGTTATCAGGTGGTATTTTTCGGTAGTAAGGGTAGAAATGGGGTTGCAATTGCTTCACTAGAGGAGCCGAAGAATGTAAAATTCGGTCTAGACTCAGAACCGAGAGATGAGGATAGAATAATAGTAGCAGAAATCGGGAACATAACCGTCGTTAACACTTATGTTCCACAAGGTTTCAAAGTAGATAGTGAAAAGTACGCCTACAAGCTCCAGTGGTTAGATAGGCTCAAAAAATTTTTTGAAAAAAATCTAAATTTGGAGAGTTTTGTCGCATGGTGTGGGGACATGAATGTTGCACCTGAGGATATAGACGTACACAGTCCAGATAAGCTTAGGAATCACGTTTGTTTTCACGAAGCAGCCCGAAATGCCTATAAAAAAATCCTCGAAATGGGGTTCATAGATTTGTTGAGGAAGCATCATCCGAATGAAAGGATATACACGTTTTTTGACTACAGAGTGAAAGGTTCGATTGAAAAAGGATTAGGCTGGAGAGTGGACTCGATAAATGTGTCTAAGAAGCTTGCAGATAGATCAATAGACTGCTACGTTGACATGAGACCCCGCTTGGCGGAGAGACCTTCCGATCATACGATACTTGTCGCAGATTTTGAGATGTAGTTATATTTTTAAAGCTGCTGAAGTGAAAATATGGAGAACGTAGGCTTAGTATTTGGCGAGGCAAGTATTAGCGAATTTAAATTTATAGTGAATCCCTTTAATTCTCCCAAATTCGGTGAGTACGTTGTAGCAAAAAATAGCGATGGAGAAGATGTGTTAGGAGTAGTCAGAAAAATAAAAAGTTTCAACAGATTGATGCTTGAAGAGGAATTTAGCTACGAATATCTGGTAAAGAACATCGGATATTCGAAATCGCTTCTAGAAAAGAACGAAGTTACAGTAGCCGTTGCAAGTATTTTAGGTGTAGTTAAAGATGGCACGATTAAGCCAAACAGGTCATCGATAAAACCGAATTCTGAAGTCAGATTGGCAGACTCCGAAATGTTAAAAAAAATACTCTCCTTTGAGAAAGGATCCATCGAAATTGGCAAGTTAATCGCAAGAGAAGATGTAGGTGTACCTCTGGATGTAAAACAGCTTTTGCTGAGACATATAGCTGTTTTGTCTATCACAGGAGGAGGAAAATCGAACACTGTAGCGGTGATTGTAAATGATATCGTAAGGAATCTGAATGGTACTGTAATTCTCATAGATCCACATGGAGAGTATGTAAATTTTGTTTTCGAAGATGGTAGTGAATACAAGAAGAACGTCGTGCCTGCAGGTATAAGACCAGAACAACTCGAACCTTGGGAGTTTGCTTCACTTGTTGGAATAGAAAACGATGCCCCTGTTCAGAGAATGCATTTAGAGAGAATATTTAGTACTGCAAAGGCGATGGGAAAAAGTGGAAAAGATCTTGTCGAATTTATGCTAGATAAGATAGAGGACTGGATCGAAGCGGCAAATAAAAAAGCAAGCGTTGAATATTACGATGTCAACAAAACCGTTAGAACCACGAATTTGGAGAAACAAGACGTTGTATCTCTTAGCAGAATTAAGGAGTATGTTTCAACTTTCTTCACCCGCTACGAAGATCTTTTACAACAAAAGGATATGCTTGCAAGCTTGAAACCACATTATTTGAACATAGTAAACCTTAGTGGATTTGACGAGAACCAGATGAGAGTTGTTGTTGGCTATTTACTAAGAAACCTGTTGGTAGGTAGGATAAGTTACCTTAGAGGCAAAAAGAACTGGGAAAATATTTGCCCAGCTATTAGAAAACCCCTTATGGTTATATTTGAAGAAGCACACATATTTGCTCACAAAGGTTCGAACAACGAAGTTACACTCTGGATGAGTAGGATCGCAAGAGAGGGTAGAAAGTTCGGAATAGGTATGGGGTTGATCTCTCAAAGACCGAAAAGGCTCAACGAAGATATATTAAGTCAGTGTAACACGAAGATAGTCCTTAAGATACTAGAACCCAGTGATCAACGCTATGTACAGCAAGCAAGCGAGCATATAAGCGAGGATCTACTTACAGATATTGCTTCTCTTGGTGTTGGTGAAGCCGTAATAGTAGGACCAGCAGTTAAGATGCCAGTGGCTGTAAAAATCAGGAAATTCAATGGCAAATATGGCGGGGGGGATATGGAAGTTTTAGAAGAATGGATGGAAAAATCTGAAGATTTCAATCTGGAGGATTTGGCCATATGAAGTTTGCCCACTTTGCAGATATTCATTTAGGTTATGAACAGTACAATCAACCATGGAGAGCTGAGGATATTACAAACGCTTTTAGGTTAGCTGCTAAAAAAGCCGTTGAAGAGAAAGTCGATTTCGTAGTAATTGCAGGTGATCTTTTTCATAGGAGCTATCCTACTCCTAAAACAATAAAAGACGCTATAGAGATACTGGAAATCTTCAAAGAACAAAAAATCCCTGTTTTTGCAGTAGAAGGAAACCACGATAGAAGTGTAAGAGATATGTCTGCATACCATCTTCTCGAGAAACTCGGTTTGCTCACGATCCTTGGGCTTAGAAAGAATAAAATCGAGCGAGATAACATTCTATGTCAAAGAATTGGAGACGTTTACTTTGTGAAAGGTATATATGATGGAATTGAAATCGTCGGAGAAAGTTACAAAACAAGATGGAGAATTGACAAAATTAAACCGCTTTTGAAACCTTCAACCAGTGAAAGTATACTAGTGCTTCACCAAGCGGTTAAGGAAGTTATAGATGTCGAGCTCGAAATGGCCTACGAGTTGACACTCAATGATCTACCAAAGGCACGCTATTATGCTTTAGGACACGTACATTTACCAAAAATTTTAGAATTCGATGGGTCATATGTTGTTTATCCAGGTTCAATTGAAAGATACGATGCAAGAGAAGCTTCAGTTTTGGTCAAAAAAGAAGGTTGCAAGAAAGGTTTTATAATGGTAGACAATTTTAAGCCAAAATTTATTGAAATAAAAACAAGAAATCTTCTAAACTTTGTTGTAAACGGTGAAAAGTACGGTGAAGTGGAGAAGAAGACTTCTGAGTTGGCTAAGCTTGCTGGCACTGAGGATCTGGTTGTTTTGAAGATTCTATGTAGGGAGGAGATAGATGTCAAAAAACTCACTCAGCTTTTTTCTTCGGTGAAGCATCTAGAACTTAGATTTGAACGGTTAAGAGAGAAACAACAAGAATTCAAAGAAATTCCTGCAGAAAGTCAATTCTTTAGCGAATTTGAACTTAAATTGCTCGAAATTCTAAGAGAAGAAAGTGATGCTCTACGTGGTTCAGCTATTGAAATTATAAAAGAGCACTTTGGACTTGAAGAGTTTAAAAGCTTGAAGGATTTTTCAGAGACTGAGAAAGGCGGTGCAGAGAAAGGTTCTGAAAAAGTTGAAGTTGAGAAAGAGAAAAAAGAAACTAAAAAAATTGAGCCTGTGGATAAGAGAAGGAAACCAAAAACTTTACTCGATTTTTTAGGTGATTAAGATGTTCAAGATCGAAGAGCTTGAAATAAAGGATTTTAAATCGCATGCAAATTCGAATATAAAATTTGAAGATGGTATAAATGTCATCTTGGGCCGAAATGGTGCAGGAAAAAGTTCTATTCTTGAAGCTTTAATAGTAGCTCTCTATGGGTCAAAAGCTGCAAAAGTTAAAAAGGAAGATCTGGTTAAAAGTGGTTCAAAAGCATACAGGATCAGTTTGAAATTCAACTTTAGGAACAACGAGATAAAAATTTCAAGAAGTAGCGATGGTGAGGCAGTTTTGTCGGGAGATTTTAAGCTTGAGGGAGATTCAAAAATAACAGATTGGGTCGAAAGAACAATCTTGCCATATCATGTTTTTCAGAACGCCATCTACATACGACAGGGAGAGATAGAGTCCATAATAGTAGATGATGACAGCAGGGAGAAGCTTATCAGAAGGATCATACGAATAGATGACTACGAAGTTGCTTGGCAGGAGATCGGAAAGATAATAGAACATTTTAGGCAAGAAGCTGAGAATTTCAGAAAATTCGCTTTACAACAAAAAACTGTGCTTGAACAACTCGATAACAAAAAGTTAGCTATGAGTAAAACAGCTGAAGAGATAGAAACACTTGAGAAAAAGATTGCAGATCTTAAGCCGCGGGTGGAAAAACTCAAAAAAGAAAATGAAGAGCTTGAAAAGCTAAAAAATAGTTTAAACGAAAAAAAGTCTAAATTAGAAAAATTAGAGCTTGAAATTGCGCATAAAAGTGAAAAAATCCAGAAAGCAAAAATTGAAAGCGAAGAAATTCAGATAAAGATCTCTGAACTGAGAGAAAAAGTTGCTAAAGCCAAAGAATTTGAAAAAGATGCTTTATATTACAAAAAATTGGAAGTTATTCTAAAGGAGGCTGAACAACTACCAGCTCTTGTTGAAAGAATTACCGGATTGAATGAAAAAAGGAGAGCTCTTATTGAGGAAATAAAAAGAAACGAAGAGCTAAAAAAGAGATCTGAGGAAATAACTCGAGAAATAGAAGAGATCGAAGCTAAAATACAGGATACTGAAAAGAAACTGCAAGGTTATGAGGAAATCGAAGCTAAAACTCTAAGACTTTTGGAGCTTAAAAAAGAGCTAAAAGACGTCGATGAAGAGAAAATTGAAGAGATGAAGACTGAAATTCAGAAAGCAAAAGAAGAGGAGGAAAAGCTAAAAGAATATGAAGCAAAAGTCATTTCAAAGATCTCTTCAATAAACACAAGGGGCTTGCAGATAAAAAAGGCTATTGAAGAGCTAAAGTCTGCAGAGGGTAGTTGTCCAACTTGTGGAAGGGAACTGAAGGAAGATTTAAGGAAAAATTTGATAAAAAGTTATACTGAAGAACTTAAAAATCTTAAAGAAGAACTTGAAAAAGCAAAAAACATTGAAAGCAAACTTAAAGAGAAAGCTAGCAAATTGAAGTCTATTCTGTCCAGAGAGAGTGAAGTGAACATCATTTGCAAGAAATTCGAAGAGATGAGAAAAATCGAAGAAGAGCTGAAGAAAATTGATGTTGAAGCTATCAAAAAATTGAAAAACGACTTTGAATCACTAAAAAATGAACGAAACAGATTGAATGGCTCTTTAAAAGAAATAAAAAGCTCTATAAAATTGGAGAAATTAGAAAAAGAGCTTGAAGATTTGGATAACTCTATAAAAAACCTGAGCTTGTTGGAGGGTAAAATTAAAGAGCTGATGAAGAATGAAGGTTTTGAAAGCCTAGAAGAACTAAAGAAAAAGTTTGAAGAACTTAAAAATACTTTCATCCAGTGGATTGAGCTAAAAGGGTATGAGAAAGCTCTAGAAGATTATAACAACAAGTTAGAAGCTCTTAAAAGCGAGATCGCAAAGATGGATGCTGAATTAATGGATCTTATAGATAAAGCTTCTGAAATAAAGAGAGAGATTTCAGAAATTTCTGCAGCTTATGACGAAAAAAAGCATATTGCCTTATCTCAGGAACTCAGAAGAGCTGAAGAAGAATTTTTAAGAGCAGAAGAGAGAAGAGAGAATTTGAAGAGCAGTTTGGAGGCTCTTAAAAAAGATGTAGAATATTTAGAAGGACAGCTCGCGAAGTTAAGAGATTACGAGAGAAAGGCTGACATAATAGAGCGAAAAGTTATTCCAGAGTTAAGCAGAACGAGGGAAAAGTTTAGAAGTTACAAGAACATAGTTATCGAGGTCGCCCTTGGAGAGGTTGAGAAAATCGCAAGCAAGATCTTTGAAGAACTTACAGATGGAAAGTACACTGGAGTAGTTCTTAAAAAAGTTGAGGAAAGGAAAGAAAAAATAAAACTTTTTGTCCTTTACCAAGGGGAAGAGAAGGATGTAAACTTTTTGAGTGGTGGGGAGTTGATAGCTTTAGCTATCGCCTTCAGGTTGGCTTTAACGTCTTTCCTAGTTAGAGGTCAGGTACCGTTGTTAATACTGGATGAACCAACACCTTTCTTAGATGAAGAAAGGAGAAGAAAACTTGTGGAGATAATATCAACCTATCTGCGAAAGATTCCACAAGTTATAATAGTTACACACGACGATGAATTAAAGGAAGCCGCGGACAAGATAATCAAAGTGGATTTCTCTGGAGGATCATCGAGGGTGAGCTATGTGGAGGCTTAGTGATGATATACTTTTTGAATTTAAAAAGACACTTGAAGATAGCTACAAACTTGCAGAATTGGAGTTAAGAAGAAAAAAACTGTATTGGAACGAGCTTCCAGAACCAAAAGAATGCGATGCATGCGGGGTTGATGGTAGCATAGGGGTTGAGAAATTCGTAGGAGCCGTTTTTTATGCCACTTCAGCCGTTGCTGTTGGCAAAGAGATACTGGAAATGCATGAGATTACAGCCTTGAAGCCCTATTTACATATAGATGACAGGATAAGACTGCATATGCAAATAAACGAGTACCGAATTGCCAGTTTTTCAAATGCCGAACTTTTGCTCTTAGACGGTACTTTAAGCGGAGCAGTGGTCAGGCCTCCGGCATACGTAAAAGAAAATCTAAAGGAGCTTGAGAAGAGCTACGATCTCGAGAGCTTAGTGTCGGAATATCTAAGAACACTTGATACGCTGTTATCTGAAATAAAAGAAGATGTTATTGTGGGTAAAGCGAGAAAGAACTATCTTCTCGCAAGAAGTGAACAATTTAAAGAGTTTGAAAGAAGCTACAGAACAGGCAAAAACTTAAGCGACGATCTTGCTATTTTTTTGGAGTACATAGAATATCTGCATTCTCTCAACAATTTGCTTAACAAAAAAGTTGTTTTTGTCGCAAAAAGTTACTACACGAAGAATTTTTCAGAAGTAGGTGATGCAGCCTTCCTAGAAATACTTTGTAGATCTCTCTTTGGTAGATCTAAAGCCGGATATGTAGAATTCTACCCGCAAATCGAAAAGTCTGTTCCATTCAGTGATAAATTTGAAAAAATTACGGACCTTTTAATAAATTCAGCCTACGTTCGTTTCTGTGATGATGCAAACATACTTCTGATCGAGACAAACCAAAAAGTCGATGAGATTATATCCAAACTGAGAAGTCTGGAAGTAGAAGGATATCCCCTACCTCTGATCAATGCACATAACTACGCAAAAATAAAGAGAAGTGAATTGAAAGCGATGATAAGAGCCCTCATAAATGCAAGCGATCCGGAGTATTCGTTTCTGCTTAGAAGATTTAGAGAGGTTGTTGACTGAAAGTTTTCTATATGCGCTGGATACATCTTCCTATCCAAAACTTTTTTGTTTTATGAAGAAAGTTGATCTTAAAAGCTCTAACTGGATCGTAATGAGGGAGGCTAAGTTGTTCAGAAAAGTTGGTGAAAAAATTGTCTGCCAGCTTTGCTGGAGATTCTGTAAGATCAGAGAAAACGAGAGCGGATACTGCAAAGTTAGGATAAACAAAAATGGAGAACTTTATACTCTGACATATGGTAAACTTAGCGCTTTAGAGAGCAGACCAATAGAGATAAAACCGTTCTTCCATTTTAAACCATCAAGCACAAGCATGACCTTCTCAACGTACTCATGCAACTTCGATTGTGCATGGTGCCAGAATTGGAGGATATCTAGATCGCTACCCTCCGGGAAGGAAGTAACTCCAGAGTACGTTGTCAATTCAGCTTTGAAGAATAAAGATACAAGTCTATGTGCAAGTCTCAACGAACCTACACTGCTTTACGAGTTCTTGCTCGATACTTTCAGTATTGGTAGAAAAAATGGACTTTTGAATACGATGGTATCTAACGGTTACATGTCCATAATGGCGTTGAAAAATCTTAAAAGAGCTGGTTTGGATGCATTGAAGGTTGATATCAAAGGTGGCAAAAATACTTACGAAGTTCTCAAAGCCAGAGATGACTACGTATGGAGAGTGGTTAGAGAAGCGTTAAAATTAGGTATCCACGTTGAAATTGTCAATTTGGTGATAACAGAGATGAACGAAGATCAAATCGAGGAAGTGGTACAAAAGCACCTGAAGTTTGCAAATCAGGATATCCCTATACACTTTACTCGCTATTTCCCAGCTTACAAATTTAGAAAAGAGCAGACAAGAATTGAAACACTCGAAAGAGCTGTATATATTGCGAAAAGAGAGGGAATAAAGTTCGTATATATCGGAAACGTTCCTGGACACAAATATGAGCACACTTACTGCCCAAATTGCGGAGAAGTTTTGATAAAAAGGTACAGTTATATCGTTTTGGAGAAAAGAATTAAAGATGGAAGGTGCTGGAAGTGTGGAGAAAAAATCTATGGAGTTTGGTAAGATTTTAGTTCTTCCACAAACTTTTTTATCATCTCATCTGCTGATTTCCCGAACTTTTCTACAATTTTAACAACAGCACTACCAACAACTACCCCATCAGCTCCAGCGTTGAATATCTCTTTTACGTGCTCTCTTTTAGAAATTCCAAAACCAACAGCGATAGGTTTTTTGCATACACTTTTAGCCTTTTTTAAAGCCTCGAAAGTTAGCTTGGATACCTCTTTCCTTACACCCGTAACACCGTAGGTTGAAACAAGATAAATGAACTCGGAAAGTTCGTCGATGGCTTTGAGCCGTTCATTGTTAGTGTTTGGTGCTGCAAGGAAAACGTTTTTTATTCCAACATCTTTGCTGACCTCCAAAACTTCCTTTGCCTCATCAAAGGGCAAGTCTACTATTAGCAAAGCATCATAACCGCTTCCATATGCCTCTTCAACAAATCTTTTCACACCATAACGATAGATTGGATTGTAGTAGCTCATGAGAATCAACTTTTTTTCCATCTCCTTCTTGTATTCTTTTGCAATCCAGAATATATCACGAAGCTTGAATGACTTCAAAGCTTCATAGTAAGCTTTCTGAATTTCAACTCCATCTGCAATTGGATCGCTGAATGGGACACCTACTTCGAAGAGATCTGCCCCAGCTTTTAACATAAATCTAAGTGTCGATTCTCGATCTGGATAACATGCTGGTAGAAAAATAATCAGGGATTTTTCTATCATCTCAACGCCTCCAAAACTATCCCTAGATCTTTATCCCCTCTTCCAGATAAATTCACTACAACAACTGAACCTCTTAAGCTTTCATCCTTCTCGAGGTACGCCAAAGCATGTGCACTTTCAAGTGCTGGAATTATTCCTTCGAGCTTCGATAATTTAAGGAAAGCTTTCAAAGCTTCATCATCCTTTACAGCTTTATACTCAACTCTGCCCGTATCTTTAAGATAAGCATGTTCTGGTCCAACTCCCGGGTAATCTAAACCGGCTGCTATGCTGTGAGTATCTTCTATCATTCCCTCATCGCTTTGAAGGAAGTAAGAGAGCATCCCGTGGAATACACCCTTACTACCAGCGGAAAGCGATGCAGAATGCCTTCCACTTTCAATCCCCTCTCCTCCAGCTTCGACGCCTATCAGTCTAACATCATCTTCAATGAACGGGTAAAATATACCGAGCGCATTGCTTCCTCCACCAACACATGCAACTATGGCATCTGGAAGCGATCCCTCCAAATCTAAAATCTGTTTTTTAGTTTCTTTTCCAATTACCGATTGGAAATCTCTTACTATCGTTGGAAAAGGATGTGGTCCGACAACTGAGCCAATTAGGTAGTGGGTTGTTTCAAAGTTCTCAGCCCAATCTCTTAAGGCTTCATTTATAGCATCCTTCAAAGTCCTGCTTCCACTGTTTATTGCAACAACCTCCGCTCCAAGCAACTTCATGCGAAATACATTCATCTTTTGCCTTTCATAATCCTCTGCGCCCATATAAATTCTGCACTTCAATCCAAAAAGTGCTGAAGCCATCGCTGTAGCAACTCCATGCTGTCCAGCACCTGTTTCTGCAATTATTCTGCTCTTACCCATGTACTTTGCAAGCAAAGCCTGAGCTAGGGTGTTGTTTATCTTATGAGCCCCTCCATGTAGGAGATCCTCTCTTTTTAAATAAACCTTCATTCCAAGCTCTTTACTTAGATTTTTAGCGTAGTAAAGTGGCGTAGGTCTTCCAGCATAACTTCGCAGATAGTAATCAAGCTCTTTTTTAAAATTCTCATCATCCTTTATTTCTTTGTAAGCTCTCTCAAGCTCCTCTAGAGGAGGAACCAAAACCTCTGGAACGTACCTTCCTCCAAATTCACCGAAACGCATTTTTAACCCTCCTAACGAACTCGGAAACTAAAAATTCATCTTTAAAATTACCATTTTCAACTCCAGAAGAGACATCAACTCCGATCGGCTTTACAAAATTTATTGCATCAACGACGTTCTCTACGTTTAATCCACCGGCAAGTATTATCGGATACTTTTTAGCAACCTCTCTGCTCAATTTCCAGTCATGAATTTTACCGCTTCCCATTCCAGAGTCGAGTAGGATCAGGTGTGGTCTATATTTTTCAATTTCTTCTATAATTTTATTTAAATCTTTTTCTACGATAAATGCTTTCATTGCAGTTACCTCATTCCTTAAAACTTCGAACTCTTCAATGCTTATGGATCCATGAACCTGGATGAATTTACATTCTGTCTTGCTAATTATATCTTCCCACTCTTCAAGCGTTTTACAGGTTGAAACCACAAAAATCGGTATTGTAGAGTTTTCTATCAGTTCTCTAGCTTTTTTAAGTTCGATACATCTTTTCGATTCGCTCATTACAACGATTCCTCCAAAATCAGCATAACGCTCAACGATTTCAAGTTCTCTAGCATTTTTTATTCCGCATATCTTCACGATCATGGCAGATCTGGACAAAATTTTGAATCATCTTAATTCCTTCCTCTGTAAGAACGCTCTCTGGATGGAACTGCACCCCCTCAATTGTGTCCTTCCTTATTCCCATCACGATTCCATCTTCGCTCAAAGCTGTAACTTTGAAACCTTTAGGTGGCTCAAGCACTGCTAGAGAATGATATCTTCCAACTTTTAATGGACTTCTTAATCCTTTAAAGATGCCTTCACCATCATGTACAATTTTAGATGCTTTTCCATGCACTGGTTTCACCTTTCCAACTTTTCCGCCAAATATCTCCGCAATCATCTGATGTCCCAAACAAACACCCAAAATTGGAACCTCCAACTCAAAGATGAACTCAAGGGATCTATCAGGCTTTCCAGGTCCAGGAGATATAACCACTCCTTGGAAATCCAAATTCCTGATCTTTCTGGCATCATCTTTGCTAAAAACCTTGACCTTATCGAAGATCGAAATGTAGTCCACGAGGTTGTAAACAAAAGAATCGTAGCAGTCTATTACAACTATCATAAGCCCACCGCCTTTAAAATCTTAGAGATCTTATTTTCAGTTTCTAAAAATTCTTTTTCAGCAATTGAATCGGCTACTATTCCTGCTCCGGCTCTTATCCTACACTTTTTGTTGTACTCCACCATCCTTATGGCTATAGCCATGTCTGAAACGTTTTCTGAGAAGAAGCCAACAGCTCCAGCATAAACTCCCCTCTTCGACTTTTCAAGCTCATCTATCAACTCCACAGCTCTTCTTTTCGGCGCGCCAGTTACAGTTCCAGCGGGAAAAGCAGCCCTCATAGCATCGAAATGCGTAATGTTTTCTCTCAACTCGCCAAAAACTTCGCTTTCAATGTGGATAACACTAGGATAGACCACAGCTTCCATAAAACGCTCAACTTTAACACTCCCAGCTTTGCAAACCTTTCTAACATCGTTCCTCGCTAAATCAACGAGCATTACATGTTCTGCTCTCTCTTTTTCATCTTTCAGCAGTTTTTCAATAATCTCACTTTCTTCACCGACTATCCTTTTTGCGGTTCCAGCTATAGGGTTTATTCTAAAAATTTTCCCCTCTATTTTTCCCATCGTCTCTGGAGAAGAGCCAATTAAAGCTTTTTCGAACTCTAAGAGGAACATGTAAGGAGAGGGATTTAGCTCCCTCATCCTAAGGTATATTTCAAACGGATCGAAATCGCTTCTAACTTTGTACTCCCTCGAGAGAACTATCTGGTACACTTCTCCCTCTTCGATGTACTCTTTTCCCTTCTCAACGATCTTCTCGAAGTATTCTCTATCTTCGACACTTAGGACTTCAGCTCCACCATCTTTGAAATCTATCTCTTCCTTCTTGGCTTTTTCAACAATTTTCTCTGCATCTTCGAAGTTACTGTAGAGGTTTCCAAAGTTATCGTACAAAAAGTATGAAGTATAGCAACCAAAAACAGAATTTTCAAATCCTTTTTTTCCAATGTATTTCAGAACGGCATCATAAGGTATGTAACCGACGATCAAACCTTTGAAGTTCATTTCTTTAAGGATATCAAATGGATCGGAATCGCTTTTCACCTTTAAAATTTCATCTGGGTCAAAAGAAATCAAAGTGTACTTTTTACCCTTGAATTTATCGGTAAACTCCAATATGAAAGGATAATTCTGTTCTCTTATTGCAGAATACAGCTTCAAAGGTTCTACAAACTCCTGCTTGCGCATACTATCTCCTCTAGCTTTCTAATGAAGTTTTGATTTTCAACATTTTCGAAAAATATCTCGACGTTCTCTTTGAGATCTTCATATCCTAAAGCTAGTAGCGCGGTTGCAAAGTTTATTGCTATGAAATTCGTATCTTCCTCTGTACCTTTTCCAGATAAAACTGCTCTAATTCTAAAAGCTGACTCTTCACTGCTTGAACAAGGTATTATCTTAGAATTCTTCAAACCAAAGTCTTCAGGATTTAATTTTATCTTCTCAAGCTCTTTTTCAACCAAAAATACAACAGTTTCACCGTCTGGGTTAACTTCATCTATTCCATTACCATATACGACGACACCTCTCCTGTTGAGTAAAGCCATAGCTTCAGCAACGTTGTAAAGGTCTTTCTCACTCGAGACTCCAACAATCTGTTTTTTTGGATTCGCTGGGTTTACGAGGGGACCAAGGATGTTAAAGATCGTTTTCATTTTGAGCTTTTTTCTTACTTTTGAAACCTTGGCAAAACTTTTGTGATACAAAGGGGCGTATAAGAATACAAAGTTCGTTTCTCGAATCATTTTTTTAGCCTCGCCTGCGTTGCAGTCTATTTTTATACCAAGCTTTTCCAAGACATCTGCAGAACCACTTTTAGAACTCACCGCTCTGTTTCCATGCTTGGCGACTGGAGCAAAAATAGAAGTTGCTATTGCAACAGCTGTACTGGCGTTTATAGTGTTGGCAAAATCTCCTCCAGTTCCACACGTATCAAAAACTTCACCCAAATCCAGATTAACTTTATCTAGAACCGCTCTACAGAATCCCGCGATAACTTCTGGCGTGTACCCCTTCAATTCTAAAGCTGTTAGCAATGCAGATATTTCTATCTCGTCCATTTCTGGAATTTTCGAGGCGATCTCATAAGCTCTTTCCATGTTCAAGTTGCTAAAGAGTTCCATCATATTTTCGCCTCCACAAAACTTTTTACAAAATCAAAGGTGTTCTCAGCGAGCATAAATGCAGTTCCTACAAGTGCAGCATCCACAGATTTCAATACAACCAGATCTTTCAGGCTTTTTATTCCACTTCCACTTATCTTTAGCTTTTTAATTTTTGGTGCTAGATGAAAAGTTCTTTTCAAATCAACATCTGAAGGCTGAAAGATGTCTCGATTGTTTATAAGCACAATCCTTGCATTTTCAGCGTAATTCAGATCTTTCTCACTAAAAACTTCGACGACAGGCTCTATTTCATGCTCAAAACAGCAGTCTATCAGTTCAGCGGTTTTTTCTTTCAAATTTCTTGCTATCAAAAGCAAAGCAGACGCTCCGGTATTTGATGTTATTTCAACTTCTTTGCTAGTTTTAACAAAGTCTTTTCTCAAAACTGGCAACCTTGTAGCTTTGCAAATCTCTTCCAGTGTTTTTAAATTACCACCAAATTCTCTAGCTGTTATATAAGAAATCGCGGAACAGCCAGCAGCTTCGTATGTTTTTGCAATCTCAACAGCATTTCTGCCTCTTATTAAGTCTCCAAGAACCGGTGAAAAGGCTTTGATCTCCCCAATTATTGCATTCTTTTTCTGTCTTCTTATTGCATCAATAAACCCAAAGTTCATCACCTAATCCTTTCATATGGGAATAAGCACATTAAGTGTATTTAAACTTTTTGAAAACCACTGCACTTTTTTAAATCTATGCATAACTTTGAACATGAAGTTCTTCGAATTGAAAAACGGAAGGACATTTCTTTTGAAACTGGAATATGGAAAAGGGATAATGGAACAGCTTGCAGAATTTCTTCTTGCTAAAAAAATAGATACTGCATATCTCAGCGGAATCGGAGCTGTGAAAATGGCCGAAATTGGCTACTACGATCAAGAAAGGAGGGAGTACGTTAAAAGAAAGATAGAAGAACCCATGGAGCTATTAAGCCTTACGGGCAACGTCTCATTAAGAGATGGTAAGCCCTTCTGTCACGTACACGTGGTATTAGGTAAAGACAGCAAGATCTACGCCGGACACCTTTTTGATGCAGAAGTCTTCGCATGCGAGATATATTTGGTTGAACTCGAAGGCAAGATATCAAGAAGTTATGATGAACAAACCGGCCTCTATCTATGGACCTGAAATAAAAATTTTCGAAAATTATTTAAAAAGAGTTTCCAAAATTTTTCTAAGCACATCTTCGTCAACTTTGCTACTTATGCGTAAAAATTTTTCATCGAACGCTATGAAACCTCTATTAAACCTGAAGGCTCTTTTGAACGGATGAATGCTGCACAATTTAGCACCGAGTTTTAAAGCCTCCTCTTCCGCCGATTTGATGTTCTCTTTTTTAATATTTACCTTCACCGTAAAAGAAAGATCATCACCGACTGAAACTACTTCAGCTATCTTTTTTACCTCATCCTGCAATTTCCATGGCTTTTTATCACTGTTCTTTGAGATATAATATAATTGCATTATTTTATCTATCATGCGCTGGATACGATCTTCACAACATCGTTGTTGTTTAGCACATGATCTTCACCGATACGCATCTTCGTTTTTGCATTTACAGCATAAATGAAGTGTTTTCCTATGTCCGTATGGATCTTGTAGGCAAGCTCTCTTGCAGTAGATCCTTTTTTAACCAAGAAAGCATCTGGCAAAACGTTTCCCTTAGAATCCGTAAATTTGTTTTCATCTTCCACTGGATAAACGACTATGTAACCAAGTATATCAAAAACCAGCTTGTTCAAAGCATCTTGAATGCCTGTAGTTTTCCATTCTGCGAGGTAGTCCCTTATCTTGTAGAGAACCTTTTTTTGCATTTCGTTCAGCTCCTTAAGTATCTTGAACTCGCTATCCCCTGGCAGATATTTTATATAACCATTTTTTGCTGCTGTTCGAAGTATAATCTCATAAAATGCTGATGTCGGTACAGAAATGTCGCTATATTCTTTTAGTATTTTTTTAACAAGTTCTTTCGGAGCCTTATCGCATTTATTTGCTGCTATGAGCATCTTCAACCTTCTTTTTCTTAATTCGCTGGCGAAGTTCTTCAATCCATCATCATCGATCGTATACAAATCCAAATCCCTCGCAGCATCCCTTATCATCCACTCTTCAAAACCCAAACCTGCCAACTGTTCAGCTATATGTCTTGCAGCATCTCTCTTCTCAGCTTTGGCTTTTCTCATTATTTTGTCCCAGTTTCTTTTCAGAATTCCGTATATCCACATGTCTATTTCCTTCGTAAGAAACCTTATATCTTCAATTGGATCGTGTTCTCCAACTCCTATCTCATTTCCCTCCAGGTCAGTCGAACCGCTTGCATCAACCACATGTATGATCGCTTCACTTTGCCTTAAATCGTCTAGAAATTCGTTTCCAAGTCCTCTACCTTTGTGAGCATCCGGAACCAAACCAGCAACATCGATGAGCTTTACAGGTATAAATCTCCAGCCGTCTACACATCTATTGCACTCAACGCCAAGTTCCTGACAAACACATTTTACTCTAACACTCCCAACACCGATGTTTGGTTTTATGGTTGTGAAAGGATAGTTCGCAATCTCTGCTTCAGCAAGCGTCGCAGCTTTAAAAAAACTCGATTTTCCAGCATTTGGCTTACCAGCAATACCGATCTCTATCAAAGAAGACCCCTCCGTGCGTAATCTCCTCTCTTTCTTGTTCCAAAAAGGTAACTAAATTGTGAAATGTTGTTTTTGAGATAAGCTGCAAATTCATGCGTAATCTCTCCAGTTTTTTCAAAAAATTCAACAACTTCTAATGCTTCAGCCTCGTCTTTACAGATTTCAAAATGGTCAAAAATCGTCGGAATACCATCTTCTATCTCTCTATAAAGGTTTGGAAACATCTTCTTGAACTTCTCTTTCTCTATCTCCATCTCTCTCCGCCTCTCGTTTTATTTCAATCTTGTCTTTTATCCACACACCTTTTCTGCCAACTATGCTTCCGTCAATAATACAACGCTCCTCCATATATACTCTTGTCGCTCTAACGTAACCAAGGACGGTTGATGAATTGACTACATAGACGTTTGTACCTTCGATCGCACCATGAACTCTGCTGGAATTGATTATTATCTCCGAACCCTTAACACTTCCGAAGACCTCGCTTGATGTTACATATACGTTCTTACCTCTAATATTTCCAAGAACTTTGCTGCTTACAATTTCAACGTCTTTCGAAGTTTGAACGAAGTTTATCTCTACAGTTGTATTTTCTGGAACAACCATCGGATTTTCGAACTCTTCGAACTCATCAAATATTTTTTCAGCTTCTTCGAGCTTTCCAAGTCTTAAAAGTACCATAAGGTAAATGAAAAGAAAGAGAATTATTGGTAAAGGATTCTGGATAGTTATCAATCCTTTAGCTTCAAAGCCGTTTTTTATTCTGACGTTCCTTCCAATTTCAAGATCACCGTATACTGTAAGCTTTCCGTCTATAGATGCAAATTCACCAATGTAGGCATCTCCCTTTGAAAAAACGTTTCCACTGATACTGCAAAAGGCATCAAGCCTAACTTCTTCACCTATCACATCTCCCTCAACCTTTACTCCCTCTCCAAGAATGATTTTTTTAGCAATTATTCCATAACCGATTTTGGAGTTTGCACCCGCTATGAAATCCCCTTCAACAACTATTGTACGTTCATCGAACTTCGTGTTTTTGGGGATCAACAACTTTTCAAGCATTCATCAAAAGTTTTTTTGGAATTTTTAAATTTTGCTTATAATGGCGCTCAAGTTTTGTGGAGCATATCTATCATAGCCCTCTCGTTCCTGCTATCTTCTATGTACTTTTCTACAATCTTCGATATAGCATCCCTCAAATGCTTGTGTGCAGTGCTTCTTGATATACCCAGAGCTCTTGAGATATCATCTATTTTGGCAGTTCTTCTTTCTGCAAAGTATCCTAGCTCCCATGCCACGTTTAAAACTCTTTTTTGAGCCTCCGTAAGGAGTTGTTTTTTTTCGTATATTCTTGCAACTTGTAGAACTTTCCAATTTCCCACTTTTTTCAGTTTTTCGTAAGCTTTTGCCAAATAATTGAGATCAGGAACTAGGAGAGTATATATCTTGTTGCCATCTTCGACGACTATTGGAGGCTTAATAAAACAGTAAGATTCTTCGAAGGCTTTGATACCGCTTGTGTCTCTAACAACAGCAAGAAAGTCTAAGTTAGTGTTCGTTTTTTCGAGGATCTGCAGAAATAAGGTGCTTGGATGCTTTTCGATTATCCTGAAGCATTCGCTAATATCATCTTCATATTTAGTTATTTTTACAAGAAACAGAGCATCTTGAGAATTTAGCAGGATGTACTCGAGTATTTCCATCGAATACTTTCCCGATTGTGTTGCAACAGCAAGAGAACACGAACTCTGTTCAACTCTCACTTTCGCCAAATACATGTTTTAATCTTCAATCTTTAACTATATAAAATTAATTTTTAACGAAGCTATCGAAAACTTTATATTCTAACATGTTCATAACAATTAGTGTAGAATGGAGGTGGTAAAAAATGTTTTGCCATATATGTGAAAAACATGACGAAGAAAGAGAAGCTGTTGCAATATGTATAGTTTGCGGAAAAGGAATTTGTTATGAGCATTCTGTAAGGGATGACGTTTGGGAGGCTGATACTCCTTTCCCTGTCAAGCTGTGTAGTGAATGTAGTGAAATTTACACAAGGTTTGAAAAGAGGTCGGGATTAGAGAGGGAGGTCCAGCTCTGGGTTTCAGGTAATCAGGTTTCTCAGGAAATTTAAAATTTTTATTTTTGTTTTTGTCTTTGCTGATAGTTATATTTTTTGATGAACATATCCGACAATTTTTAGAGCTAGGTTCTACATAATAATTATTTACAACCTATGTAAATTAATAGTTGGTGATTGTATGAGGGAGGTTATTGAAAAAATGGTTGAGGAAGCTATAGCAGCACAATGGGCAGATGTAAATGTTGTTAAGGAAAAGAGAGGTAAGGAGTTCGTGATAGACGACGTAAAACCTTACGTCGATGTTGTAAATAAAATGAAAGCGGTTGGCAATCAAAGCAAAGCTGTAATAAGGCTCCATGTGGACAGTGTAAACGCTCACTATGAAATTCTTCGAAGCTTGACAAAAACTGTCAGACCAGAGGATGACCCGTTTGTAGAGCACTACCAAACGCCTGCAATTCTCGAAATTCTCTATGAAGAGGATGAAAAATTCAGAAAAAGTGTTGAAAAATTCATAGAAGCTATTGGAAAAGCTGAAGCTTTGATCGGCTTGGAATGTGTTAGAAGGTACGGCGGCTTCTATGGTCCGACATGCGTTGTAGACTTTGCCTTGGTTCCGGGAAGCACAAGTAACGTTGTCAACAGGATTCTAAAAACTGTAAACATACCTCCAGAACATAAACAGGCAATTTTGGCTTCAAAATCTTGGGGAATGAATACCTCTTATGGGATAGGCGAAGTATTCGCAAAGGAAATAGAGAAGGGTGCTACTCTTAGTGATGCTATAAAGAAGGAAATAGAGATGATAAAGTCCCTATACGATAGGCCGATCGAAGCACAGGCAAGACTTATGGACTCTATAGGCCATCAGAGTTTCGATGTTCGCAAGTACATGGCGGAATACAAGAAGAGGATGAAGAGTGCTGTAAAAGAGGCGATGGCTGATGGAGTACACTATGGGAACATTGTAACTGTTCCAGCATATTGCGTTGGCGATGCTGCACATCATATTGCACAATCAACGTTCAACATGTGCAAAGATGATGTGATAATGGCAGTAATCGAAGCCACAAGTCAGGTTATGGAATCCACGCTTAGAAACAACCTCGACAAGATAGCAAATGAATATGATGCTTTAAGATTAGCTACAGGATCAACAGCTTGTGCAGTAGAGTGTATTTTAGAGCTCGATGGCTTTAATGCAATCGTTGTGACAGATCTACTCACAAAGAGATTCCATAACTACGTTCAGCTCTACCCAACAAGAGGCGCCGCAGCTGAGCTGCACAACTGCGATTTTATGGATATGATATATCGCGGATGGAAGTACATCGATGCAGCAAGGAGATCAAAGAATGGAATGGGTGGGGAACTTAAGCCCAAGGTCGGAAAGTATGAAGTCGATTTAAGTCCGATATTCAAGAACGAAGTTCTAATGAATCCACAGCGCTATGCTTACCCAGGATGCGCAATAACTGTCAGGTTCTCGGCTCTTATGAGACTTGCAGACTATCCATGCCTACTTACCAGCGAGCCTGTAACGGCAACGATGATGACGAACATAATCGCTTTGCACAAGGATAAACCAGCCTCTCCAGCAAGAACCTGCAAGGATTGTGCAACTGCAGCGCTTATAGACTTCAGGCATGCTTACTGCCAGTGGAGAGAAGCAGTTTAATCTATTTTTTTGGTGATCAAGATGAAGTGCTACATCTGCAAGCAGCTTGGCAAAGATGTCGACGCTGTTGCGATCTGCATAGTTTGTGGAATGGGGGTATGCATGGAACACTCAGTTAGGGAAGAAATAGAGGTGTGGAAAGGAGATTATCCATTCCCTGCTAAGAAGTTGAAGAAAAAGATCCCAAGGATTTTGTGTGTGACATGTTACGAGGCTTACCAAGAGGGATAAGATGAGGGATAAGATGCTTTTAAAGAGGTGCTTAGCTGAAGTTGTTGGTACATACATCCTCGTCTTCTTTGGTGCAGGTTCGGCAGCGATAAATTTAATGATAGCACATGGAGCTGCAAAACCAAACCCTTTCAACATAGGCATAGGTGCCTTGGGTGGTTTAGGGGATTGGTTAGCCATAGGAATGGCCTTCGCATTTGCAATAGCGGCTGTAATATATTCTCTTGGAAGGGTAAGTGGAGCACACATAAATCCTGCAGTTACAATCGCACTCTGGAGTATCGGAAAGTTTCCGACAAAGGATGTTGTACCTTACATCGTTGCACAGTTGATTGGAGCTACCCTCGCTAGTCTTAGCTTCCTAGCCTGCGTCGGCCCCAATGCAGCGTTAGTTGGGGGTTTAGGGGCTACAGCACCTTTTCCAGGGATAAGCTATGGTCAAGCTATACTGACTGAAGCGATAGGTACCTTCTTGCTGATGTTAGTTATAATGGGCATAGCAGTTGATGAACGTGCCCCTCCGGGTTTCGCTGGGCTCATAATCGGTCTAACAGTCGGAGGTATAATCATAACCATCGGTAACATTACAGGCTCCTCATTAAACCCTGCAAGAACTTTTGGCCCATACGTTGGAAACTCTTTAATGGGAATAGACCTCTGGTCCTACTTCCCGATTTACGTGATAGGCCCCATAATTGGTGCTGTTTTCGCAGCTTGGCTCTACAAGTACCTTTCAAGTTGATGGGATATTTTTTAATTTTTAATTATTTAGAATTAAGGAGCTAAATACTTTTAAAGAGGTTGGAGAACTTTCACTGAGGATGAGACTTCTAACCCTAGGTATAGGTATAAGAGGAGCAAAAATAGCTGAAATGTTAGCAAAAAAAGGAACGAAAGTGAATAAAGTTTCACTTTTTAAAAGTTACGTCGTTTTAAACGATCCTGAAGCCTTGAAAAAGATATCTCTTCCAGAAGAGAAAAAAATGTTCGTTCTTAAGGATGTAAGAGGAGTTATTAACAGGCTAGCCAACATTCAAGAGATCACAGAAGGAAACTTGATCATATTTTCTTTAGAGGATGAGTTTGGGTATTCTACTGCTTTGGAAATTTGCGAAAAAGTTAAAGACATAAGCGATGAGCATGTGATCACACTTGCCTTAGTTCCAGCACTAGATGATCTAAGTTTGAACGAGATTAAGAAGAAAGTCAAAGATATAAAAATTAGATCGGAAGTAACTTTTCTTTTTAAGGGGGATCAGAAAACTGACGAATTCATATTGAAAACCTTCAACTTACTAGCTCTTGCAGGTGAAATAGACTTAAAGAAGAAAATTGCTGGAGAGGTAGTCATAGATACGTCGGATGTTTTTAACGCATTACGTAGCGATGGATTTAGTGTAATTGGATATGCGGAAAAGAAGATACCTTTTTTGAATTCACTGAAAACTAGCGCCGAAATGAAAGCTGTTAGGACGAAGAGAATGATTGAACTTGTAGACGAGGCTATGAACAACCTCAGCATAGAGGGAGATATAAAGGATTCAAGTTCGGCACTAATTCTGTATTCCGCAAGCCCGCAGGAGATCACGATGGAAGGGCTATTTGCAGCGATATCAAAAATCGAAAGTTTGAATGAAAAAATAGTCTTGAGATACGGTGATTACCCTGTTCCAGGATCAAGAAAAGCTTCACTCGTTTTGCTTTTTAGTGGGGTTCGAAAGCTCCGCATTTCTTAAACTGCGAAAAAAGTTTGTAAATAACACCGGAAACTCTGATCCTCTCTTCTATTCTGTTTTGAAGAGTCTTAAAAGCGTAATCGTCGATTTCAAACTCTAAATTTTCGTATTTCACTTCCTTTAAGATCAAACCATAAGGTGGTGCTGGTTCAATCCTTTCTCTATGCTTTTCGGGGCAAAGAAGCATCCTAAACCAATTGATATCTCTCCTATGTGTTCCGACTTCAATTAAAGCTGTAACTATGCATCTTATCATGTTCCATGTAAAAGAATCTCCCTCTATTTCAAATATTAAAAAATCTTTCTCTGCTCTTACATCTGCCTTTAAAATTGTCCTGACACAACTTTCACCTTCGCCGAACTTCTTAGTAAAATTTAAAAAATCGTGGGTACCATAAAGAAATTTTAGGGCATCCCTTATAGCTTTGATATCTAAATCTTCAGCGTAGATTACGTAGATGTATGTTCTGCTTTTTGCTTTTCTCGGATCAAAATTCTCATCAACTTTCTTCCAACCCCAAACAGTTATATCTTCTGGCAGCTCTGAATTCAGCATTCTTGGAGTTATCAAATCGTTACAATCAAATGCAGCAACCTGTCCGTACGCATGTACACCGGCATCTGTCCTTCCAGCGAGTTTTAGATTCGGGTTTCTTATTCCGAACTTCTCCAAAGCTTTTAAGATCTCTCCTTCTACAGTTCTAACGTTCGGCTGGTATTGGCTGCCGTGGAACTTGTCTCCGAAGTACGCTAGCTTTATTGCCAACTTCATATCTTTCTTCCAAGCATCGAATAGACAAACTCATTAACGGATGCCATCTTTTTTGAAAACTCCTCTACAGCTACTTTCTGCCCCTGATAGAACCCAATCGCAGTTCCAACAATAAACAAAAACTCGATGTCGTTGAGCTGGTACTTTTCTCTTATTTCCATCAATTCTGAAATCCTGCTTTCTGGCAAACCATCGATTTCACTTTCGCCGAAATTCAAATTGCTCCATTTTTTCTTAAGTTCTTCGAATGCATCCATCAATATGGATTTTCTCGTCTGAACGTCCATGAGCTTACAGTGATAGCAAAATTTAAAAGGATTTTGTTAGAGGGATCTTTCGAACCACTTAAATATTTAGCTCTATCTAGGGTTTTTATGGAGAAAATCAAACTAAGTTTGGGAGATGTTGCAAAGATAAGTCTCAACAGGCCAGAAAAAAAGAATGCGCTGGATGAACAACTATTAATTGAACTTAAAGAGGCCTTAGATGCTGTGAAGAAGTCTAATACTTCTGTTTTAGTCCTTACAGGAGAAGGAGATACGTTCTGCTCTGGTTTGGATAGAAGCTTGCTTATGGGCTTGATAAGGGGCGAGATGGATGAAAACGATCTTAGAAAAGCCATAGATTTGGTTCAGGAAATAATCTTCGACATAAGAACAATGAAGGTTCCTGTAATAGCTGCAGTAAAGAGGTACGCAATAGGTGGAGGTTTACAACTTGCTTTAGCTGCTGATATTCGTATCGCAACTCCTGGAACCATCTTCAGCGTCAGAGAGCTCGATTTTGGAATAATACCTGATATGGGCGCCTTGTATATACTACCTAGAATAGTCGGAGATGGCGTTGCAAGAGATATGATCTATACAAGGAGAGACGTTAGAGCTGAAGAGGCGAAAATACTTGGACTTGTAAATGAGATATACGAAGACTTGGAAAAAGGGGTAGAAGAGTACACCAAAAAGTTGCTTTCGGTTCCGAGTTTTGCTTTAAGAGAGGCAAAAATGCTTATAGAAAAAGGTTGGAACCAGAACTTCAAAGAAAATCTGTTAGATACGAAGGAAGCTCAAGTTAGATGTGTAATGGAAGCTGTAAGTAAGTTCAAAAGATAGATTAAAATTTTTTGAGTGTAGTTCAAGAAGATTTAAAAACAATTCAGCAAAAGATGGTCAAATGGAGATAGCTTGTCTGAGTGTATCTCACAAAAGGGCAAAAGTGGAGACAATTGAGAAAGCCTGGATAGGTGTAGATAACCTTGTAAAGATCCTAAAGTCCCTCCCTTTGAAAGAATCGGCGTTTATTTTTACATGCAACAGATTTGAAGTTTATGCTGTTGCAGAAGACGCTACCAGTTATTTAAAAGAGCTCTCAAATAAACTTGGTATCGAAAACTACGCTGAAATTTTGCATGGTGAGAAATGTCTTAGGCATCTCTTAAGACTAGCTTCTGGCCTTGAGTCGATGGTTGTAGGTGAAGACCAGATATTAGGGCAGATTAGAGACTATTTCAATCTTTGCAAAAAATTCTGTCTAACCGGGGAGATCCTCAACAAGGTGTTTAGTAAAGCCATAAACGTTGGAGTAAGAGTTAGAAGAGAAACTAACATCTCGAGAGGCTCTCTATCTATAGGTTCCGTGGCGATTGAACTTGCAGAAAATACTTTAGGTACTCTTGACGGCAGGACTGTACTTATAATCGGCGCTGGAGAGATGGGTTCACTCGTTGCGAAGTCGATAGCTAACAGAAATATAAGAAAGATTCTTATCGCAAATAGAACTTTTTCAAGAGCTCAAGAACTTGCAAAAGAGATAGGAGGAATCGCCGTAAAGTTTAACAAAATTTCCGAGTATCTTCCGACAGCCGATGTTGTAATCTCTGCAACTGCAGCCCCACATATAATTTTAACTAAAAAAATAGTTGAAGATGCCTTGAAGGGCAGAAAAGAAAGCCTACTAATAATAGATCTAGGACTACCGAGAAATGTTGAAGAATCTGTAAAGGAAATTAAAAACGTTGTTTTGTATACCATAGACGATCTAAGGAGCGTAAGTGAAGAGAACTTCAAAAAAAGAATAAAAGAAGTAGAGTTTGCTGAAAAGATTGTAGAAGAAGAACTCGAGCATCTGAAAGTTATTATAAAAGAGCTCAGCATTAAAAAGGCTGTTGCAAGTATGTACCGATTAGCATCAAAATATTTCGACGAGGAGGTTGAAGAACTTTTTACAAAGCTTTCAGCAAAGTATAAACTTGAAGAACAAGACAAAAAAATGTTCTACGATTTTGCGAATTCTTTAATTAAAAAATTTTTATATATACCAACTTTAAAACTTAAAGAAGCCGCAAAAAATGGAAATCCTCACCTTGCAGATGTGGTCCAATACCTATTCTGCGAAGATCAGCCTGAAAGCGAGAAAGCTTCAGAAAAATGGCATAATCTCAGCAAATTGTTAGGTCAATAGACGTAGGCATCAACTACAACGTGGTAAACGTTTGGGGAGTAGTTTTTTACCTTCCTTGTAGAGATTATTTGAACTTTCTTGCCCATCTTTGCGCAAGCCTTCTTCACTCTATCTTCAGCCCGCCACGTTAGATGTCTTGGCACTGCTTCGTGGTAATGTATATACCCTTCGCCCCTCAAAGCCCTAATAGCTGCAGGCAAAAAATCTTGACAATAAATGTGACCCATAATAACTCTATCTGCTACGTTTCTTGGTGTAACGAACATAGAATCTCCTAGTATCGGGATTACATTCGTTACGTTGTTCAAATTTATGTTTTCAAGTAAATAATAGTAAGAGTCTGGATTGACCTCTATGGAATAGATTTTTTCAGCCTTGGAATGCACTGCTATGGGGATAGAGAAGTACCCTATACCTGCGAACATATCTACAACAACTTCTCCTTCGTTTACGATTTTTGCAATCCTCATTCTCTCTCCTTTATTTCCACTGCTAAACATAACTTTTCGGACGTCGAACTTAAAAAGACAGCCATTTTCTTTGTAAATTGTTTCACTTCCGCTTCCAGCTATAAGTTCTACCCTAGGTTTTCTAAGCATTCCCTCCTTCCCTCTATCAAGCCATACAGCTTTACAATTTCTGTGTAATTTTAGTAAAGCATTTCCGATCTCATTTTTTCTGTCTTCAAGTTCTTCTGGAATTTTAACCAAAATTAACTCACCAAGTACCTTATAACTTATCTGGCTAACTTTCTCGTCAGGTAGGTCTAGAAGATCTTTTAAGCTACGCCCCTCAATTTTCGCCAGATCAGTTTGTTCGATGATTTCAAGATTTTGGAAGTAAATTTCACCCCCATCGATTATTGGTATTTCTACAAAATCTCCCTTTGATATTATCAGTCTCTTTTTATCTTTAACTCCCATTTTTTCTGCCAACCTTCTAACTTCCTCAGCAAGTTCCTTTCTAACTCTAACAGCCTTCATAAAACAAATGCCCAATATTTACCATTGAACTCGAAAATTTTAGCTTCATCTCCAACTTTGCATCTGTAAGGCTTTTCCACGACTATCAATCCAGATTCGCACATAACTTCGGCTGCGTGTTTATCAAAGTTGACTATGACACCATTCATCAATTCCTCTTTCTTTACAACAACCTTCGCCTCTTTGATATCTAAAGTTTTGCCCGTAATTAGATCTGTACCCTTTCCAAGCTTAGGATTCGTAACAACTGCTAATCTATCTTTCACAAGTACTACGTCTCCCGCTTTGTATGATGGTATTCGCACAAGGTACGTGAAACGATACGCGTTTTGACCATCTATTCTCGTGTGTAATTTTTTACTCTCAAAAACCTTCCCTCCAAATTCAGACGCAATTTTATGCGAAATTTTTCTACCAACGTCCCTGCTGCCGATAAAAACATCTATTCCCTCTTTTTTCTCCTCTACTTTGCTAACAAAAGCGAAGTCGTTGTCACCCTCTGCTTCAAGAACAGCGTTAAGAATTTCAACTGCTTTTGAGAGTTCTTCATCGTCTAATTTTCTATCTTCTGCCCTGATCTGAACTATAGCTTCATAATACCCACCACTCTGTCTGCTACACCTTTCACAACTCATTTTTTTTATTTTAAAACTGAAGGGCACTCTGTATGTAATCTCTTCTCCTCCATAGTTCCCATAAAGCACGATCTCTCTGGAAAATATTTCCATTGAGTGCAAATCAAAATTTTCATCTATTTTAATGTTTTTTAATATTTCGTGTTCTAAAATGTCATTCAGATTTGAGCTTACCCACTTTCCCCCTTTCCTATACCTACCGCAAGAACTGCATTCAATCACTTCGATATTATCCACTAAAGCCAGATTTAACTTTTCAGCTGCACATTTACTGCATAAACTTTCAGCGCATTCTTTACCGCAAACAACGCATCGCACGATTTCACTTAGACTCAAGTTAAAAAGAGCATATGCGAAAAATTTAAATACAATATAACTAACTTATAGTTAGGAAACTACAGTTAAGAAAAAGATGTTAAGGAGGTGATAGAAAATGTTTGACCCATTTGAGGAAATTAGAAGGTTCCAAGAGAGGATGAACAGATTGTTTGAAGATTTCGAAAGAAGATTTCCAGAGATCCGAGAATTTAAGGAACCACGACTAAGCATGCCGGTAGATGTGATAGACGAGGGAGATAAACTAAGGATACTCGCAGACCTACCAGGGTTCAACAAGGAGGATATCGAGGTGTATTTTGAAGACGAAGATTTAGTTATAAAAGCGGAAAGAAAAACTGAAGAAGAGGAGAAGGGCAAGGATTTCCTTAGAAAGGAAAGAAGATATGGAATGTTTGTCAGAAGAATAGCAATACCCTCAGAAGTTGATAAAACTAACGTTAAGGCAAAATACAACAATGGAGTTCTCGAGATAACTCTAACGAAAAAGGTAACACCTAAAACAAAGATAAATATAGATTAATTTATTTAAATCCTTCTACAAAAGCTTTCACATTTTTTCCCAGAACTTCGTGATTGTAACCACCTTCAAGTACGGCAAACCTTCTACCTTCGCATCTCTCTTCTGCAAATTCTTTCACTATCTTTCCGATTTCTTCATAGTCTTCAGTGTAAAGTAAACCTCCCCAGTCCTCAACATGCTTATCAAACCCAGCTGAAACTGCTATTATTTCGTAGTCTTCCCTTCTCAAGAAATCTACAATGCCATCTATGTTGCTTCCGGGCATGTGGTAATATCTTACATCTTTGTCGTTTGCAAAAATGTTTGCGGAACCATCTCCGAAATGTAGATCGAAATCAACAATAACGGCTTTTTTTATTTTTTTATCTTTCTGGAGAGATCTTAAAGCTACTGCAACGTTGTTGAAGTAGCAGAATCCCCAACAACTATCACTACTTGCATGATGTCCCGGCGGTCTTATTGCCGCAAAAACAGGCTCACCACTAAATGCTATTTTTGCAGCTTTTATAGCACCTCCCGCAGAAAGTAAAGCCATTTCGTAAACTATTCCTTCGCTCCTAACGTATTCCAAATGTCTCTTAGTATGAACCAAGAGGATTTCATCTTCTTTGGCATAATCTGCTTCGACAACTTCATAATCTTTCAATTCTCTCATGATAGATTCCATCCTCCCAGCTTCGGCTGCCGGATCAGAAGTGTAGACAGTATAAAACTTGGGATGGAATATGACCTTCATAATATTGCTACGAAAAAGACTTTAAAATTTTTTGCGAATCAGAGTTTATGATCGCATCTGCACCTGGGAAGATAATACTTTTCGGAGAACATGCTGTAGTATATGGAAAGCATGCATTGGTTGCAGCTGTAAATCTAAGATGTAGAGTCGAAGTGAAAAAAAGTCAGAATTATTTGATAAGTTCTCCTTTGGGAAAAACTGGATTAGATTTCAAAGTTCATCCCTACATCAGCTTCGCAATAAGAAGGTTCTGCGAAGTGAAAAAAATAGAGGGTGTTGAAGTTAAAGTTGATAGCGATATTCCTATCGCATCTGGGCTTGGTAGCTCAGCTGCGGTAGTTGTGGCTACGATAAAAGCTTTGGATGCTGAATTTGAAACATCCCTGAGTGATAAGGACATCTTTGAGATGGCAAAACAGGTTGAAATAGACGTTCAAGGTACCTCGAGCGGTATAGATCCGTTCGTTGCAACCTATGGGGGAGCTTGGATTTTTCCTGAAAGAAAAAAAGTTGATATAAAGCAAAAATTTTTCCTTATAAATCTTGGTCAAAAATCTACAGCTAAGATGGTTTCGAGCGTTTACCAGCTTAGAAATAGGTATCCAGAACTAATAGACAAAATATTCGACGCTATAGATCTTCTAGCCTGTGAGGCTGCAAGATTTAATGATCTCGAAAAGTTAGAAGAGCTGATATATATCAATCAATCACTTTTGAGAGCAATCGGAGTAAGTACACCAGAAATAGATGAGACTATAGCGAAGTTGGAAAGGCAAGGATTTAAAGCTAAAATCACTGGAGCTGGAGGCGGGGGATGCATATACGGAATTGTAAAAGACAAGTTTCCCGAAGGTAGTTTAGTCGTGGAGGTGAGCCACGATGGAGCAAAAATTGAAGATTCTTAAACTTGGCGGAGCTATTGTAACTGATAAGAGCATTGGATCTTTTGAAAAGATTAGAGAGGATAAAATAGTTGAACTTTGCGAAACTATTTCGGAAAACTACAAAGATCTCATCCTCGTTCACGGAGCGGGATCTTTTGGACATCCACATGTTCAAATGTTTGGTCTAAAGGATCCTTTGGCCATATCAAAGATACACAATGCATGTCTAAAATTGAATAATAGAATTTGTGATGAACTTATCAAAAGGGATGTTCCTGTATTGCCAATACACCCTCTAGAAGGATTAGACGTAGCTTTCATCCGCAAAGCACTTTCTATAAACTTCTTACCTGTTCTACATGGTGATGTAAAAATTGAAGAAAAAGGTTTCAGAGTAATTTCAGGGGATGAAATTGCTGTAACACTTGCTAGAGAGTTGAAAGCACAATACTTAGGATTTGCAACTGATGTTGAAGGAGTTTATATAAATGGCAGGGTCGTAGATGTGTTCGATCGTTCGATGATTAAAAGTGTTGGCAGCTCAGATGCCAAAACCGATGTTACAGGTGGCATGAGAAAAAAGCTCGAGATGATTTTCGAATTAAATAAAACAAAAGTTTTTATTTTTAAAGGAACTGCCGAAAATGTGAGAAAATTTTTGAATCTTCAAAAGGTTGGAACGATGGTGATATAATGGGAACCGCTGAAAGAAAGATTGAACACGTTAGGATTTGTCTCGAAGAAGAGGTGGAATCTGAATATTCTGGATTTGAAGACATAATGTTTTTGCACAACGCTTTGCCAGAGCTCAACTTTACAGATGTCGATACCTCAATCGAATTTTTAGGTAAAAAATTCACATTTCCTCTACTAATAGCTTCCATGACGGGTGGGCACCCAGAGACAAAGACGATAAACGCAAACATAGCTGAAGCTGTTGAAATTGCTGGGATAGGAATGGGTGTAGGCAGTCAGAGAGCTGCGATTGAAGATAAAAAACTTGAAGATACATTTTCTATCGTCAGAGAAAAAGCTCCAAAAGCATTCATTTATGCGAACATAGGCATTCCACAACTTATCGAATATGGAGCAGAAGTTATAGACAAGGTCGTTGAGATGGTAGATGCAGATGCGGTTGCAATCCATCTGAATTACCTTCAGGAGGCGATACAACCAGAAGGAAATCTAAATGCAAGCGGAGGCCTGAGTTTACTGGAGGAGGTTTGTAACTCTTCAAAAGTTCCAATAATTGTGAAGGAGACGGGAGCCGGTATAAGCAGAGAACTCGCTTTAAAATTGAAAGAGAAGGGTGTTTCAGCAGTAGATGTAGGTGGAAAAGGTGGAACTACCTTTGCTGGAGTAGAAGTATATAGAGCTAGTGATTATATTCAAAAAGCTGTTGGACTGGACTTCTGGGGTTGGGGTATACCGACTGCCTTTTGCGTAGTCGACTGCAGTAAGATACTCCCAACGATAGCCACTGGAGGAATTAGAAATGGAATTGATATCGCAAAGAGCATAGCTATAGGCGCCAAAATTGCAAGTGCAGCATTACCTTTTTTACAGGAGTCCACAGAAAGTGCTGAAGAAGTTTTGAATAAAATAGAATATTTCAGAAGAAGCTTTAAGATTGCGATGTTTTTGACTGCCTGCAAGAACATTGAAGAGCTTTCAAAAACTAAGTTGTTCGTCACAGGCAAATTCAAGGAATGGCTTATTTTCAGAGGTTTTGATGTCAAAAGTTTTATGGAGGGTTTTAGATGAACTTGGAAAAGTATGTTAAGGAAATCAACAAAGCCTTAGATATATATCTGACAATAAAAGAGCCCGAAGGGCTATACAAAGCTGCTAGACATCTAATAAGAGCTGGTGGAAAGAGGATAAGACCTGTTCTTTTCCTTATAGTTTGCGAGGCTCTCGGAAAAGACTACAGAAAAGTTTTACCAGCAGCTGTAAGCATAGAGGCTCTCCACAACTTTACTCTAATCCACGACGATATAATGGATCGAGACGAACTTCGCAGAGGTGTTCCTACAGTTCATAAGGTTTTTGGAGAAGCTACAGCCATTTTAGCAGGAGACACATTGTTTGCTGAAGCCTTTAAGTTCCTAACTGAATGTGAAGTGGATGCGAAGAATACTTTAAAAGCAGTAGAAAAGCTTTCAGAGGTCTGTATAAAGATATGTGAGGGACAATACTTTGATATGTGCTTTGAGGAAAGAAGTTTGGTTTCTGAAGAAGAGTACATCGAAATGGTAAAGCTAAAAACGGGTGTTCTTTTAGCAGCTTCAGCTTCTTTACCCGCGATACTTTTTGGAGAAAGAAAGGAAGTTGTAGATGCTTTATGGAACTTCGGAATTTACTGTGGCATAGGATTCCAGATACATGACGATACGATAGATATAACCAGCGAAGAAACGGGAAAAGATAGAGGGAGTGATATTTTAAAAGGAAAGAAAACCCTAATTGTAATAAGAGCCTTCAATCAAGGCGTTAGATTGTCAACTTTCGGAAAGCAAAAGGCCAGTAGTGAAGAATTAATGGAAGATCTTAGAAAGCTTGAAGAATGCGGAGCTATTGATTATGCAGCTAGAAAGGCTAAAGAGTTCATCGAAAAAGGAAAGGAGAGTATCAAAATCTTACCAGAAACTGAAGCAAAAGGTACGCTTATGAAGCTAGCAGATTTCTTTATCTCACGGAGGAGATAGACAAATTTTTATAGGTAATGATGATAGTGAATACTATGAATGTAAGTGTCAGGTCATTAGCGAGAAAGCCTGTAGTGCTAACTGATGGGACAGTTGTAGGCACGCTTTACAACATTACGGTGGATTTCAGAACTGGAACGATCGTGAACCTTATTGTGAAACCACAGAATGAGGTCCCGGAGTTCAAGAAGGAAGAGGGAATGTACTTAATCCCTTTTGAATGCGTAAGGGCTTTTAAAGATTACATAGTTGTGGACAGGAGGAAAGCAAAAGCTTGAGAAACTACATTTTTCCACCAGTAATTTTTCCACTTTTCATAGTACTTGTTTTACTTCCCATATTCCTAATTCTGTTTGTTTTTACTACTTCTACAGTCTTTCAACTCGTCTTTGGTGTTGATAGAGAGGAAGCTTTACTTTTGTTTCTCCTTATAGTTGTTGGAAGTGTTGTAAACATCCCAATATACGAAAAGGAAGGTAAGAGCTACGATGAAGTATGCAGCATCTTTGGATTGATATATCGGGTGAAGAGGTGCAAGAAGATCGTCGTAGCTATAAACTTAGGTGGTTGCGTGTTTCCATCAATTCTCGCATTTAAAGCTTTTTTTGAGGTAATAAAATACTTTGATGAGCTTTCCTTGTTTTTGGCTTTTTTATTCGCGATCATGGTAAGTTACATGTTTGCCAAACCCATAAGAGGAGTAGGGATAGTCATGCCGATGATTGTTCCTCCTATAGTGGCTGTTTTTTCCTCTTTGGTTGCAATTCTTCTTTCTTCAGCAGATCTTTTACTTTTACCAAAGCTTGCTTTTTCAGTAGGGGTTATATCCACGATCGTTGGGGCTGACGTTCTTCATCTCAAAGACATGGAGAAAATCGGTGAAGGTGTTATAAGCATCGGCGGAGCTGGAACTTTTGACGGTATATTTCTTACTGGAATCTTTTCGGTTCTTTTTTCTCTTTTCTTGATTTAAAATATAAGGATTATGAATAAGTTCCTTGAAAATAATTCAAAAAATTTTTAAAAACTTGCGAACACGATTGAGCATGCAGAAATTTCGATGAAAATTTTTGGAAACTAATAGCAGACAAGTCCATAGCTGCAATATACATATGCGATGAAAATTACAGGCCGATCTATGTCAACGATGTTGTAGAGAAATTTACGAAGTATAAAAAAGAAGAAATCTATTCCATGAAAACAATCTTTGATCTAGCACATCCTGAAGATGTAGAAAAACTGAAAAAACTGGCTGAAGAGAATTCAAAGAGCGAAAAAGTAACGTTCTACGAGGCTAGATACGTCACAAAAGATAAGAAAGTCCGCTGGGTTTACGGATACATGAGTAAATTTGAACTTCTTGGAGAAAAATACTTTCTAGGAAATTGGGTAGATGTTACAACACTTAAGAAGTACGAAATGGAATTAAGGAACCGTGAAGAGTTTTTAAGAACACTTATAGATGAATCTCTAGCCCCAATATATATTCTGCAGAATGGAAAAATAGTTTACGTTAACAAAAGTTTTGAAGAAGTTACAGGTTATAAAGTTGAAGAAGTTTTAGGCGAGGGACCGTTTTTTATAGTCCATCCGGAAGACAGGAGGATGGTTTACGAAAAATACCTTGCAAGAGAAAGCGGAAAGTTGGGGATAGAAACCTACAGCTTCAAGATCATTACAAAAGATGGAGCGAAAAAATGGGTAACTGTTAGACCGAGTCGCATAATCTACAACGGAAAGCCTGCAGTTGCTGCAACAGCTATAGACACAACAGAGCTACATGAAACAAAAAGTAAGCTTGAAAAGAGAAACGAATATCTAAGGTTCCTCAACAAGATTTTGAGACACGATATAGCTAACGCACTTACTTTTGTTCGCTTTGTTCTAGAAAATAAAGATGATGAACTCTCAAAGAAAGCAATTGAAAGGATCGATCATATAGTACGTTTGATAAACGATGCTAGATCTTTAGAAGCTGCTTTGGATGAACTAGTAGAGACTAGACTAGATAAAGTTGTTGAAGATGTTGCTAAAGGTTACGATGTAAGCTTCAAAGTTGAAGAGGTGAGCGTCCTTGCAAACAGTGGTTTATATAGTGTTGTAGATAACCTGATAAGAAACGCGATCGTCCATGGAGGAGGAAAAGTAGAGGTTGAAGTTTTGAAAGAGAATGAAAATGGTGTCTTAAGGGTCAAGGATTATGGAAAGGGTGTTCCAAAAGAGATGAGAGAGAAAATATTCGAAGAAGGATTTACAACTGGAAAAGGAACTGGAATGGGACTTTACATTGTTAAAAAGCTTGTTGAGATCTACGGAGGAGAGATTAAAGTGTACGACAATGTACCTCATGGAGCGATCTTCGAGGTACGTTTAAAAGTGATAAATCGCCAAGCTTAAATAGGTGTTTTTGTTTTTCGAGTATGTGGTGGAGAGTAAGAAATACAAGATAATGATCGTTGAGGATGATAAAGACATAGTCGAAGTCTATAAACTACTTTTGAAAAACAACTTCGAGATCGTAGTAGCAAAGAATGGCAAAGAAGCTGTAGAGATGTACGAGTCTGTTAAGCCCGATTTAATAATAATGGACATCGAGATGCCCGTAATGAACGGCATCGAAGCTACCAAGAAGATACTGGAAAAGGATCCAAACGCAGTTGTTATCGGAATCACAGTCTCTAATCGCAGTAACATAAAAAAGTTGATCGAAACAGGAGCCAAAGAAGTGCTTGAAAAACCTTTCAAAAAAAGTAGCTTTATAGAAACAATAAAAAGATATTTAAGAGTTGAAAACTTCAAAATTTGACTAGCTTTTAATTAAA
>CAYZIW010000008.1:0-318 GCA_964478605.1 uncultured archaeon | reverse complement strand
AAAAGTTCGCAAAATTTTTGAATCCAATGCCTTGGCAATATAAAAAACCAGCGTCTTCGAATTCATTAAAGGTACTAAATTTTTAATAATGCGCTGAAAAGTGTCTCTACTGCAAGTTAAATATAAGTTTTTATACAAATTATATAAATGGCTCTTTCATTCACACCCTCTCACCACCTACTCCCAAGCAAATCCCTTAAACTCCAACATAAACCCCTTTAAAATCCCTAAATCGAAATCAAAGCTCAAATAGCTGATCGCAAACGATAAAATTTCCAATTATTATTGTATAGATTTGTTTTCTATACTTCCTCCTTT
>CAYZIW010000007.1:53093-60896 GCA_964478605.1 uncultured archaeon | reverse complement strand
GATCTTGGCCATGGCAAAATGCAGAGTTGTGCTGATCTCATCAAACGCGAGCAGTTATAGATTTACCGAATGCTACGACTTCAAAAAGAGCGACGAAATATTGAAATGGACTTTAGAAACTGGCGCCTCACACGGAGTTTTTTTGGTAGATGATAGAATCGTCTACGCCATTTTTGTTGGAAAAAACATGCAAGTTGGAATTTTAAGCGAAGGCAGGGGTATCCTTGAATATACAAAGTTCCTAGTAGAGCCTATGATAAACTTTGTGAAGTTAAAGTTATGATAGATCTACACATCCATTCAAACTACTCGGATGGAAAAGGTAGTATTGCAGAGATTGCTAGGATCGCTAAGAGAAAGAATTTGAAGAAGATCGCTATAGTTGATCACAATAGTTTTGACGAAAGAAAGGCTAAAAGGAGGCAAGAAGAGATAGATGACGCCTCCTCAGCTTTTGGAATCAAGATATACAGCGGTATAGAGTGTGACATAGAGGAGAATGGTAAGATATACTTGCCGGACTTTGATTTTGACATCGTAATAGCTTCGATCCACAGCAATTTGGATGGTTTAAAATATTATGATAGAATTATAAAATGTGTAGAGATATACGAAGTTCACGTAGTTGCTCACATTTTTTCACCGATGTTTGGGTTTGAGAGTAGAATTGAAGAGATGGATAGAAAACTTGTAGATGCTATGAAGAACGCTGAAGTGGCTGTGGAGATAAATTCATCACATAAATGTCCAGACGTTGATTTTCTGATGATGTGTGATGAGGCTGGTCTCTACTACTCAATCGGCAGTGATGCTCACGAGGTATCAAAGGTTGGTGAGGTTAGTTGGAGTCTTAAAAAAGCAAAAAGGTATATGAAGCGTAGTAGATTGTTGATCCAATGAGCCTTGAAACTATGAGGTGCATAACTTTAACTGTAGATGCGATAATCCCCTATGAAGGAAAGATAGTGCTGATTCGAAGGATGAATGATCCATATAAAGGTTACTACGCCCTACCCGGAGGAATCGTAGAGTACGGAGAAAGAGTAGAGGAGGCAGTACTTAGAGAGGTTGAAGAGGAAACTGGATTGAAGGGAGAAGTTTACAAACTTGTGGGGGTTTATTCAGATCCAAAAAGAGATCCAAGAGGACATTTTGTATCTATTTGTTTCATAGTTCTTCCAAAAGGAGGAGAACTCAGGGCTGGAAGTGATGCAAAGGAAATCGCAGTCTTCAGCCTTGATTCCCTTCCAAGGTTGGCGTTCGATCATGAAAAAATGTTAAAAGATGCAGAGGTGATATTGCGTGGAGTTCTGTCCAAAATGTAAGAGTATAATGTTCTATATTGGCGGAAAAGCTGTTTGCAGAAAGTGTGGTTACGAGAAAGAAAGCGACAATAAAGAGACCCTAGTAATTAAATCAAAGAAAAAGAATGAAGATGTCCCGGTAATAGAAGATATTAATGTACAAACATTGCCAACTACCAAAGCGGTATGCCCAGCATGTGGAAATAACGAGGCATATTGGTGGATTAGACAGTTAAGAGCTGCAGATGAACCTGAGGTTCGTTTTTATCGCTGCACAAAATGTGGAAAAACTTGGAGAGAATACAGCTAAATTTATAACGTTCAAAAAGGACGTTCTTTAGGATGTTCCCGGAGGTGGAAGAAATAAAAAAGAAGAGGAAAAAGCTTGGAATAAGTCAAAAAAAGCTTGCAGAGCTCGTAGGAGTAAGTCAGCCGTTAATTGCAAAACTTGAATCAGGAAGATTGGACCCAAAGTTGTCTCTAATAAAAAGAATACTAAAAGTTCTCGAAGACGTCGAAGGATCTATGAAAGCTTCAAGCATAATGAACTCTCCTGTTATATCTGTTTCGCCTGAAGAAAGTATAAAGAACGCTGTAAATCTCATGCTTGAGCATGGAATTTCACAGCTTCCGGTCTTGGAGAATGGAAAACTTGTGGGTAGTTTAACGGAGAACAGAGTAATGAAATTCATCTTCGAAGATGGGGACACTGAGACAAAGGTTAGAAACGTGATGGAGACACCCTTTCCAGTGGTAGACGAGAAATCAGGAATATCGACAATAATGAAATTACTACTCGAATTTCCCGCTGTACTTGTTGCCAAAAATGGGGAAATAGTCGGTATTGTAACGAAGCAAGATGTTATGAGGAAGTTCACCGAAGGCGAGAAGAGATAGTATGAACTATAAAGCTGCCATAGCGGGAGTAGTAATTAGTATAGTATGCATGCTGATTATCTTCGAAACCACAAAGAGCGAGATCACTTGGAGCGCTATAAAAAATGCCAACCCATTGTACGTATTATTAGCTGTGATAGCACAGTTCTTATTCTGGATTTTCTGGGCTTTGAGAATAAAATTTATTGTAAAAAATCTTGGATACTTCATAAGTTTTAAGGATTCGCTGAAAATTACAATTTCGGGTATGTTTGCAGCTGCTATAACGCCGTCTTCTGCTGGGGGTGAACCTGTTAGAGCTAAGATGTTGAACGATCTCGGTGTTAATACTGGTGAAGCTGCCTTTGTTGTTCTAGCAGAAAGGATGCTAGATGCGATATTTTTTTCGTTTGCTTTACCGGTTTTTGCGATCTTTACTGGCTTCAGTTTAAAGCTTGGAATGCAGGTAACAATGGTTTTTGTGTTTGCAATACTGGTTTTTTTGGGTATTTTGTATCTAATTCTCAAGGATGAAAACAGTATAAGCAAAGCAGCCAAATTTATTGAAAATTTTTTGAGAAAGGTTAGCAAAAGAGCAGAATACTGGAGCTTTAAGTTCCAAGAAAACATGTGTAGATTCAGAAGTGCTGTACCTAGGATGACGAGAAGAAAAAAAGATCTTCCTTTTCTTATTTTTTTGACAGCTGTAATCTGGAGCATCGAGTTCTCAATTCCATCTATCCTGCTTCTCGCTTTTAGTAGCGATCCACATTTCCTCTACTCCTATACAGCCCAACTTATAATTACGATCGTTTCTCTCCTCCCCTTAACACCAGGAAGTAGCGGGATAGCAGAAGCGAGCATGGCTTATCTTTATTCCACCTTTATACACAGCGGACTTTTAGGCATAACGGTTGCCATTTGGAGAATTATAACATACCACATGAACTTGATATTCGGACTACTGATTTTCAACTACTCAATTTTATCAAAAAATCTAAGAAAGAAATAGCAAAGTTCAGCTTACGTATTTGTCTTCAAACCCATAGCAGATATCTTGAAGCATTTTTGTGGCTAAACCTAGGAGGACTTTATCTTCACTAACAAACTCTTTTATCAACATGAGGGCTGCAGCCTCTCTTAACTCAAAACTTTTTATTTCTTCAAGTGCTTTAATTAATTTTTCAGCTAGTTTGTAAACTTCGGCGAGCTTGAGCTCATCTTCGCCCTCTACTTCAACCTCCTCATCGCAAACCATATATTCGTCAAATTCGTCCATAGAAAGGGTAATGTACGCAAAGTAATTTAAACTTTTTGAAATTTAATTAATCTGAAAACAACTCAAACACAACCAGTCGGCTTAGGTAAGCCGGCTATTCTGCAAGCATCTTTTGCTGGTCCTTGGGGAAATAGTCTGTAGATATATTGAAGGTTACATTCGGGATTTATCTCTTTTTTGCAGAATTTCACAAGCATCCTTACAGGCGGTGCTACGCCGTACTTCAAGTAATATTCTCTTAGATATCTTACTATCTTCCAATGCTCTTCCGTTAGCTCAATCGGCTGCACACTGAACCTTGTATCTTTTGCGAGAGCGATTGCAACTTCTTCGTTCCATTCTTTCCAATCCTGTAAAAATCCGTCATCATCTAACCTGAGTTTTTTGCCCTTCACCTCAATTTCTGGCAACATTTCACCCCCTCCAAGATTTTCATTTTGCGATTCATAAATAACTTGCGGTTTGGTATTCACATCACTACTAAAATTTAATTACTGTGTTCTGACTAAGAGCATGGAAAACGTTGAACTACTCGTAGAAGCGCTACCATACATAAAGGAGTTTCATGGAACCAAGATGGTTATAAAGATCGGTGGACATGCGATGGTAAACAAAGAGATGCTTGAAGACACGATAAAAGATATACTGCTGCTGAACTACGTTGGGATAAAAACGGTCGTTGTGCACGGAGGTGGGCCAGAGATAACTGAAAAAATGGAAAAACTTGGAATAAAACCAAAGTTTGTTGAGGGACTGAGAGTGACAGATGAGGCAACTTTGGAAGTCGTTGAAATGGTACTTGATGGTAAAACAAACTCAGAGATAGTTACGACTTTTATAAGAAACGGTGGAAAAGCGGTAGGACTTAGTGGTAAGGACGGATTGCTTTTGATAGCTAAAAAGAAGCAAATGAAGATGAAGAAAGGTGAAGAGGAAGTGGTCGTAGATTTGGGTTATGTGGGTGAGACAGAGCTAGTCAATCCCCAAATTTTAGATATTTTGCTTGAAAACGAGTATATACCAGTTGTTTCGCCAGTGGCTTCGGATTTAAATGGAAAAGTTTACAATTTAAACGCTGATACAGTTGCAGGAGACATAGCAGCAGCTATTAAAGCTAAAAAACTTATAATGCTAACAGATGTTCCCGGAATTCTAAAAGATCCAAAAAATCCAGAAAGTTTAATAAAATATATCAAATTAAACGAACTCGAAAAATTGATCGCTGAAGGGGTCATCAAGGAGGGAATGAAGCCAAAGGTGGATGCAGTTGTAAGAGCGCTCAAAGGTGGAGTCGAAAAGGCACACATAATCGATGGTTCACGTAAGCATGCGATATTGCTGGAGTTGTTCACAAGAGAAGGTATAGGAACGATGATAGAGTTATGAAAATCGGAACTCAGCCGGATATAAAACAAAAACCAAAAGAAGCTTTTGAATTCGCTGCAAACAACGGATTCGATCATTTGGAAATTCTGATGGACCATCCTTACTATTCTCTAGAAAGCTTAAGTTATGCAGAACTCATAGAACTGAAATGGAGTTACGACGTAGATCTTCTCATCCATGCTCCGGCAAATAGCACGAATTTTATATCTACCAGTAAAAATATGAGAAAAGCGAGCTACAAAGAGCTTGCAGAAGTGTGTTCGCTTGCAGAAAAAAGTGGTGCTGAGCTAGTTACGTTCCACATCGGATGGAACCCAGGATTTATAACCAACGGCAGGTTCGTTTTTGATAAAGAGCTTTTTGACCAGCACAATGAGAAGGTAATTTTAGAAGAACTTTACAATTTTGTAAAAAATTCGAACGTCCCTTTGGCGCTAGAAAACACGATTCTTGTAGACGGTGGACTAAGGAGGGCTCTTCAAAAGATAATTTCGGAAACCGAACTAAAATTAACACTCGATATAGGGCACTACAACGTTCAGGAGAACCCCTTCTTTATAGAAAACTTTGAAAGGGTTGTAAACATGCACATCCACGACAACAACGGCGAAAAAGATGAACATCTTGCCCTTGGAAAAGGAAACGTGGATATTAAAAAATTTTTAAATGACTACGATGGCTATCTTACCATTGAAACTAGAGAAGAAAAAGCGATCCTAGAATCGCTGAATTATTTAAAGAAAATAGGGGTGATTTAATGAAGGCAGTTGAGGTTGAGTTCGAAGGTCAGTTGATAGATTCAATGATATTACCGAAGGTCCTCGACAAGATCCTCGATCTTGATGGTGAATTTGAAGTACTTGAGTTTAGAATCGGAAGAAGAAAGCACGATCCAAGCTATGCTCGTCTCCTCGTGATGGGGAAGGATGAGGCCCATCTTGAAAGAATACTTAAGGAACTCCATAAGTTGGGTGCAAGGATGCCAGATTTTGAGGATGTTGAATTATCCGAAGCTCCAGCAGATAAAGTTCTACCAGAAAAATTCTACGTTACTACAAACCATCCGACATTTGTGAGATACAAGGATGAATGGCTTGCTGTAGAAGATATCTCAATGGATAGAGTAATTGTTATAAGAAACGGAAGAGCTCTATGCGTGTCGATCGATGAAGTGAAAAAGGGGGACTTGGTTGTTGTTGGGGAGAAGGGCGTAAGGGTTGTACCGCCTGAAAGGCCAAGAAAGTCTACTTACTTCGAATTTATGGGTGGAAAAGTATCTTCTGAAAGACCCACGGAAAAAATAATAGAAGATATAGCAACGGATATCTTGGAAATAAAGAAAAGAAGTGGAAAGATTGCAGTAGTAGCTGGGCCTGCTGTAAATCACACAGCTGCAAGAGATGCTTTAGCTAGCATGATTCGAGATGGGTTTGTGGATGTCCTTCTATCTGGTAACGCGCTTGCAGTTCACGACATTGAAATAGCCCTCTTCAGAACTTCACTTGGCATGGACATCGAAACTGGCAGACCAGTGCCTGGAGGAAACAGACATCACCTCTACACGATAAGCAAGGTAATAGCTGCAGGCGGAATAAAGGCGGCTGTAGAGAAGGGAATGATAAGAGAGGGAATCATGTACGAGTGTGTCAAAAAGGGTATACCTTTCATCTTGGCAGGTTCAATAAGAGACGATGGTCCACTTCCAGAAGTAATAACAGACGTAATGGTAGCTAAAAGAAAAATGAAGGAAGCTTTAAGAAACGTCGACATGGTGATGATGTTGTCTACTATGCTCCACAGCATTGCAGTCGGAAACTTGTTGCCTTCTACAGTAAAGACAGTATGCGTCGATATAAATCCAGCGACTGTTACAAAACTGATGGATAGAGGTACGCATCAGGCAGTAGGAATAGTGACGGACGTTGGTTTATTTTTGCCACTTCTTTACCAAAAACTTAAACAGCTTACCCCATGATGGGCATTGCAAATAACCGAAAGATTAAAATCTTCAATTTCAAATTTCTGTAAAAAGGAGGTATAAAGAGAGGATGACGGAGATTTGTCCGGTTTGTGGACTACCGAAAGATCTGTGTGTGTGCGAAGAGGTAGCGAAGGAGCAGCAATATATAACGATAAAAGTTTCGAAGAGGAGATATGGAAAGGAAGTAACGCTGATCGAGGGCATAGATGCGGCTGAGATAAATTTGGAGGAGCTTGCAAGGTTTTTGAAGTCCAAACTCGCTTGTGGGGGAACAGTTAAGAATGGCGTGATTGAACTGCAGGGTAACCATGTACAGCGTGTTAAGGATCTGCTGATCAAGAAGGGCTTCAAGCCGGAGAGGATAAAAACTTAATATTTTCCGTTTCATTTTAAGCTTAGTGTAACATTTTTAAGTTGCATGTAGCAGTGCAGCGTATGAGTGAGTTAATGGAGATGCTTACGAGAAGAGGGTTTATTTGGCAATCTTTCGAGATATATGGCGGAATGGCTGGATTCATAGATTACGCTCCTCTCGGAAACAACCTAAGAAGGAAAATCGAGAACATATGGAGGAGAAGATTCGTTGTTGAAGAAAGGGCTGTAGAAATCGATACACCACTTATAGGTGTTGAAGAGATCTTTGTTGCTTCTGGCCACGCTACAAGTTTCAACGACATAGCAATTGAGTGCAAAAACTGCAACCGGATTTTCAGGGCAGATCACTACATAAAAGAAAAGCTTGGAATAGAAGTGGAGGTAAGTTTGAATGCAATAAAGGAAGCTTTGGAGTACTACAATGTAAAATGTGAATGTGGTGGAGATTTCAAAGACCCCGCTCCTATAAGTCTGATGTTTAGTACAAGTATAGGGCCGGGAAAAGGCAGAAAAGGATATTTACGCCCAGAAACGGCGCAGGGTATTTTTGTAGATTTTAGGAGACTTTTAAGCTACTTCAGAGATAAACTTCCTTTCGGAGT
>CAYZIW010000007.1:50924-53060 GCA_964478605.1 uncultured archaeon | reverse complement strand
AGAGCGTTTAGAAATGAAATAAGTCCTAGACAAGGAATGATAAGGCTTAGAGAGTTCAATCAGGCAGAACTTGAATATTTTGTGCATCCAAGAGAGAAAAGACATGAAAATTTCAAGAAGTACGCCTTCGATGTAGTAAGACTTCTAGATAAATTTGATGTAGAACATCGCATTACGTTAAAAGAAGCTGTTGAAAAGGGTATAATAGCTCATGAGCTACTAGCGTATTTTATTGGGAAGACCAGAAGATTTTTACTTGAGATAGGGATAAAAGATGAAAAACTACGGTTTAGACAGCATAAGGATGATGAAAGGGCTCATTATGCTACAGATTGCTGGGATGCGGAAGTACTTTTAAGCATTGGCTGGACAGAAATTGTAGGGATCGCCGATAGGACAGATTACGATCTGAACAAGCACATAAAACACAGCGGTGAAGATCTACGGGTTTTTATACCATATGAGAATCCAATTAAAGTTAAAAAAAGAAGAGCAATTCCAAAGATGAGCAAGATTGGACCCACTTTCAGAGAGAAAGCTAAAGAAATAGCTAAAAAGCTTTCTGAAATTGAAATTGAAAAAGATCCTGAATTCGTTGAGATTAGCGTTGATGGTGAAGTGCTGAGGATATCAAAAGAGTTTTTTGAAATTCAAGAAGTGGAGGAAGAGGTTAGTGGCGAGAAGATAGTTCCTCATGTAATTGAACCATCTTTTGGCCTTGATAGAATCACCTATTCAGTTTTGGAGCATTCCTTTGATAAAGATACGGTTGATGGAGAAGAGAGAAAGGTCCTTAGATTGAAGAGAGCTGTAGCTCCAGTGGAAGTAGCAGTATTACCATTGCTTTCAAGAGAACCTTTCACAACAAAGGCTCTTGAAATACTTGGACTACTTCAATCTGCTGGATTTTACACCGAATACGATGATTCTGGAAGTATAGGGAGAAGATACAGAAGGTACGACGAAATAGGTACACCTTTCTGCATCACCATCGACCATCAGACCTTCGAAGATGATACTGTAACGTTAAGAGATAGAGACACAACTAGACAAGTTAGAATTCAAATTTCGCAACTGGTTTCAGCTTTAAAGGAGCTTTTATCGTCGGAAAGGGGTATAGAAGAGTTTGGAGTTCCATTCAGATAGCTATGTTGGTACTTTCCGGAGGAACAGGAACACCTAAACTTCTAAGAGGATTAAAAGAAGTTACAGATTTTTGGGTTGTTGTAAATACAGCTGAAGACGTTTGGGTAGCTGGAAACAAGATCTGTCCAGACATAGATTCGGTAATATACGCAATAGCTGAGATCATCGATGATGAAAAGTGGTGGGGTATAAAGGGCGACACGTTTGTAACTCACGAATTTTTAAAAAAGCTTGGCTTCGATGAAGTGCTTAAAGTTGGAGATAGAGATAGAGCTACGCACATATTAAGAAGCGAGATGCTTCGGAAAGGTGCAAGTTTGTGTGAAGCTACAAAAGCTTTATCAGAAGCCTTCGGTGTAAAAAATGCAATTTTTCCTATGTGCGAGGAGGACGTTGCAACGATTATTGTAACTAAAGAAGGAGAAATGCACTTTCAGGATTTCTGGGTAAAAAATAAAGGTGAACCGGAAGTTTTAGACGTCTACTTTAGAAACATCGAGAAGGCAAAGATACCAGAGGAGGTTAGGAGGAGATTAAGAAAAGAGGATGAAGTCCTAATAGGTCCGAGCAATCCAATTACTAGTATAATGCCAATATTAAGTGTTGAAAATTTTGTAGAAATTTTGAAAGAGAAGAAGGTTGTTGCAGTATCCCCAATTATCGGCAATCAGCCTTATAGTGGCCCTGCAGGGAAGTTCATGAAAGCCAAGGGATATGAGGTATCCCCTAGAGGGGTTTTCGAAATCTACAAAGACTTTCTTGATGCTTTAATTGTTCATGAAAGCGATTCAAAGCTCATTTCTGAAAAGATATTTGTTACTAACACGATAATGAAGAATAAAGAAGATGCTATCAAACTTTCGGAATACATTTTAAAGCTCTTTGATCGAATATGAATGATCTAAAGGAATTTATAAAAAAGGTTAAATTTTCAAGGCACTGCGAATTCTGTGAAGGAGAACTGACCGCTGCACGGAAGGAAGTACTTAA
>CAYZIW010000007.1:50501-50914 GCA_964478605.1 uncultured archaeon | reverse complement strand
ATAGAAGATCCAAAACATCATCCAAGCTACGAGATAACAAGAAAATGCAATTTAAACTGTATTTTTTGCTATTCAAGAGTTGCTGAAAGAAACAACACAGCCCCAGAGCCAGGTTACTACGGAGAAATGAATCCAAAGGCTATAACAATCTCTCAGTACGGTGAACCATTTGCGGCTGGAGAAAAAGAAGTAGCAAGGATAATAGATGAACTTAGAAAGATTTTCGGAGAGGTTAGAATTGACATCCAAACAAACGGAACGTACAATCTTGGAGTCCTCGATGGAAGGGCAGATATAGTTATGGTAAGTATAAGCGCGGGTGGGAGGGAGAAGTATGCAGAGATCTGTGGTGTAGATGCATTTCCAGAGGTACTAGAAAATTTGAAAACAGTTAGTAGATTTGCCTACACTAT
>CAYZIW010000007.1:37622-50491 GCA_964478605.1 uncultured archaeon | reverse complement strand
AGGACAGTATATCTACCAGGTATAAACGATTCTGAGCTAATAGATATTGCAAAAATAGCTGCCGAAGTGGACGAGCTTTTTATTCAACCAATATCAGTCTACAGAGAAAATTTACCAATTTTAAATCGTCTAGACTTTGAGAGAGCCGAGAGTATATACGACTTCATAAACGCTGCCTTCAGTGTATCCGATATTGCAAATATTAAACTACCAGGATGTTTTCTGAAAAATCTAAGAGCTTTTCTTGACAATTACGATTTTCAAGAGCTAAAATTCGTTAAAAGAAACGTTTTTGGAGATTATCCTACTATTAGGAGAAAAAGATTGTTTGTTCTGTAAGGTTTAAAATTCTCGGATCGAACAGAGAAATATGAGGTTTGTAGTTGTGAGCGACTCCCATGACAACATCTTTGCAATAAGGGAGCTTTTGGATCACTTAAAAAACGAGATCTTTGATTTTGTTGTGCATGCTGGAGATATAATATCCCCATTTGCGCTCCAAGAATTTAAAAAATTGAACAAAAAGCTTTACGTTGCATTTGGAAACAACGACGGTGAAAGAAAGATGCTAACGAAGATCTGCGAGGACCATGGCTGGTCAATCGGAGAGATAGTGGAATTTCCTGGAGGTATCGTTTACCATGGAACTGATCAAAGTGTTTTGAATATACTTTGCAAGATTGGTGTTTTCATAGTCTGCGGGCACACTCACAAAGCGAAAATCGAAAAAAGAGAGAAATGCACAATCATCAACCCAGGAGAACTTTGCGGTTATTTAACTGGAAGAAAAACGTTTGTAATAGTTGAAGAAGATGAAGTCAGTTTGCTCGACCTATAGCGAAAAAAATTTACTTTAATGTAACACCTCACAACTATGGAATCGATTGAAGAGAAAATCGAGCTAGCTGCAAGTATCATCGCAAAAGCTAAGCATGCAGTTGTTTTTACTGGAGCTGGAGTTTCAGCTGAGAGCGGAATACCTACTTTTCGCGGAGAAGATGGTCTTTGGAAAAAATACAATCCGGAAGAGGTTGCATCCATATACGGGTTTAGAAGAAATCCCAAAGCATTCTGGGAATTTTCTAAAGATTTGTTGGGTAAAACCACGGCTGAACCAAACCCAGCACACTACTCTATTGCTGAATTGGAGAAAATGGGTATAGTAAAAGCTGTAATTACACAGAATATAGATATGTTGCATCAAAGAGCAGGAAACACAAAAGTTCTTGAACTTCATGGTAGTGTAGAAAGATTGGAATGCTTAGATTGCGGAGAAGAGCACACTTGGGATTACGTAAATGAGTTTCTGATTCGCAACGAAATTCCAAGATGTAAAAAGTGTAAGAGTTATTATGTAAAACCAAAAGTTGTACTTTTTGGCGAAGCTTTGCCAAGGGATGTTTTAATGGAAGCTGTAGAGCAGTCAAGAAAGTGTGATGTTTTTATCGTAGTTGGTTCTAGCCTTGTTGTCTACCCGGCAGCAGAACTTCCTTTTTTGGCAAAAAGAAGTGGGGCTAAGTTGATAATAATCAACGCAGAACCCACACATGCTGACAGCATGGCAGAAGTTGTTATTATAGGCAAGGCAGGGGAAGTGTTGCCAAAGATAGTGAAGAAAGTAAAAGAGATAAAAGCTTCAGAAAGGACTTAAAGCTGTAGATTTGTTTTAATCTTTCATCCTTTTTGTAGTAAGTATCCTACAGCTTTTTTTAAAAATATTCAGCCCTTTTTCCAGGTTGAGGGATAAATTCCTCTCTCCATCACCACCCTTTGCACATCCACTGCAATTCCCTTGTTCATTTTAAGCATATCTTCAGCATCAAAAAGAGCCCTCCCTATTGCTACCAGCTCATTTTTTAGTGTAAAGATTGCCACAACTTTGTTTGCCTGAACGTTTTTTTCTATATAGGCAATTCCCTTCACTGATAAATCCGCACCGTGACATATTGCATCTACAGCTGTATCTTTGATCACTATCTTTGGCAGATCAGCTACAGCCAGCTCCATCGGCTTTATTATCTCTCGAAGGTATTTCTCTTCCTTCTCCTCCTTCCAGAAGATGTAGGCATCAAGTAAATCCTGTAAAGTCACACAAAGATCTTCAGTTAAATTTCCGGTCTTTGTCCTTCTTAGCTCCTGCATATGAGCTCCTACGCCTAGTACTTCTCCAATATCTCGGCAAAGTTTTCTTATGTAAGTTCCCGATTCCGTTTCAACCTTAAAAAGAATGTCTCTTCCTTCAATTTCCAGCACGTCTATTTTGTATATTTCTCTAATTCTCAACCTCTTTTTTACAGCCGACTTTAGGGGGGGTTTCTGGTAGATTCTCCCAACGAAAAGTTTCATTACTCTTTCTATTTCACTCTTTTTGACATCTCCATGTAGTCGCATAAGGCAGACATACTCTTTTCCAGATTCCTGCAAAAACTTTACGAGTTTTGTTGCATTCTCTATGAAGACGGGCAGGACTCCAGTTACTCTTGGATCGAGAGTTCCTGCATGTCCAGTTTTTTCAACTTCTAGTATCTTTCTTACCCATACAACTACTTCATGACTGCTTGGCCCCATTGGCTTGTCGATGCAAACGAATCCTTTTCTTATATGTTCTTCTATCGGTCTTTTAGCTGGGTAGCATCCGTAAGCTTCATCCGTTTGAGCCTCATCTTTTACATAGAAGTTTCCGATCTCAAGTTTCACATCTCAAGTAGTTAGTAGGCTAAAAAGTTTTGTCAAAAAGGTTTTAATCTGACAGAAGAAATGCGATTATGAAGCTTGAAAACATCTATTGCGCACGTTGCGGTTCAGAGTTTGATTTAGAAGTTAAAAGGACAACAAGTTATTCTGGTCCAATGCATCTTCCAAACCTCTATTGTCCTTTCTGTGGAAGTAGAAGATTGATGAAAAAGCAGGGAATATCTTTCTTACGCTAAACCTTTAGCGTGGCTTATCAAGTGTACTATCGTCTTTTTTATTATCTCTGTCCCCAATTTCACGGCTTTTTTTGATCCTGGCAAGCAAAAGACGATTTTTTGTGCTATAACTCCCGCAAAAGCTCTGCTAAGTATAGCATCGGCACCTATTTCATTGTAGCTTAATGCCCTGAATATCTCTCCAAAACCATCGATTTTTTTATCCACTATCGGTTCAATCGCCTCAATTGTTACATCTTTCGGCGAAATACCAGTACCACCTGTGAGTACAAGTGCATCAACTTCATCAAGAATTTCATAAACAGCTCTTCTGATCTCTTCAATAGAATCTGGAACTAATAAATATTCGCATACGTTTGGTAGGTTCTCTAAAAGTAATCTTCCAGATTCATCGTCGTTAGGAATATTTTTTATACCCTTAATTCGTCCATACTTTTTAAACCTTGAAGTCGAGACTGTAATTATACCTATCTTGAACTCTATAGCCTTTTTGTGCTCCTCCATTCAGAACCACCTCTCCAGGGTAGATTGGCTCGCTTTCAAAGCTTTCAATTTCTCAGCTGCCTTCTCAACTCTTTCTCTGCTGAAGTCGTGCTCTTCACAAAGATATTCTACGATTTTATCTAAATCTGGTTCTCTAAACTTTACTTCGTAATCTTCACTGACGGGTGGGTTTAAAAAGAACTTTCTTATTTCTTCGAGGTTCTCGATTTCAACCTTCAAAACTTTAAGCGTTTTGAATATATCTCCGTAAATTTTGATATACTTGTAAGCCTTGCTAACTCCCACCCCTTTAACACCTTCGTTGTAGTCTGTACCAACAAGTAGAGCTATGTCTACAAGTTGCTCTCTTGTTATGTCCAGTTTTTTCAAATTCTTAGTAAGTTCTATAACTTCTGGCTTTACGTCGATGTATAGATTTTTTCCTGGGAGCTTCCTTTTTCCTGTTATTGCTAAATTCCTCGCAAGTTTTGGACTACCAAAGAGTAGGGAATCGTAGTCTTGACTTCCTGTGAAGTCTACATCCCCCTTCGCAGCCATATATGCAGCCTGAGCTTCACCTTCGCTTGGAGCCTGTACGCAGGGGATACCCATGTATTTCAGCAGATCTTTTGCCGAATTAACTATGTACTCGTCAACTCTTGCAGCTGCCTGTGCGTATTTTTTAGCATAAACCTCTCCACTCTCTACAGCTTCAAGCCACTTTTCTTCGGCTTCTAACCTTCTCTTCTGTCTTTCTTCGATCTCTTCTTTTTTAAATACTGGTGGTTTGCCGTCAAATACAAATATGGGTCTTATTCCAAACTCTACCATATTAGAAACTCGATAAAGGATGCCCGAAAGGTGGGAAGTTATCCTACCTTGTGAATCTTTAAGAGGGGTTCCATCTGGTTGTCTGATCGTCGAAAGGAACTGGTAAAGAGCATTGAAAGCGTCTACAGCTATCTTTTTTCCTGAAAAGTATTCTAGCTCAACTTCATCCTTTTCGAAAAGATCTCCTATGTCGCTACCCATATTTCAACTCGTCGCCAATTTTAAAAAATTTTAGCATGTATCGAAAGTTTTTAAAACTTTCAAAGGCAAGTAAGGATGCTATGGATATACTAAGGGTCGTTAATCTGGGCGTGGAGATTGGCGGAAGGAGAATTCTTGAGAATGTGAATCTCTACATACGAGAGGGAGAAACTTTAGCTTTATTCGGTCCAAACGGAAGTGGAAAAACAACACTTTTAAACGCTCTAATTGGAAATCCAAGTTACAGGATCGTTAGCGGTAGGGTGATATTCAAAAAGAAGGATGTCACAAACCTCCCTCCCGATGAAAGAGCAAGGATGGGGATGGGTATATCTTTTCAGACACCGCCAAAGATAAGCGGCGTGAAATTGATAGATGTCTTGAAGTACTGTGCGAAGATAGGAGGATACAAAGAAGAGGATATTTATGAAATGGCAAAAAGATTGAAGCTTGAGGATCACCTTTACAGAGCTGTAAACGTTGGATTTTCCGGAGGAGAGATAAAAAGATCTGAAATTTTGCAGCTGATGCTTATGAATCCCGATTTTGTTATGCTCGATGAACCCGACAGTGGTGTTGATCTTGAAAATATCGTTTTGCTCGGAGAAGCTATGAAAGAACTTTTAGAGAGAAATAAGAAAAAAGATGAAAGAAAGAAGTCTGGAATAATAATAACCCATCAAGGTTACATACTTGATTATGTAGATGCGGATTATGGAGTTGTGCTTTATCGCGGAAAAGTTGCATGCATGGGTGATCCGGCAGATATTCTTAGACAGATAAGAAAGTATGGCTACGAGGGGTGTATGGAGAAATGCCTGAAGGAGATATAAATCTAAATTTTGAAAGTGATGAAGTTGAGAGACTTAAAGAGGTTGGTATAGAGTTCGATCCAAAGAGAAGAGCTGCAACCTTCTTGCAGGAGGATCATAGCGTTAAAACTGTAGCTTCATTCTATCAGGGCGTTGAAATAATGAGTATAAGGGAAGCACTAAAAAAGTATGATTGGCTGAAAGATTATTTCTGGAAAGCTTTAAGGAGAGATCAAGACGATTTTACGAAGGAAGTTGATAGTGAAGATTTCAACGGCTACTTTATAAGAGCTCCTCCAAATTCAAAGGTTGAAATACCTGTCGAGGCCTGTCTTTATCTAAAGAGAGCTGGAAAACAGAAAGTTCATAATGTGATAATTGCAGAAGAGAATTCTGAGCTAAATATAATATCTGGCTGCGCATCTCATCGTTCTGCAGTAGGTATGCATATTGGAGTTTCAGAAATTTTCGTCAAGAAAAACGCCAAGCTGAGTTTTACAATGATCCACAACTGGAACTACGATGTGGAGGTAAGACCAAGAACAGGGATCATCGTGGAGGATGGTGGGACGTATATCAGCAACTACATTCTACTTAATCCAGTGAAGTACGTTCAAATGTATCCCACCGCTTATTTAAAGAGGGATGCACGAGCAGTCTTTAGTAGCGTAATTGTAGCTTTAGATGGAAGTGAAATAGACACAGGATCGAGAGCTGTGCTTAAAGGGGAAAATAGCAGTGCCGAAATAGTTTCAAGAACGATCAGTAAGGGAGGAAAGATAATCAGTAGGGGGCATATAGTTGGGGAAGCTCCGGGAGTTAAAGGACATCTTGAGTGCAGAGGATTGATGCTTTCAGAAAATGGTTTTATATTGGCTATTCCAGAGCTTGAAGCAAGACATCCAAACGTAGAACTTAGCCATGAAGCAGCAGTAGGAAAGATTGCCGAAGATGAAATCTTCTACCTAATGACAAGGGGTTTAAGTAGAGATGAGGCCACTTCAGCTATAGTCAGGGGTTTCATGGAGATAGAGATAAAAGGCCTGCCAGAAGTTTTGAAGAAGGCAATTGATCAGGCTATACAATCGATGGGTGAAAAGCTACTCTAGAATATGAAGCTCTATAACACCCTTACACGAACTTATGAAGAAGTTAGAGGAAATGAAATAAAAATTTACGTTTGTGGAATTACAACTTACGACTATTCCCACGTAGGACATGCAAGGAGCGCGGTAGTCTTTGATACCCTTCGCAGATATTTGGAGTACAAAGGTTTTAAGGTTAAGTTCGTTCAAAACTTCACAGACATAGATGACAAGATAATAAAAAGGGCTTCAGATGAGGGAAAAAACTGGAGAGAGATTTCAGAGAAGTTTACAAGGGAATACCTTGAAGACGTAAAAAAGCTGAATGTAAGATTGGCGGATGCTTATCCAAAGGTGAGCGAGCATATCAAAGAGATCGTTGACTTCATCCAAGATCTGATCGAAAAAGGTTACGCTTACGTTTTAGATGGGGATGTCTACTTTCACGTTCCGAGTTTTAAGAGATATGGCGAACTTTCGAAGATGAGCCTGGAGGAACTCGATAAACATAGAATCGAGCCTGATGAAAGAAAAAAAGATGTAAAAGATTTTGCTCTATGGAAAAAAGCAAAAAAGGAAGATTACGAGGTTGGAGCTGTTTTTAAATCTCCTTGGAGCGATGGTAGGCCAGGATGGCACATTGAATGTTCTGTACTTTCTTCACATTATCTTGGCGTACCTTTCGACATCCATGGCGGGGGAAAGGACCTCATTTTCCCACATCATGAAAATGAGAGAGCTCAAAGTTATGCTCGTTTTGGATTTGAGCCGGTAAAAATCTGGGTTCACAACGATTTTGTTACAGTGAATGGAGAAAAAATGAGCAAAAGTTTGGGAAACATCGTCAGAATCAGAGATGTTGTAGAAAAGTTTGGTGGAGAGGCGTTGCGTTATTTTTTGCTTTCAGCCCATTACAGAAGTGCGATAGATTATTCCGAAAAAGCCATGGAATCAGCGAAAAGATCTTACGAAAAGTTGAAAAACACTCTTCTAACCTTAGACATGGAGATCGCCTATCTTAAAACTTTTGGAGATCGAGAATGCTTAGAAGAAGAACTAAATCTTGAAGGATTCGTTAGAGATTTTGAAAACGCCATGGATGACGATTTAAATACCAGAAAGGCTATAACAGTATTGCACAATTTTGCAAATTATATAAATAAAATAGTTTTTGATTTAAATATAGTGCTTCTGGAGAGAACTTTAAATTGTTTTCTTAAACTGAGCTCAATTCTAGGATTTTTTGAGGGATACAAAAGAATTCCAAAGCTGGGAAAAGATGATGCCAAAAAGATAATCGAGAGAGAGGATGCAAGGAAAAGAAGAGATTTTGAGCTTGCAGACAAAATTCGAAAAGAATTTGCCGAAAAAGGGATAAAACTTGTGGATACATCAAAAGGTACGAGGTGGTTGATCTGATTTTCACGTTAGATGTGGGTTCAGGTACGCAAGATTTTTTACTCTATGTAGATAAAAATTTAAGAAACTGCCCGAAGGCAATAATGCCATCTCCTACAAAAATACTAGCATCAAAAATTAAAAAATGTAAAAAAGATGTTTTTCTCTACGGATATACTATGGGAGGTGGAGCTATAACCTTAGCAGTAAAAGAACACTTATCTAAGGGATTTCGAGTTTTTGCTGATGAAAGGGCAGCTTTAACGTTCTCTGACAACTTAGAAAAAGTAAAAGAGATGGGAATCAGAATTGAAAAACCAAATGGTGACTTTGAAAGTTTTGAAACAAAGGATGTAGATTTGGAGTTTTACTCGAAAATGCTAAGTTCTTTAAACTACGATCTACCAGAAATTTATGCTATTGCTGTCCAAGATCACGGTTTTTCACCAAAAGAAAGTAATAGAGTTTTCAGATTTAGAATGTTCGAAAAACTTCTAAAGAAAAGCCCCAAGCTTACTTCTCTTACGTTTAAGCACGATGAAATCCCTGCAGAGTTCAACAGGATGCGCGATGCTGCTAGCTGCATAGTGGATAAAATAGGTGCCGAGGTTTACGTTGTTGATACTGTTTTTGCAGCTATAGCAGGCTGTTCTTTGTTCGCTGATCCTCCAGCTTTGCTTGTAAATTTTGGAAATTCACATCTAACAGCAGCAATTATAAACGAAAACTATGAAATCACCTCACTTTTGGAGCACCATACAAGTATCGTTGCGAAAAGGGGTAGAGATGCAGTTAGAAACTTGCTTGAAAAATTCGTTATGGGAAAACTTAGCTTTGAAGACATCTTTAGCGATGGTGGCCATGGATGTTTGATTAGGGAGGTGGTAGATATTAGAAGTGCGGTATGTACTGGTCCAAATTCTTGGCTTTCAGATATCAGCGAGGTGAGGGGAGATCCCATGATTACTGGGAACTTGGGTATTTTGTTTATGCTTTCTGAAAAAGGAGTTTGCGAATTCTCTTCTGAACAAGTTCTTGGAAAACATTATTAGAAGGTTTTGGGAGGAAATGATATGAAGAGGAACGTTGAAGATGCTTACAGATTACTGCATCCTCGTCCGGTTGTACTTATCTGTGCTGGTGAAAAGCCAAACGTAATGGCGTGCAGTTGGATAACTCCCGTATGCGATGAGCCTTTCATTTTAGCAGTGGCGATATGGAAAGAGAACTATACCTATGAAATAATTGAAAAAACTAACGAATTCACCGTAAATGTGCCCCCACCAGAACTTGTGAACAGTGTTTGGGTAGCTGGAACAAAAAGTGGAAGAGAACTTGATAAAATTTCAGCTTGTAAATTAAAAGTTAGCAAGGCTAAGAAGGTTAAAACTTACGTTTTGGACGATTGTTTAGCAAACATGGAGTGTATTGTTGAAAAGAAGGTTGAAGCAGGGGACCACATCGTTTATATATCTAAGGTCCTAGAATCTTACGCCGACTCGACAGCTTTTTCCAAAGTTTGGAAAAAAGATATACTTCTGCATTTGGGGGGAAGAGAGTTTGTTGTTTTTGGAAGGAAAATTCAGCCTACAATTTGAAAAATAAAACTTAAAAAATTTATATTATTTTCCTTTCCATTCTGGTCTCCTTTTTTGTGTAAATGCTCTCATGCCTTCACTGAAATCTTCCGTTGGAATCAAAAGCTCTATTTCTTTTCCTCCTCTTTCGATAAAAGATCTGTAGGATGATCTTATAGAATTCATGGTCGATTTTATTGCTTTTGCAGCTAAAGGTGAAACTCTACAAATTTTGTCTACAAGTTCGATAGCTACATCGTTGATCTGCTCAGATGGAACAATCAAGTCCACCAAACCAAGTTCTTTTGCCTCTTCTGCATCCATTTCCTCTCCAGTGAGAGCGTAGTAGGCTATCCTCTTTCCTAACTCTATAAAACCCAGGGATGACGCTATGGGCGGTATAGCTCCTATCAATCCCTCAGGTATTGCAAACCTTGCGTTTTCAGTTGCAACAACTACATCAAACAGTAGATTTATTTCCATTCCACCTCCAAAAGCTATTCCATCAACTAGAGAAATTGTTGGTTTCTCGTATTCAGCTAAGAGTTTCACGTAGGGCATGGCAACCTTTTCAAAGAATTCAACGCCATCAATGAAGCTTTTCCACGATCCCATGACTGCTATATCATCTCCTGCAGAAAAAGCTCTACCTTTTCCTGCTACTACTACTACACGAACATCGGAATCTTTTGAGGCTTTTTCGAACGCTTCTTTGAGCTCTTTCCACATGTCTTCATTTAGAGCGTTCAACTTGTCTGGTCTAGCCATTGTTACTATTGCGTAATAGTGTCTTTTTTCATATTCAACTGTTTTGTAGGCTAAACGTTCGTAATTCCATTTGTAGAATCCTTCACCACTTTTCATTCCGAGCTTGTTTTCGTTTACCATCATCGTTAACAGTTCATCCGGTTCGTACTCCTTCAAACCAGTTTGACCTTTTCTTGTCAGAAGAACTTCTAATATCGAGTCTAATCCGTAGGAATCAGCAAACTTAAGAATCCCCTTTGGATAACCCATACCTTTTACAGTAGCTTTGTCTACATCTTCCCTGCTTGCAACATTGTTTCTTAAGATCCAAGCAGCTTCATTAACGGCTGATGCTAGTATTCTTAGAGGTCTGGTTTTGTAAGCTAGATTCTTTGGTATCTTAGCTCTTCCATAGAATCCACTGTATTCATAGAAACCTCGCCCCGTTTTCATTCCAAGTCGTCCTTCTTTAACCATGTCTTCTATTATTTTTGGAATTTCTATCTCGAAACCCCTCTTTTTCATCTCAAGCATCACGTTGTAAGCTACATCAACTCCACTGAAGTCGAGAACCTCAAAAATTCCCATTGGGAAGCCAAGCCTGTAAATTAAAGCTGAGTCGATCTCTTCTGGTTTGTATTCTTCAAGCATTCTTAAAGCTTCCGCGATAACTCTGACGTTTATTCTGTTGATCAGAAATCCCGGAACATCCTTCTTGACGATGACGTAATCCATCCCAATACTTTCAGCGAATTTGATGGTTTTCTTCAATGTATCCTCGCTAGTCTTTTCCCCTCTTATTATCTCGACAAGCCTTATTAAAGTCGGGGGATTGAAAAAATGCAAGCCTATAACCTTTTCTTCCCTTTTCGTTGCCGAAGCTATGTCGCTAATTGGTATCGTGGATGTATTTGTTGAAAGTATAACTTCTTCTCTGCATATCTCATCTAGTTTTTTAAAAACATCTTTTTTTACCTCTGTTTTCTCAACAACAGCCTCTATTACAAAATCTGCATTTTTTGCATCTTCTAAATTTGTTGTAGCCTTTATCCTTGAGAAAACTTCAGAAGTTACAAGTCCTTTCCTTTCAAGTTTTTCAAGACTCCATTTAATTCTGTTTAACGCATTTTCCAAGATCTCCTCTTTTACGTCGATCATTGTAACTTCGTAGCCAGATATTGCACAAACCTCAGCGATCCCATGCCCCATCGTACCTGCGCCAACTACAACTACATGCATGGTAAATTTTGAAGATTATCTAGTATAAAAAATTTGTTTTTTTAGCTTTTCTCCTCACTTTTTCCTTCTCCAGCTTCTGGAAATCTCCTAGCTGGCGAGGGTTTTAACAGTTTTGTAGCATCGGATGTCAAAAGCATGTTTGTAAGGGCGCTTAGAGAGCAAAGTGTACCCCTGCCAATTATCCCCTCTCCAGGTATCTTTGCAACTATGAATCCCTCTGCCGTTACTTCTATTTCGACACCTATTTCAGTCAATCTGCTGAGAACGATATTTCCCATAGCCCCCATCGATTTTTCCATCCAGCAGTGCTTCATTGGACAGAGGTTGCAGTAGGCTTTGAATCTTCTTGCACTCTCTTTCGAAACTAATCCTGCAGCTATCTCAGCCTTCGTTGTTGCATACGCGATACAGCAACCAACAACTCTATCTGCAAGCACACGATCTTTCCCTATTATACTCGCTTTCACAGCTCCGCCCTTAGCTTCGTATCTGTTTTCGACTTCAAGTTCAAACTTCAATTTTCCAGTGTTTTTAGCATTTTTCAGCTTCTCTTTCACATGATCGAATATCTCGTCGTTCTTTATAACAGCCTTGACTATTGCACAGGTTGGACAGTAGGAAAGAGAGGATTCTGCTATTAATTCGTTTTTGGCGTTGAAGATTCTTGCAACAACACCAATACCTTCTCTTCTAATTGTAGTTCGCCCCCCGAGGTTTTTTACATATTCAAGAGCTAAAACCGATGGGGAGACTACTCTTCCAAAACCGAAAAGATCTGCTACTTTCCTTATCTCTTCTTGTTCACTTATAACCCCTTTAAGCTTCTCTTTTAATGTTTTTGGAATAATATCGGCTTCTATTTCAGCATCGAGGACTGCAGGAGACCATACTATGTCAAAACCCCTGCCAATTTCCTCACCCTCATCATCCTTTAAGACAGCCAAAATACCATTTGGTTTTTCGTAAGCAGAAACTAAACCTCCCGCGTCAGTTATAGCCTCAAGTACGCCGTGACAAATACCACAAGCACCCTCTACTTCTCTCAGTTTCTCAGTTCTTTCTCTCACCTTTTCAAAAAATCTTTTGGACACAAAAAACTACGATCTCTAAGTGTTAAATTTTTCGCTCCGTTAACCAAAAAATTTTTAATCAGGTTAAAATCAAGGATCTGTATGACGTACATTAGCAAAGAGGATCTGCTTAAACAGTACGGAAACGTTGCATGGATATCTCCCTACGCAAGGGTCGTTGCTATGACCGATGGGGAACTTATAGAGCTACATGAGTTCCATGCAAGGAACAGATGCTACGGTGGAGCAGCGTGGGAGGTTTACCATTATCCAAGGGTAAGTGATTTGATAGTAAAAGCAAGAAGAGAGGGGGCGAGAAACATATTTGTCTTAAAACCTGGAAAAACAGAACTAAAGCTCGTTCCTGGGATAGCTGGAGCAGGAATTGAAGAGGCTGTTGTTGGTGAAAGAATAGAGATAACATATGCAGGCTTAGCTGGGGGCGGAATAGCTGCGACGGTTTGTAGAGGTATGGCGGAGGATGTGGAGGGTATAG
>CAYZIW010000007.1:24276-37612 GCA_964478605.1 uncultured archaeon | reverse complement strand
AGAGATAGTTGAGCTTGGTGGTGGAGGGAAGCTTGGTAAAGCAAAGCTTAAGCTTAAAAGGTATGAAAAGATAGTAATAGGCGTGGATGATACAGACAACAAAGAGAAAGGTGCAACTTGGAGTTTAGTGAACGAAATAGCCACAAAAATAGAATCTGAAGGCTACGGTTATTATCTACTACATACCATAACACAGCTCTACACCAAGAATCCGAAAAAAACAACCAACTGTGTATCCATCTCTGCAACATTTGCAACTCAAAGAGCAAGCGAGCTGATTCAGGCTTTCAAGAAAGAATTAAAAGAAAAAACTCTCAGTGACAATACTTCGATGGCTGTATACAGAAGAATAGCTATACCTGAAAAGTTAAGGAAGTATGGGGAAAGAGTAAAATCCGAACTGGTCGATCTTAAGGATGCTTACAAAATTGCTGATGAACTTGGTATAGAAACCTACGTAATTAGTGGTGAAAATGGATTGATTGGAGCGATAGCAGCACTTGCATTTTGCGATTCTCCTGAAGAGGCAGTAAAGGTCTATGCTTGACTACAGAACGAAGCTCGAAATATTAATTTTTGGAATAAATACACCGATTGAACCGCTGAGAAGGGGTGGCGGTGGGCCCGTTGGTGGTGTAGGTTTATCTCTGAAGGGTTCAGTTATCTCAGCCCCAGCGAAGCAATGGTATGCTAAGTATTCTCCCTACAGGCTGGTAAAGGTTGGAGAAAAATATTATGTTTTTAAGGCTGAGGAAAACCTGGGAGAGGCGTATTTACCAAAGGCTGAATACTACAAGCACGAAATAAAGGGAATTTCTGCTGGAAGGTATGTAGCGTTGGATGGTATAGACGCCCTTGTAACTGCAGCTTCGCGAAGATGTATACATATCGAAATGGGCAAAAAATGTATTTTTTGTTCAATAGATAAGAACGTAAGCGAGCAACAAATTGTTGAAAAGGATCCAGAAGATATCTTTGAAGCCGTCAAAGTTGCTTACGATGAAGACAGGAGCCGGCATCTTACGCTCACCACTGGTACTGTGAACTTAAAGGATAAAGGGGCCATAAAATTTGCCAAAATTGCAGAAAGAATTAAGCAAGAATTAGATATTCCGTTACACGCACAGATTGAGCCTGTGGATAAAAGGTATCTTGAGATGCTTTATTCAGCAGGTATAGATACAATTGGAATCCACGTAGAAACTTTCGATAGAAAAATCCGTAGTTTAGTTGTGCCTGGGAAGCCTAGCATAGATGAGTACTTAAAAGCTTGGAAGGATGCTGTAGAAATTTTTGGAGAATGGAACGTCTCCTCTTGGCTTCTGGTTGGACTTGGAGAAAGCAAGGAGAGTGTTTTAGAGGGTTTTAAAGTTATGAGCGAGAATGCTGTAGTACCTTACATCGCTCCATTCAGACCCTCTCCATTTGATTTTAGAAGAGTTGATTTTGATTACGTTTTAGATGTACACAACGCTCTAAAGGAGATAAAAGATGACTACAATGTGGAGATGAAATTTAAAGCAGGCTGTCCCAGATGCGGCGGCTGTTCAGCTATATACGAACTTCTTAAATCTTAGATAGCTCTTTCACCTTTTCAACGACTTTTATGGCATCAAGTTTTTTCAAATCGACCCGATTTTTTTCAAAAAGTTCGTTTAGTTTTTCGAGATCTCTTTCGTCAATTATTCCTCTATCTGCAGCCAACTTCAGTATCGTACGGTAACTTCTTCTTGAGTAGTGAAGGTTCTTTGCTATCCTTAAGATCTCATCCCCTAACTTTTTTTCTATGAGCTGCATAGATGTTAGCTTTGCAACAGTGCTGCGTATGTTTACAAGCGGCTCGGAAAGTGGTTCATGGGTTGAAAATTACCGCAACCTCATCGTCAGAATCCAAGATACCTTCTTTAAACATTCTAAATATCTCCCCTACTCCTATCATCCCAAATTCGCTAAGCTCTGCAGCTCTTAGGGCTCCAATACTGCCCCCGCCAACAACCCTCGCACCGCTCTTTATAACTTCAAGCAGTTCTCTTGGAGATACTGCAACATCCTGCAAAAATACTCCATCAATGATGCCTATTATCTCAAAGCCATCTTTGGCAGCTTTTATGGCATCATCTCTCTTAATTGGTGGCCTATATTCGGCAGAGTCGAAAATAGATCTCGCTTCTTCGTGGCTCAAACTTGGTCCCGTAAATATAACCGCTCTCATCTTCTTCTGAACTCGATTATCCTCTCTCCAACTCTTGCTGGATCTATTCCAAAGACCTCTAGCCCGGGAACTATAACTCTTACTGTTGGAACTTCGAGCTCGGGTCTTGTTAAATTTACAGCTATCACCCTTTCAAACCCCCTACTTTTAAGCATGGATAGGGTTTTTTCGATATCAGATTTTATATCTTCAGAGGATAAATTTGGAAGGTTCTCCAGCTTAACCACATCCCCTTCCTCAAACCAGTGTTTATTTAGTCTTTTCATCCTATCGTAACCGATTTTTCTCATAAGTTCGGCTTTAACAGTGTCTTCCCTTGCTCCCTGAATCTGCACAACTCTACTCTGCGCAACTTCAAGCAAGGCTCTTATTGCTGCTATCTCCGGATCTAAGTGTGCTCCAAAGCCTATAGTTAATAAAGCTGGATCTTTAAGCAGGAGATCATCTGAAACTGCTGCTATCACAGTTACAGGTATATCACTCGTTATATCTTTAAGCATTATGTCAACAGAAGCTGCTTTGAATTTCTCTATCAATGCTTTCACAAGTTCGCTGTCCGTTTCTATTGTTCTTCCACCTTTACGACAAAATTCGGCGATACTCCAGGCATCTCTTTCAATTACCTCCATAAGTCCGTGGAATATCGCCTCCTCTATTGAGTTTCCCGCCGCTAATCCGTTCGTGTTCGTTCTGAAGAGGTGAAGGTCTCCCTTAGGGTAGTATGGGTGATAGACTGCACTTACGGGTACAAGTATCTCCTCTTTGCTCATTAAATCGAATCCCCAGATCCATCTTATTACGGAATCGTTTTTTGAGTACGGCAGATCTTTTGGCAAGATAAGCGATTCCGGATCTAAAACATTGTAGTTTCTCGATAGCTGAGAGTAGGTCCCTTTAACGATCTTTTCATCTCTAAACTCTGCAGAGTATCTTTCGAATCCCTCCATTATTGCTGAGATCTTTGCAAGTGTTTCAGTGATACCTTTTCCAGAATAAACAGAGACTGCTCCTTCAGCAGCGGAAGGTCTTATAGCTGAAAAAATGGGAATGCCTATTCTATCCAGCCCAGTTATGTTAGCAACTCTGGTTATTCCTGCTAAGCTTAATTTTGGCTCTATCCAGCTTAATGTATCTTCTGGTCTTCTGATTCTATGTGTACCCCCATAGTAAGCTTTTTTTGCCTCTTTGATCTCGATCATTGCTGTTAATATATCAACTTGCTATTAAAGCTTGCCGGGTTCACTTGTATCAGGATTAATAGAAGCTTTGCCGGTAAAAAAATTTAAATTACGTTATTCTTTTCGAATATAGGGAGGTGAAACAATGGCGGAGTCCGTAGTCTTTATAGGTAATAAGCCGATAATGAACTATGTTTTGGCTACATTGACGATGTTGAATGAGGGATCAGCCGAAGTTGCGATCAAGGCAAGAGGTAAGGCAATCAGCAGAGCAGTGGATGTTGCAGAGATAGTTAGGAACAGGTTTATGCCAAACTTGAAGATTAAGAATATCAAGATAGACACGGAAGAACTTGAGAGCAGTGATGGAAAGAGAGTAAACGTCTCTACAATTGAGATTACCCTCTCTAAGTAATCAAAAATTTTTTAAATTCTTGCCAGTTTAGCATTTTATGGACATCTTTTTAAACCCAGATAAGTTCTTGCAGAGGAGTTTTACTTGGAAGGAGCCAATTTTTGTATTGTTCTTGGCTGCTATTGTTGCTGTTTACTCAGCTTCAATCTTAGCACCCTACATAGCAGAAAGTTCTAGAGAACTGCTACTTGGTGAAGGATTAGATGCGTCGACAGTAGAAGGAATAGTTAGATTAACGTATCTGATGACGATTGTAGGTGCTGCGGTTGGTATTTTCATAAATTGGATTATTTATAGTGCTTTGATATATTTTGCAGCTTATCTACTTAAGGGTAAGGGTAGCTTTACAAATTTAATGAAACTCGTTGCGTTCAGTTTCGTTCCTACATTGGTACTCAGCCCCTTTTCCGTATATTTAGTTTATGATACTGCAGAAATGATTTCGAAGTTCGGCTTGCAAGCCTTAGCTTCGATAAACGTTTCGCAGGTAATTCTAAGCTTAGCTACATACGTCTGGAGCTACATATACCTGCTCTTCGCAGCCAAGAACGGTCTAAACTTAGATATAAAAAAAGCAGCTATATCTGCTGCAGCACCGCTAATATTAATAGCAATATTTTCAGTTATAGGTTTTGCTTCTGCATATCTTGGATCGACTCTCTAACTGATTTGTTGAATGCTATCTCACTTATCGATTTCATATGTCTGCAAGCTCGGAGTAAAGCTTCAAGAGATAGTCGGTAGTAGAGATCGTTAGACTCGGCCTTTAGGAATTCCTCTTCAAGAGCTTCGAGGTTCCTTATTGCACTTTCCGCTGTTTCAGTATTGGAATTGAAGTACGCTGCGCACATCAGGTTGAAAGAGTTTTCCAGCGATTTAAGGTGCTTCGTGAGAGATTCAGTCGTGGTCTTTTTCGCATATTCTGAAAAGTCACAGAGAGAATCTGCAATCTCTTCAAGGAGTTTGGCAACTGTTCTTATACCCAATATTAGCCTAAGCTCGTTCCATTTAGCTGGACTTGAAAATTCTCTTACCAATTTGTGTTCCTGCCTAACAGCAAGCAGGTAAAGTCTATCTGCGTCATCTTCAAAGTTTTTTATATCTCTGAAACTTGAGAAATCTTTCTTGTATATACCATCTTGAAGCGTCGCTAACATGCTTTTAATTATCTGGGTCAATCTTTTTACGACTCCAAACATGTCGAAGTCTATTCCGGCTAGGCATTTTAACTTCAGATGCTCGTCTCCTGCGTCGATTATCTCCATGCCTATCAGATCTTTCGCTATCTCTCCAATCTTGCTTACAAGTCTTGCGTTGAGCTTTTTATCCTTTATAAATATCTCATCAAGGCCCTGGATATAAAGAGCATAAATGTATCTGCGCAGGAACTTTTCATCGTAGCTCGGCAGTTCTGGGATTTCCACTCGTGCTATTTTTTGAATTTCCATAAATTTTCTTGGATAAATTGTTATAACACTGTTCTCTACTTGTAGATAGATTTCATCTCCTTGTTTAAGCTTGTTCTCTTTTACCCATTCTTTTGGTAGACTAACCATGTAGCTCGAGCCGCCTATCAGTTGCAACTTCCTAATCTCCATAGCATACATACAACTACTAATTTGCATAAATACCTTTTCGTTTGCAGTTGATTTACGAATAGCTTACAAACAGTTCAGTATGATTCTTTAACTACGCTGACACTCATTTAACCACTAAAAAGCTTTTGAAACCAAGTTGTGTATGTACTTTGTGATCGTCACGTACTCTCGAAACATCTTCATACCTCTTACAAGGAACTGTAGAAATAGATGTAAATATTGCGGATTCAGAAGGGATGAATTGGATCTAATGTCTCCTTTAGATGTGCAAAAGCTAATAAAGATGGCAAAAAACGCCAAAGAAGCTCTTTTTACTTTTGGTGAGAGACCCGAATTCAGGAAGGATTTCTCGGAGATGCTTAGAAGTTACGGTTATTCGAACTTTATTGAATACGTCGCTAGCATGAATCTTCTAGCCATTAAAAACGGATTTCTGCCACATACAAATGCGGGCATTTTAAGCTATGAAGAATTGAAGTATTTGAAGCCATTCAACGCTAGCATGGGGCTTATGCTTGAACAAGCTGTTGAATTAGAATGCCACTCAGAAAGTCCTGGAAAAAAGCCAGAAATTAGAATAAACATGATAAGAGATGCCGGAAAGTTGCAAATCCCATTTACAACTGGAATTCTTGTTGGCATTGGTGAAAAAAACTACGACAGAGAGTACTCTCTGGAAGTAATAGCAGATCTCTACAAAAACTATGGGCATATACAGGAGGTCATTATACAGAGGTTTCTACCGAAGAAGGGTACTGAAATGGAAAATTTTGCAGTAGTAAATGAAAACGAACTGATTGAAGTTGTGAAGATGGCGAGAAGAATTTTACCAAACGAAGTTGCAATTCAAATTCCTCCAAATCTTGTTAGCGATCTTAAAGCCTACTTAAAAGCTGGTGCAAATGATCTAGGCGGTATTTCTGAAATAACACCAGATTTTATAAATCCAGAGGCTCCATGGCCTTCGATCAATGAATTACAAAAAAGAATTGGGGACGAATTTGCACTTAAAGAGAGGTTACCTATCTATCCGAGATTCGTAAAGCTTAAATGGTGGAGTGAGATTGTAGGCAGTCTAATAGAATTGTATTCGGATGCTGATGGCTATGCTCGCACTGGATAACCTTCTTAAAAATCCTTATGAAACGTTGAGATATGCTGACGAGCTCAGAAGAAAATTCGTCGGAGATACGGTAACTTTTGTTGTAAACAGAAACATAAACTTTACAGATATATGCATAAACGACTGCAAGTTCTGCTCTTTCAGAAATGTAAAGGGATTCATCTTAAGCCATGAGGAGCTAAAGAGGAAGGTCGCTGAAGCCTTAGATTTCGGCTGTACTGAGGTTTGTATACAGGGTGGCTTGCTACCGAACGCGGACGTAGACTTTTATGTGGGCATTTTGCAGGCGGTGAGAGACGTATCTAAGAGTATACACATCCACGCTTTTTCACCAATGGAAGTGTATCATGCAGCAAAGAACAGTAGAATGCACGTCGAGGATGTTCTGAGGACATTTAAGAGAGAAGGTTTGAATTCAATGCCCGGCACCGCGGCAGAGATTCTTGTAGATAGAGTTAGAAAGTACATATGTCCAAAAAAACTTACAACAGCTGAGTGGGAATATGTTATAAAGCTAGCCCACAGGAATGGTATACCGACGACAGCTACGATGATGTATGGACACATGGAAAGCTGGAAAGATAGAATAGAGCATATAATGCTCATAAAAAAGATTCAACAAGAAACAGGCGGATTTACAGAATTTATACCTCTACCATTTATGTGGAGAAACAACGAGCTTGGAAGGAACTTTAAAGGATCCTCTGGTTTTGAAGATCTTCTTGTTATTGCAGTTTCAAGGATACTGCTTTATCCAGAAGTTAAGAACATTCAAGCTTCCTGGGTGAAGCTTGGTATAAAGCTTGCTCAAGCAGCGCTTTACGCTGGCGCAAACGATTTAGGCGGGACACTTATGGAGGAAAACATATCTAAGGCAGCCGGAGCGACAAGTGGTGAAAAATTAACCCCCGAAGAGCTGAGAGAAATAATAAGGGTTGCCGGGAGAATTCCAAAGCAACGAGATACTCTTTACAATTTGCTTGAGTAGCTAACCTTCAAACTTCTTTTTTAGATACTTTTTTACATTTTCGAAATCTTCTCTGTTCTCGAAATACAGCGTCCTCGGAAGTTTCCAATCTTTGAATTTTATCAAAAGCTTTTCTTCATCTATCTCAAAATTTTCTGTTATCTTTCTTTTAAATGGCTTGTAGTATATGGTGTCACCATCTATCCAATAGTACCTCGGTTTGCCTAAAACTATGATCGCATATAGAAACATAAAAAGCACAAAAAAAGCTGTAATAACAGCAGATTTTTTCAGCGGTTCACCGCTAATTATTTCGTAGATAGCGTTTGTCAAACCAGCTACAAAAATTGCTGAAATAACCAAAAGCCATTTCCTTCTTGCGACCCTGTTTTTTATTACTCTATAACTCCACACTATCAAGTTCCGTGCCTCCAATCGCTCAAATACTTCTTTTGTTCTTCAGTTAATTTATCTATTCTTATCCCTAAGCTTTGCAACTTCAGTTTTGCGACCACCCTATCTAATTCCTCAGGCATTCTGTAAACTCTTTTTTCAAGCTTTTCGTAGTTTTTTGCGATGTATTCACAGGCAAGAGCCTGATTTGAGAAACTCATATCCATAACTTCTACAGGATGCCCATCAGCAGCTACTAAATTAACCAACCTACCTTCTGCAAGCAGATAAAGTTTTTTATCACCCAAGTCGTACTCTACAACGTTGTTTCTTATCTCTCTACTCCTCTTTGAAATCTTTTCAAGCGTCTTGACGTCTATCTCAACGTTGAAGTGACCAGCGTTCGCCAGTATAGCTCCATCCTTCATCCTTCTGAAATGCTCCTCTCTTACGACATTTATGTTTCCTGTCGCTGTAACAAAAACATCTCCTATCTCTGAAGCCTCATCCATGCTCATAACTTCAAATCCATCCATTAAAGCTTCCAGTGCTCTTATTTCATCAACTTCTGTTACAACAACTCTAGCTCCCATTCCTCTCGCCCTCATTGCAATCCCTCTCCCACACCAACCGTAACCAGCGACGACAACTGTCTTTCCTGCTAGGAGTAAATTTGTCGCTCTAACAATTCCGTCGATCGCTGACTGTCCTGTACCGTACCTGTTGTCGAACAGATATTTAGTGTAGGCATCATTAACAGCTATCACTGGAAACCTCAAAACACCATCTTTTTCCATAGCCCTTAACCTGATAACTCCAGTAGTTGTTTCTTCACTTCCTCCTTTAACGTTTTTTGCAAACTCAGTTTCTTTGTGGAGAAGAAATATTAAATCTGCCCCATCGTCGATAACTATATCCGGCTCAATTTTTGCGACGTTTCTTAGAGCTTCGTAGTACTCTTCCCTCTTCATCCCTCTCTTAGCGTAACATTTAATTCCCATCTCTCTTAGAGCATTTGCAACATCATCCTGGGTGCTTAGCGGGTTACATCCAGTTATTGCCACTTCAGCGCCGCCATCGATTAACGTTAAAACTAAAACAGCTGTTTTGGCTTCTACGTGCAAAGCCATGCCTACTTTCAGCCCTTCAAGTGGTCTCTCTTTTCTGAATCTTTCTCTTATCATTCCTAAAACTTTCATGTGTTTTTCGGCCCATTCTATCTTCCCTATCATAGCCTAACTACCTCTTCAAGTCTATCTTGTAATTCGGTAAGCCAATCAACCTTTCCGGGCTGATATTTTTCGGTAAATTTGCCTCTAATTATATCTTCCACTGCATCTGCAACCTCTTTTACACTCCTGTCTGTGGTATCTATTTCATAAACTTCTCTTTCCATTTCCAAGGCTTCGATCAATATAACGTCTAGAAGTTCTGCTTCAACGTTGTCCATAACTTTCTCGTAATCCCACCCTCTGTTTTCTAACCTTGTCTTCACTATCAAAGGATTGCATCGAAGCACTATTACCTTATCTGCGTTTAGATAATGCGAAAGGTGACCTTCAACTATCCCCTCTATTTTTATCCTTGAAAGCTTTTCAACATCGACCACGTATTCCCCATCTTCTTCATCTATTATGCAGTTGTATTCTTTTGCGACATCAATTAGACTTCTCACTGTGTATCCTCTTTTGGTCAATTCCAAAGCAACTGCTGTTTTTCCAACACCTGGTGTTCCAGTTATGGAGATAAGCATTCTATAGCCTCCATCAAAGCTTTATTCTCCTCTTCTCTACCCACACTAATCCTAATGTGATTAGGTAAGCCAAAACTGCTACACTCTCTAACAAGAATTCCTCGTTTTGCAAGTTCGATATGGAGATCTTTAGCCTTTACTAGTATAAAATTAGCCTGAGAGGGATAAGTCTTGAACTTTCTGGACAGAAATTTAAAAAGTTCTTCTCTACTTCTTTTAATATTCTCGACGCAATTTTTAACCCAATCTAAGTCCTCTAAAGAGGCAATTGCAGCTCTTTCTGCAGCGGTCGATATAGGAAAAGGTGTTGAAGCACTTTTATAGAATTTCAAGTATTCATCAGGAATTTTTGCATAACCAATTCTAAGATTTGCTAATCCAAAGGCTTTTGAGAACGTTCTTAAAATTAATACATTTTCATAATCATAACTAAATTTTTTGTCAGCAAATTCAACGTAGGCTTCATCAACAACCACTAAACCCTTAGAAGACTCAGCAACAGCTCTTATCTCTTCAAAATTTTCTAAGTTTCCTGTAGGATTGTTAGGTGAGCAAAAAATAGAGAGTTTTGTTTTTTCTGTAATAAGTTCTGAAGCGTTTGCAATTTCAAAATTCTCGTTTCTTCTGCATTCCACTATCTTTGCACAACTGAGCTTTGCAAGAATTCTATAATATTGAAAAGTTGGTGGAGCTAACAAAACTTCATCTCCTTCGCTTACAGCAAAACGAAAGATCGCTTCCAGTATGCCGTCACTACCGGCTCCAACAACTATGTTCTTGAAATCCCATCCCGTGTACTCACTCAACCTCTCTCTTAACTCCTTATAGCTTGGATCCGGATATTTGTGTAGATCAGCAAAGCTTTGAAAAGCTTTTATTGCCTTTGGACTCGCTCCGTATGGATTCTCGTTAGATGCGAGGTTTATTATCTTTTCTGAGTATTTTCTAGCAATTTCAAGAAGAGAAATTCCCGGAATATACTCTTCGAATTTTGCGCAATTTTTCATCGGATCACTTCTATTTTTACACTTTTCCAGTCTTCTTTAACACCCTTAAGAGTGGATACCATCCCTTCAATCGTCTTGCCGAGTATCTTTGTTACGAACTCGTTTAAATCTATTTCTACTCCATCAACTTCAAGTCTAACTTCCATTTTTCACACCTCCAGTAGAACTTTCTTAAATACTTCGATGAAGGATTTAATTGTTTCTTCACTTACGTGAGGCATTATCACGAATCTTATTGCTCTCGGATTTCTTATCGTGGATATCACCCACTCTCTTCTGTAAAGTTCCTCTTTTATTTTATCAGCTTTCTCAGTTTTAAAAGCAACAACGTTCATTACGGGCTCAATAACGGGTTCGAAGTTTAAAGCTTTCATCTCATCTACTAAAATTTTTGTATTTTTTAAGCACGTTTTTACAACCTTTTTCATTCCTTCATAGCCTAAAGACTTCAAAACAGCGTATGCTGAAGCAACTCCTGTACCTGGACGTGTTCCAGTTAGAGTATACTGGGTTTTTGACGTTAGATACGGAGTCTCGACTTCTAAGGTTTTTAAGTAATTTTGATCTCTAAAAATTATCCCGCCTGCTGGGATCGTTGCCATGCCCATCTTGTGAGGGTCGATGGTAATCGACTTGACACCTTTATTTACAAAGTCAAATGGATACGGATCGTCCATAAACGGAATTACAAGTCCCCCGAATGCTGCATCTACGTGCATCCAAATTCCCTTCTCTTCAGCCAGTTTTGAAAGTTCGACGATAGGATCTATCTGTCCGAGTTCTGTAGTTCCTGCTATTCCGACGATAGCTACGGTTGAATCATCCACAAGATCTTCAACCTCAGCCACTTCGACTTTGTACTCCTCATCAACTTTAGCTCGCCTCACTTCAACCCTCAATATATCTCCAATTTTTTCGAAAGAGAAATGTGCCGTCTTTGGAACAACGATGTTCGGATTTTTCTTTTTCGTAAAATTTCTTGCCGCTCTTACACCTTGGATATTTGCTTCAGTCCCTCCTGAGCAGATGTAACCTGAAGCATTCTCGTTATGTAGTATCTCACCTATCATCTTTATCAACTTTTTTTCAAGCTCGAAAGTACCTCTAAATATCCCTGGATCCCCTAAATTTGTGTTTAGGAACATTTTATGAGCTTCAACTGATATTGGATGTGGTAGAGTGCACATCGAGCTTAAAACTCTCGTGTATGGGATATCTTTTTTCCTGAACTCTTCGAGTTCCTTGAGTACATCCATGGAGAGGAGTAAAGTAGATGTAATTAAATAGATAACTACTTTTGTGCGGGTTGCAATATTGGCTGGTGGGAGAGGAAATAGGATAGGTAAAGAGAAGGCAGAAGTTGTTCTTCTTGGAAAGAAGCTGATCGAAATAGCAGTGGAAAAATGCAGAAGTTTTGATTATGCAATTGTCTGTAGAGATGAAGAACAGGCTGAAAAGCTAAGAGTATATGGCAGGGTGTTAGTAGACGAATATAAGAACTTCGGAGTTCTTGCTGGATTGTATACGGCAATAAAAAGATTTGGCAGCTGTGTAGTTTTTGCTGTAGATATGCCATTTGTAAAGCCTGAAGTTTTGGAAGAAATATGGAAAAAAGCGGAAGAATTGAAGTGCGATGCGTTAATCCCAATTAAAAAGTTTCCAGAACCTTTGCTTGCGTTCTACTCTTCAAATCTTGTTAGTGTTTTGGAGAAGGCTATTTTGTGCGGGGAGAAAAGAATTCTGAATGCCTTAAGGGGAAATATTGTGTTTTACCCTTCGGAATATCTTAAAAAGGTAGATCCAGACCTTTTATCATTCTTTAACATCAACACGTTGGAGGATCTGAAGCTTGCAGAAGAAATATGTAGAAAATTATAAAAATATCTTTTTTAAAATTTACGTAACTGCATTTTAAGACGAAGAGATGTGTTTCAGATTTTTGTACCTTTTTGAAAAGGCATTCTTTTGGTGAACAAATTTAAAAGCACTTCTAAATTACTGCCGAGGGCGGGATTTGAACCCGCGACCTACAGATTATGAGTCTGTCGCCCTCACCAGCTAGGCTACCTCGGCTATATGATGTTGTGGTAAAACTCAATTAAAAACCCTTTCGCTATCTTAAGTAGTTACTATTTTTAGCCCTGAGGTATAATTCAAAAAATGGAATTGGTCAGGGATATCAGTGAGGAACTTAAAAGTTCCTATATCGACTACGCGATGAGTGTAATCGTTGGGAGAGCTATTCCTGATGTTAGAGATGGCCTAAAACCTGTACAGAGGAGAATTCTTTATGCGATGCATGAAATGGGGCTACTAAGCAACAGACCAACAAGAAAATCGGCAAGAATAGTTGGGGAAGTTTTGGGCAAGTATCATCCACATGGTGATGCTACCGTCTACGATGCGCTTGGTAGGTTAGCTCAGGATTTTGTAATGAGGTATCCCCTCGTCGAAGGGCAAGGAAACTTTGGAAGCATTGACGGCGATTCTCCAGCGGCTATGAGATATACAGAAGCAAGATTAACAAAGATAGCTGAAGAAATGTTGGCAGATATTGAAAAGGAAACGGTAGATTTTATTCCTAATTTTGACGCTACACTTAAAGAACCCGTCGTTTTACCTGCAAAGATTCCAAATCTGCTTGTTAATGGGTCAAGCGGAATAGCGGTAGGAATGGCGACCAGCATACC
>CAYZIW010000007.1:0-24266 GCA_964478605.1 uncultured archaeon | reverse complement strand
GAGGTCTGTGAAGCGATCGAGGAGTTTATAAAAAATCCTAGTTGTGACATTGAAGACATAATGAAGCACATAAAGGGCCCCGATTTTCCAACTGGAGGCATTATAGTTGGGGTTAAAGGGATAAAAGAGGCCTACATTACTGGAAGGGGAAAGATAGTTGTTAGGGGGAAGATTGAGAAAGAAGGAAAGAGGTTGGTGATAAAAGAGATACCCTACATGGTAAATAAGGCAAAGTTGGTCGAAAACATCGCAGAATTGGCTAGGGAAGGTAAGATTGATGAAATTAGAACTGTCAGAGATGAATCTGATAGGGAAGGATTGCGAATTGTTTTAGAACTGAGAGATGAAGCTGATGCAGATGTTGTGGTAAAAAAACTGTGTGCTTATTCGAGTTTCCAGACGACTTTCGGAATAATAAATTTAGCACTCGTTAACAACGAACCGAAGATTCTAGGTATTAGAGAGATGATAGAGTTTTACCTAGAGCATAGGAGAGACGTAGTTAGGAGAAGAACAAAATTTGAACTTGAAAAAGCTAAACAGAGGTTGCACATTATCGAAGGTATTAAAAAGGTCCTTGAGGATTTAGATAACGCGATACAGCTGATAAAGAACAGCAAAACACCAGAAGAGGCAAAGATTAGTTTAATGAACACCTACAAACTAAGTGAAAAGCAGGCAGAAGCTGTTTTGCAGGTAAGGTTGCAGAAGTTGACAAGTATGGAAATCGATTCATTACTTAAAGAGCATGGAGAACTCGTTAAATTAACACAGGAACTTGAAGCTGTGCTCGCTGATCCGAAGAAGGTTGATAAAATAATACTGAACGAGTTAAGGGAGATAAAGGAGAAATATGGAGACGAAAGAAGAACTCAAATAATCTATGAGGAGGAGGAAATAACGGACATCGATCTCGTTGCTGAAGAAGACAATTTAATTTTGGTCAGCGAAGATGGGTTCGTAAAGAGGTTGTCACTGGAAGATTTTAAGGTGCAGAACAGAGGAGGAGTAGGAGTGAGCTACGGGATGGATAATCTGCAATGCGTAAGTTTCTGTAATTCCCTCGACAAAATTTTAATTTTCACGAACAATGGCAAAGTTTTCTGGATAAATGCAAGTGAAATTCCAAAGGTTGATAGAACATCGAAGGGCATTCAGATAAGAAAGCTCGTAAGACTTGAAAATGACGAGAAAATAGTATCCATTGTCGGTACAAGGAACTTTGAAGGTTACGTTATCGTTCTCTCTCCCGATGGTTATATCAAGAAGATCAAGAGTTCTGAATTCGAAAATGCAAAAAGGGCAGGAATAATAGCCTCAAGCGGGGAGATATTTTCGGTGGTTCCATTGAAAGGTAGAGAAGTTGTTATAACTACAAAATTTGGATATGCTGCTTGGTTTGATGCTGAAGAAATACCAGAGTATGGTAGAAGTGCAAAGGGTGTAGTTGGCATTAGACTCAGAGAAGGTGATGAAATAGCAAATATTACATGTGGAGCTTCAGAACTCCTGCTCACTCTGACTGAAAACGGTTATGGAAAAAGAACGAAGTTGGAAGAGTTCAGAAAATCGGGACGAGGGGCTATGGGAGTTATTGCCCACAAGATAAGCGAGAAAACGGGGAAGCTTGTACTATCAGAATTTTGTGGTAAAGAGTTGTTTGCATTCAGCCATGATGGGTACTGCATAAGGGTTGAGATAGAAGAGATCCCGGTCTACAGCAGAAACTCTGCAGGAGTGATAGTAAGCAAAAGGGGAATAAAAAAGGCTTTAGTTATATGAAAAGATCTTTTAGATCCCAAAGCAGTCGTGGATGAGCCTTAAGAAGTTCCTTTACGATGGCTTGTACACTCATTTCTTTTAAATTCTTTCCCGAAATACTTTTTGCGAGCTTGTTGAGGGTTTCATCGTCCATCTTTAAGAACTTCTCTTGAAGTTTTTTGTTTCTTCTCAACTTTTTACCAAAGTCCTCCTTCCACAGCTTATCATATCTTTTCAAAAATTCTGCTGAAAAATCGTTGTTCTTTACAGCCTCATAAGCGACCAAACCAGCGTAATAACCCGCAGCCAAGGCGTTTGCGATACCTCCTCCAGTAATTGGGTCTGAATGGTATGCAGCATCTCCGGCGAGCATTAGATTGTCAGCAACAGCTGTCTCAATTTCGCCATATACTGGAACAGCTCCAGCAACAAATTCAACGATCCTACCTTTTATTCCTATCTTCTCTATGAATCTGTCCAAGTATTCTTTGGCACTTTTTTCAGCCATCTTCGGTAAAACACCTATGCCGACGTTCGCAGAGTTCTCTCCTTTCGGAAATATCCATGCGTAACCTCCAGGAGCGATCTCTCTTCCAAGATAGAAGTAAGTGTAGTTTGGATCTATATCTAAACCAGACATTAGATACTGCGCACAGCTCTCTATCTCGTCTAATTTTAGAGTTCTTATTATACCAGCCATCCTTCCTAATTTGCTCTCAACACCGTCTGCACCAACTAAAATCTTTGTTTCAACCTCAATTTTTTCGCCAATACTGCGTATCTGAACTTTTAATTTGTCTCCAACTCTTTCAAATTTCTCAAATGCAGTTTTAACCATCACTTCTGCGCCAGCCTTTGCCGCCATTCTGGCAATCTGTCTATCAAATATTTTTCTTTCAAGAACATATCCTACCTCATTTCCTGCCATTTCTTCACTCATTACGACCTCTGTCATGTCCGGAGAGTATATTTTAGCTCCAACAACTTCTGCTGCTATCCATCTTTTATCCACTTCAAAGAACCTCTCGATGCTTGCTTTGCTTATACCCTCCGCACACCTAACAGGAGTACCTATCTCTTGCCTTTTTTCGATTAGAAGAACTTCAAGACCTTTTTCAGCGGCGGTTTTTGCTGCCATACTTCCAGCAGGTCCAGCGCCGACTACGATGACATCGTACATCTCTACACCTCCTCTATACTTAAAGCTCCAAGCGGACAAACTTTAGCACAAACTCCGCAGCCGGTGCAGTTCTCTTTTATTTCAAGATAGGTTTCAACAAGTTCGTTTGCATCTAAATTACATACAGCTACACAAGCACCACAATAAGCACATTTTTTTCTGTCTACAACAGCCCTTCTTTTCATAACTGCAAGTCTACATGCTGAATAAGAGGTTTTCTGATAAAAAGCAAAAATTCTAAATCAACCTTACACTCTCAAACCTTAATGCTGGAGTTATTGTATTCTCAACTTGTTTAGCTTCTCCAAATTTGCCTGCAAGTTTATTGAGGAGTTCAAAGACGTTTCCGTAGATCATCATCCTTACGGGCTCACCGTTTAAAGTTGCGTTGTGGCATTCGTAGCTGAAATCACCGCTCACAGGGTTGGCGGTATGTGCTCCGGTAAAGTAGTTTATGTATATCGCATCATCCAGATCGCATTTTTCTTTTACATCTAAAATAACGTTACTTGGCGATGGTGCTGGTGGAGTTGTTGCATCTTCTCTGAACCCATTGCCTGTGCAGCCGAAGATTTTTGCTGTTTTCCAGTCGGTAAAGAAGTTTACTATATTTTCATCCACTATAACTTTCCTGCGCCCAGCGCATCCTTCATCATCAAAAGAGCAGCTCATCAATCCACCATCTATCGTGGAATCATCTATAATTTTTAAGTTGCCAATGCAATCTCCAATCTTAAGTCTGCTTCTTCCCTTTAAAACGTTTTCAGCGGAAAGCGAAGGATACAAAGTGTTTGAGAAAAGTTGATGTACGGCATAAGGTGACAAGATAATGTCGGATATTTTTCTTTCGACTCTTTTGCTTTTAGCAGATAATTTTGCCAGTTCTTCGGCTTTTTCAGCTACGTCTTCTATTCTTAACTCAACACTTCTGCTCTCAAAGAAGTCGTAACCGCTTCCATTATCTATCACGACCTCCACGTTCAATGAAGAAAAACTCGAACGTTCTTCAACTTCGCAGCCGTAAGAGTTGGTTATTCTAACTTCGCTAACTTCATGAGATATTTCGGCGGTAGAGATCTTCTCTGCAGAAGACAAAAGCCTTTCAACTTCTTCTCTGAGGTAATCTACCGTTAAATCTTCAACTCTTCTATCATATATCCCCGAAACTTTTGAAGGTTTTTCGCATGGAAAATCCTCGAGTTCTTCGTTTGAAATTTTTGCAACCTTTTTTGCAAATTCTATTGCATTTTTTGGATCTTCAGCAGAAGCGAAGCCAACTTTTCCATCAATTATTACTCTTGCTGCATAGAATTTACTTTGAGAACCGCCAAAAACTTTTATTCTGTTATCCTCAACTTTAACACCGATCTTTTTACTCCAGAGTTCATAAAGCTCCCAGTCCATCACGCACCACCAACTATGGCTTTGCAAATAACGTGAGGAGCGCCATCACTCACTGGAACATACTGTCCAGCTTTTCCGCAAAATCCCGGATCAAATTTCACTTCGTTTCCGATTTTCAAATCTCTCAGTATCTCGAGCGTGTTTCCTGAAAGAGAAACATCTCTTATCATCTCGCAGATCTCAGCGTTTCTTACGATGTATCCATACTGGGCACTGAACTGGAAGAAGCCAGTTGCAGGATCTGTTTCACCCCCTCTTGTTCCTACCAGATATACACCATTCTTACACTCTTCAAGAAGTTCATCGAACTTCCAGTCCTTGGGAGCTAGATATATGTTGCTCATCCTTACAATCGGAAAGCTGGTCCCATCGGCTCTTGCATTTCCGGGAGTTCCACCAAGTTTTTTAGCAGTCTCCCTGCTATGCAGAAATCCTTTTAGAATCCCATTCTCAACGAGGACGTGTTTTTCAGCTCTTACCCCCTCATCATCGAAAGGATAGAAACCGAATTCTGGAATCGTAGGATCATCGTAGATATCAACTTCCTCACTTCCTATTTTTTCTCCTATTTTTGATTTCAAAACTGTTGACGATTGAAGTACATGATCAGCTTCAGCTGAATGTCCAAAAGCTTCATGTATAAAAACACCGGCTAGGGATGGATCAAGTACAACGTTCATCTCTCCGCTAGGCGGGGAGTTTGCATTTACGAGTTTTGAAATTACCTCATTAACATCTTCTGCAATTTCGTAACTTTCGTCTGTAACCTCAAAACCTCCAACCTTCAGGAGCCTTCTTGAGTAGGCCTGCAAACTTTTATCCTTTGCTACAGCTAAGATCGCTATTCCGCATCTCCAAACTTCGTAGTTGCACTCGTTACCACAGGAATCGACGTATTCAAAGACTCTTTTGTTCTCCATGTACGAGATCTTTACGCTATCAGCTCTGATTATGGAATAAAGATCTTTTAGAAGGGAAATCTTTTCTTCTATCGGGACATCTTTCGGATCTTTTTTCACTTTAAGTTTGAACTTTCCTCCGCTGCTTATCTCAAGCACATCGCTATCTCCTTCGAAAGCTGCAAGTCTTTCAGCAATCTCTAGCCCTTCTCTATCATCGACGTCTCCTTCAAAAAATCCCCAAAATCCATTTTTTAAAACTCTGAAGGCTTTGGACTTGATAGAAACGTACCTCGGTTTTTCTAATCTCCCATTTTCAAAATTTAAAGATAAAGACTCTGATTTCAGTCGTCTAATGTCGTAAAATTTCATTCTTTCTCCCTCAGAATACTTTCTGCAGCTATTAATCCAGTAACTGCAGCGCCGACGATACCTCTGCTTATTCCAGCTCCGTCACCTACTGCATATACGTAAGGTATGTTCGTTCTCATGTTCTCATCTACTTTGAGCCTTAAAGAATAGAACTTTACTTCCGGAGCATATAAGAGCGTTGAATCGTCAGCAACTCCTGGGATGACTTTGTCCAATCTTTCAAGCGCATCTATTATGTCATCGATAACTCTTCCTGGGTAAGCTAAGCTTATATCACCAGGAATTGCAGTTTTAAGTGTAGGTTGAACGAGCCTGTTGTTTTTAATTCTAGCTTCAGTGCTTCTCCTTCCCAACTTTAGATCTTTCATCCTCTGTACTATCGGATTTCCGCCGCCTAGCTTTGTTGTAATTCTAGCGAGATCTCTACCCCACTCATTTGGCTCATCGAATGGTTCTGTGAATATGTAATGTCCAAGAAGTGCGAAGTTACTATTGTTCGTTTTTTCTTTCGCTTTGCTATGTCCATTTACCAAACAAAAATCGCCATAGTCTTCTCTTATAACCCAACCTCTTGGGCATGTGCAGAAGGTTCGCATGTAATCGTCGTGCCTTTTAGTCACAACCCTAAGTTTTGGGTCGTATATAGTTGAGGTTATCTCATCCATTATTGATGCTGGGACTTCAACCCTTACACCTATGTCTATGGCTTTTTCATCATCTAGTACGTCGAGTTTGTATTTTTTTACCCACTCTTCAAGCCAATTAGCACCACTTCTACCTACAGCCAGTACTAAATAATCGTAAGAGCAAATTTCTCCATCAGAAGTCGTTAAAATTTTATCTTTTGGATTTATGTCTACGACTGTCTTTTTTGTAAATATCTCTACTCCATTTCTTTTTAGATGATTTTCAATGCTGTATATGACCTTCGGAAGTTCATCGCTTCCCACATGTCTCTGTATAAGCGGCACGAATTCGATTCCTGCAGCGTTTGCTTTCTTTAGAAACTCATTTATCTTGTCCTCCTTACCACCGTAAAGTTCATTTGGAGCTCCATGCTGCAGAAAAATTTCATCTACTTCCTTCATTTTTTCTATAAGGTAGTTTGGATCTATAAATTCAAAGTTTCCACCAACAGTAAAGCTTGAAGGGTAATTCGGATGTACATAGTTCAATTTGCCATCTGAAAGTCCGCCAGCTCCTCCAACGCCTGATGTTATATTGCATGGGTTGCATTTTCTGCAGTAGGTCTCTGCCAAGTTTACTGGACATTTTCGATCTGATATATCTCTTCCAGCCTCGAAAACAGCTACTTTGAAATCATTGGCAAGCTTGTAAGCTGCAAATAGTCCCCCTGGTCCTGCTCCAACTATTGCGACGTCAAATTTCATACATTTGTAAATTTTTTGGTTGCGTTAATTTAAGTTTTCTTCAAAACTTATAAGCATGTGCATTTTATGCAAACAGTTGGCAGTGAGCTCATCAAAAGTTTACGATCTCAGAACTGAAGTTATTTTGTTTTACTTTTAAAAGCTATGAGTTCGATTTAAATGATAGCGCTACTAGAATTAATCCCAATGCGTGCGCCAAATAGCAGTATGGACAGAGATAGTTGATAGCTATGGAGTAGCTGAAAAGAACTAAAACACCCAGTATTCCAGATATCTGCCAAGCTTTAAGCAAAATTTTCTGATTTTTAATGTAGAACAGAAAGACCCCTAATAAAAACCATATAAGTCCAAGTAATGGAAGTATAAAACTTGGAAAAGGCATATCTGGTGGCAAGCAAGAATTTGCCGGGCAGTAGGGAAGAGTGTAAAGTATGTAATGTTCTTGGAGCAAGTATATCGAGTCTAGGATTCCTAATGCAAACAGAGGAACGGAAAGGAGCTTCAGATTCATATCGAAGCGACTGACCAAAGATATTTAAGATTTATGAAATTCCAAGCAACTCTTGTTGCAGAAACTGTTCAGATTCCTGCTTGACTTTTCGAGTGGATATGTTCGATTTTTCTGGTAAACTCGTTTTACAAAAAATTTATTCGAAGTATGATCATTATTAATTAAGGTGGTATTGTGAGGGTGCTCATCTTGGGTGGGGCGGGACACATAGGAGCAAGAATAGCTTCTGAACTGAGGTTGATCGACAGTAACGCTGAGATATTTGTAGGAGATATAAACGAGGAAAAGGGGAAAGAAGTAGCAAAGAAATGTGATGGAAATTTTTTAAAGATAGATGTTGAAAAAGAACTTGATGGTGCTTTTTTAAGAGGCTACGATGTTGTAGTAAACTCCATCGGGCCCTTTTACAAATTCGGAATCCCTGTGCTTAAAGCAGCTATGAAAGCTGGAGTGAAGTATGTGGATATAAACGATGATTACGATGCGACGATGAAGGCTATAGAACTCGCTGAAGAGGCAAGAAAAACTGGCTGCTGTGCTTTGATAGGCATGGGTGCTACGCCTGGGATTACAAACATTTTAAGCTTTTTAGGTTCCAAAAAGATGGATGAAGTCGAAACAATCGGAACATACTGGGTTTGGACTGGCATAGATCCGGATGTAGGCAATGCTATAATTAATCACTACTTCCATGCAATAGATGGATTTGTACCGAGTTACAGAAATGGGAAGCTTGTCAATGTTGAAGCTTTATCTGAAGCAGAATTTTTTGATTTCCCCGAGCCGATAGGTAGATGGGAAGTTGCCAACGTTGGTCATCCTGAACCAATAACTATACCAAAATATATAAAAGTAAGGAATGTGCTAAATAAAGGTGGAATTTGGCCATATGAGCTTAGTGAATTTGCAAAGTTCCTTTCGATGGTAGGTTTAAGCAGTCTAAAGGAAATTAGATTGAGAGATGTAGTGTTTAAAGCTAGGGATGTAGCTGTAGAACTTGCTGCAGCGATACCTACTTTGATGCCCGAAGATAAGTTACGGAGGATGATGGAAGAAATTTACAATCGCCTAGGAAATTTTGCGTTAAAGGGTCTAGGTTTGTCTGTAGTTTTAAAGGGTTTAAAAAACTCAGAAAAGGTAGAAATAAAATACAGCATCGTTTTTGAAGATGCGACACTTGCAACAGCCTTACCTGCAGCGATTGCGGCAAAAGAAATTATGAAGGCTGAGAAATCTGGAATTTTCCCGCCTGAGGCTAACGTAATAGATATAGAAAGGTTGATGAATATGACACTTGATTCGGCAGAAATTTTTGAAGAAACGACTAAAAGAACAGTTTTGAAGTTTTAGAAATTAATTGCAACTTTAGAATAAGAAGTCGAACGTCAAATCTTTATATCGCAAGCTTAATGGATACGGATATGGCCGATATCTATAGCTTTCAGATACTCATAACGCTGGTTAGTGCGCTTGGATTCTCCTTCGTGTTAAAAGATTATGTAGCGAGTATTATAGCAGGTATTATATTTAGAAAAGTAAAACATATACGTCCTAATAGAAGAATCAAAGTTCTGACAAATCCGATCATCAAGGGAGATATAGTGGAGATCGGTTGGCTTAGAACTACACTTATGGAAGTTGGGGACGGAGAGAGACTTCCAAGTGTTAGAACAGGGAGAATACTAAAACTTCCAAACTTTTTCCTCTTTAACAATCCAGTACTTGTTTACGGTGATAAGATAATCGATGAAGTGGTGGCTCACGTTGAAGAGAGCAAATTCCGGCCAGAACTTGTAGATATCATGAGAAAAGCGATTGAGAAGCTTGGACAGAAGGTAGTAGATGTGGGAGTATTTCAAAAGGAGAAATATTTTATAATTCACGGAATTTTTGAAAGTGAAACCCGCAGTATGGTAGATGTTAGGAGCAAGATCTTGATCGAATTCTACAGAAGATTCGAGGAGCTGGAGAATAAAAATGCTAGCTAAATAATTTTGGTGCAAGTTTCAATAACAACAAAAAATAGGAAGCTGATTGCATAGGCTATAAGAATCTGCAAGATAATCGCTGCAGTGACCAATTTTTTATCTCTAACTTCCGAAAATATTGCAAACAAAGTTGCTGCACATGGGGTATAGAAGGCGACAAATACAAGGAGAGCTACGGTTTGGGGCAAGCTTAGGCTTAACGCTTCTGAAATCTTTGAAATTTCCGAAGTTCCGTGAACTATTGCGAGAGATTCAATTATCAACTCCTTTGCGAAGAAGCCAACAATCAAAGAAAAACCAAGAGTCCAATTATCTAAGCCCATTGGCTTAAAAATTTTTGCAATCAACGAACCTATAGGTTCAGCTAGAGCGAAATAGTTTAAAACCCAGATTAGAACTGCAAAGAGTAACAGAAAACCACTTATTTTAGTTATAAAGGATTTACTTCTTTCCCAAGTTATCCACCAAGAAACCTTCATGCTCGGGAAATGGTACGGAGGCAATTCGAGAAGTAGTTCAGAAACTTCTTCTTTGGCGATCTTCCCATATAATTTGGAAGTTGAAAGGAAAAGGATCGTCGAAAGAAGGTACATCGAAGTGACTATTAAGCTTTGTACAAGCGGAGAATTTAGAAAAGCTGCTGCAAACAGTACAATTACGAGCAACCTTGCCTGGCATATTACAAATGGAGATGACAATGCTACTTTAATTCTTTCAGCGTCAGTCTCAAGGATCCTTGAAGCCATGACGCCTGGAACGTTGCAAGCTAAGTTAATTCCGAATGGAAAAACAGATTTTCCTGTAAGTCCAAACATTGAGAAAAATTTGTTTAGAGAAACTGCTATCCTCGCCATCAATCCGCTATCTTCAAGCAGTGACATCAGGAAATTTACGATCATTATGATCGGGAAAAAAGTTAATATTACTCCTAAGCCTGCTATGATGCCATCGATAATTAAGCTTCCCCACCACGAGTCAGGCAGATAATTTTTTAGCATATCTGAGAAATTTTCAATAAGCAAGGAAATCAATCCTGCAAGACTGTAATTTTCAAGTATTTCTGCAATAGCTTCAAATCCCAATGCAGAGAAAATCAGGTTAAACGGAAATCCTGTGTTTATTGTAAATGCGAGAGTGATGGTTCCAAGCAATAGTAAAATAGCCGGTATAAAGCCAAATCTACTGAAAAATATAGAATCCAGTCTTTCTTCGAATTCATTCCTGCTGACCTTTACTTCCCTTACAGAACTTTTTATTATATCCGAAACGAACTTGTGTCTCTGCATCGCGATTATCTCCTCAACGTTTGAATATTTCGCCTCGATGTCTTTCTTAATTTTCTCTATCGCTTCCTTTTTGTCTTCAAAAATTTTCAGCACGTATTCGTCTCCCTCTAGTAGCTTTACAGCTAAACCTCTGTCATGAATCAAACTTTCAATTTCTTCAATATAACTTTCCAGAATTCCGTAGTCTATTTTTAGCTTTTCGGTTCTCTTTCTTCCTTCAAGAAGATCCAGAGCTCTATCGATCAGCTGGTTTACCCCTATACCTTTTAAAGCGCTTATCTGGATAACATCTACATTCAATTTCTCGCTAAAAGCTTTTAAATTTATATGGATACCTTTACTTTCTAAAAAGTCTGATTTGTTTATAACAACTAGAACGTTGCTTCTTACCTCAAGCACCTGTATTGCGAAGTAAAGTGATCTATAAAGGGATTCCCCATTTATCAATAACACGACCACTCCTTCTTTTCCAAATATTATCTCTTTTGTTAACTCTTCTTCTTTTCCAAGAGTTTTGAAGCTGTTAATCCCGGGAAGATCGACTATCAGGATCTTTTTGCCATGATGGGTTATCTCTCCATGGAACACTTCAACCGTTTTTCCAGGCCAGTTTGCAACATAGCATCTTTTACCCGTTAATGTGTTAAAAAGAGTTGTCTTTCCGGAGTTCGGTTGAGCTAGTAAGAATACCTTGTAGGGACTTTCAAGGCTCTTCTTGTTCAACTGGATCCTCCTCCACGACTATTTTCTTTGCTATACCTCTGCTAAGCGCTATCTTTGTATCACCTATTTTCACAACAACCTGTGGTCTGTTGTTCAGTACTTCTATCTTCTGAGTAGGATATATACCCATATCAAAAAGTCTTCTTAATAGCCCTTTTCCTCCAACAATGCCTTTTACAGTTACTCTACCTTCGGAATTTTCAAGCGTCTTCATATTTAGGTTAACCTAAATCTGGAAGATTAATAAGCCTTTCTGTTTAGTTAATGCAACAGTAAAAATAAAATACTTTATATTAAAATATATTATCTACTTGTATGTTAGAATAAAAACTTCTAACAAAGATCAGATATCAAAAACAACTTTGTGTGTAAATTAAACTTGTTAGAATAGATAAATTGCAAAAAAGAAAAAACTTAGGCATTTGCAAACTTCACTTCGACGTCACTTAGCTGAGCGTCGATTTTTCAATCAGAAAATTTATCTTCCCAACTTCATCTGGAATCTGTATGAGATTACTGTTGATTCACGCTGACTTTATAGAGTACGAAATCAAAGAGAAGACAGCCATCGCTGAAGAATTTAACAAAAAAGGTGAAAGGGTTGAAGAAGTACTCGTTGCATTTACTTCTGTTGAAAAAAACGATAATGAAGAAGTTGCAAAGAAGGCAGCCAACGAGATAAGAGATGTAGCAAAGAAAGTGGGAGCTGAAAGAATAATGATATACCCTTATGCTCACTTATCTTCAAACCTAGCCGACTCTAATACCGCGATAAACATCCTAAAAATCATGGAAACTGAATTGTCGGATTTAGAAGTCCATAGAGCACCTTTTGGATGGTATAAAGCTTTCAGGTTATCATGTAAGGGTCACCCGCTAAGTGAGCTCTCCAGAGAAATAAGCAGTGAAGCTGAAGTAGAAGTAACTAAAGCTCTTAAAGATGAAGAGAAAGTTGTAAGCTACTGGTACATTTTAACTCCGCAAAAAGAACTGGTAGAAGTTGAAAAATTCGATTTTAAAAACTATGATAACCTTAGAAAGTTCGTAAATTATGAAATTGCAAAAAGAAGAGCTGTGGACGTTGTACCTCCTCATGTAGAGTACATGAAAAAACTTGAGATCGCAGATTACGAAGAAGCAAGCGATTCAGGTCATCTAAAATACTATCCAAAGGGTCGATTAATTAAAAGTCTGCTTGAAAGGTTTGTAACTCAGAAATGCATAGATTATGGTGCAATGGAAGTTGAAACACCAATAATGTATGACAGAAATCACCCAACGCTAAGGAGATATCTCGAAAGATTTCCAGCAAGGCAATACGTCCTTTTAGGAGATAAAAGGGAATTTTTCTTAAGGTTTGCGGCTTGTTTCGGTCAATTTCTGATGTTAAGCAATGCAACGCTAACTTATAAGAATTTACCGCTCAGAATCTATGAGTTAACTAGGTATTCTTTCAGGAAGGAACAGAGAGGGGAGCTCGTTGGTTTAAGACGCTTAAGAGCTTTCACGATGCCAGATATGCATACGATAGTAAAAGATATGGAAGAGGCGAAAAAAGAGTTTTTCGAGCAATATAAGCTAGCTGTAGAAGTTTTAAAAGAGATAGGACTCAATCCAGAAGATTATGAGATAGCAGTGAGGGTTACGAGGGATTTCTACGAACAGAACAAGGATTTCGTGCACAGTTTGGTTGATATACTTAAAAAGCCCATCTTAATTGAGATGTGGAATCAGAGGTTCTTCTACTTCGTTCTGAAGTTTGAATTCAACTTCGTCGATGCATTAGAAAAAGCTTCAGCTTTATCTACAGTTCAGATAGATGTTGAAAATGCTGAGAGATATGGAATAACGTACGTAGATGCAGATGGTAGTAGGAAGTATCCTCTAATACTCCACTGCTCTGCAAGTGGGGCGATTGAAAGGGTCATGTACGCCCTGCTTGAAAAATGTAAATTTGAGTTTGATAAAGGGAAGTTGCCAATGCTTCCAGTCTGGCTATCTCCAACGCAAGTAAGAATAATTCCTGTAAGCGAAAGATTTCTTGACAAGGCTATAGAAATATGCAAAGAAATTGAGAATTACGGTATAAGAGTGGACATAGACGATAGATCAGAAACACTTTCAAAGAAAATAAGAGATGCCGCTACAGAGTGGGTTCCATATGTTGTTGTAGTTGGTGAGAAGGAGGTTGAAAGTGGAAAATTGACAGTAACTTTAAGAGCCGAATCAACTTTAAACAAGCAAATAAGGCTAGAGATGAGTGTAAGGGAGCTTGCAGAAAGAATAAAGAAGGAATGTAATGGAAAACCAACTGCAAAGCTGAGTATCCCAAAGATGCTTTCTAAAAGACCTTCGATGAGGTGATTTTTTGAGCTACGTTAAGACCCTAATTCCACTTTTAATGGGGTTTCTGGCAGGAGTAATCTCTTTCTTAATAACTCAGGGAGTTAGAACCAGAGATCCTTTTGGTATAATTGTACTTGTGTTTCTCATATATACCCAGAAGTTTCTGATTCCAAAATTTGAAAAGATAGAAGCGAAGGATTGGGTAGCAATATCTTTTCTAACTTTTGCTGGTTGGTATATTGTTTGGGTCTTTTTGCTTAACCTGTAACTATTTTGTATGCTACTTCGTTGGCCTTCTCGATTATTTCTTCTTCTCCCTCAAAGTATCCATTTTCAACTAGAATCTTTCCATCAACAATTACTGTATCTACACAACCTGAGTTAGCTGAGTAGACCAAATTTGCGATTAAGCTATGGTTTGGATTCAACTGTGCTTTCTTAAGATCAATCAGAACTATATCTGCCAGCTTTCCACTAGCTATCTCTCCAGCTCTAACCCCGAATGCTTTTGCTGCGTTGATAGTTGTAGCTTTAAAAACTTCCTCAGCTTTAATCCGCGTAGGGTCGTTGTAATAAAACTTCTGAAGCAAAGCTGCGAACTTCATCTCTTCAAACATGTCTAAGCTGTTGTTGCTTGCAGCTCCGTCTGTGCCTAAACAGAAGTTCACTCCAAAATCTTTCATCGTTGCAAAATCTATAGCCTTTCCAACACAAAGCTTCATGTTGCTTGCTGGACAATGGACAACGCTTACGTTTCTTTTTCCTAAAAGTTCAATTTCTTCTTTTTCAAGCCAAACCGAATGGGCTGCGATTAACCTTTTGTTAAGAAATCCAATCTGATCTAAGGCCTTTACAATACTTTTTCCAGTCCTCTTTCTGAAATCAACTACTTCTTTCTCTGTTTCAGCTAAATGGAAGTGGATAATTGCATCGTACTTTTCGGCAATTTCAACACTTCTCCTTAGACCCTCTAGACTTACGGTATAAACTGCATGCGGGCCAATGGCTGGAATTATATTTTTAAAGCTTTTTATCTCTTTTAACTCTCTCTCTACTTTTTTCAGATTTTCTTCTAGCAGATCCATGTTAAAGAAGTCGAAAAATGCTGAAGATATACAGGCTCTGATCCCACACTCACTCGCAGCTTTTGCAACCGCTGGAGAAAAGAAGTACATGTCGTTAAAGAATGTCGTACCTCCTTTTAACATCTCAATGCAGGCAAGCTTCGTTCCCCAATAAACTGCCTCGCTATCAAGTTTCGCTTCAATGGGCCATATCTTTTTTTCAAGCCAATCTTGGAGTTTCATATCTTCCGCATAACCCCTTAACAAGCACATTGCTGCATGTGTGTGAGCGTTAAATAACCCGGGAATCGCTGCCAGACCTTTAGCATCGATAACGATGTCGCTTTTGTCTGAAACCTCTCCTACTGCGATTATCTTATTCTCCTCGATAAGTATATTTCCAGTAACAATTTTTTCAGTTAAAATTTTAGCGTTTTTTATTAGAAGCATAATGAAGATGTTTCTAGCTTTTTAAAAATTTTGAGTTTAACTGTAACTTAATGAATTTTATTTTACTAAAAAAATTTTTCACATTATCGGAATTTAAAATTTTAAAATTGCGCAAAAAGAGAAAAGATTAAATAGTTGCGATTTGCTAATTAAAAATGGTGGTAGAGATGACAAGTGTACCGGAGTTTATAAAAAACAGGTTCTGGCTGAACAGGGACTGGCCCAAGGATCTACCAGCTGATACGTACATTCCAGAAAAACCTTTGCACGAGGTAATCGACGAGGCATGCCAAAATTACGGAGAAAGAGTAGCTATAGACTTCTACGGATTTCGTATCACTTACAACCAGCTGAAAAACTTCATTGATAGATTTGCAACACTTCTTGCCAATTTAGGTATTAAAAAAGGCGATGTGGTGGCTATCTACTCTCCAAACTGTCCGCAGTTTGTTGTAGCTTACTATGGAACAATGAAGGCTGGAGCAACTGTGACTGCTTTATCACCTCTCTATGCACCAAGAGAGGTAGAGTACCAGCTAAACGATAGTGGAGCCAAAGTCCTCTTTACGGTTGAGCAACTTTACCCAAATTTCAATGCTGTGAGAAAGAATACAAAGGTTGAGAAAGTTATAGTGGCGAACATTACTGGAGGAGAAGCAAAGGTTGATGGAGAATTTATAGATTTCAGAGTTTTGTTCTCAATAGAACCTAAACCTCCAAAGATTGATTGGGATTTCAGAGAAGATGTCGCTGTACTGCAATACACTGGCGGAACTACTGGATTGCCAAAAGCTGCTATGCTTACACATCAAAATGTCGTGGCCAATTGTTTCGAGCTGAAACCCTACACAGACATAATTACCAACTGGGTTTTTTCACGTAGAGTCGTCAGAGAGGAAGGAGAATACTTGATTCTTGACTTCGACGGAAAAGAGTACAAAACTATGAAGGATTACTACATCAACAAGCGCGGTTCAAGAATAGCACTATTGCCATGGTACCACATTTACGGTCAAACGGTAGATCTCAACGCTGGACTTGTCAACGGAGAACTTTTGTTCATATTTGCGAGGTTTGAACCGGAAAAAATATTTGAAACCATTGAAAAGTACAGAGTGACGACCTTCATGGGTGCACCGGCAATATTCATAGCTTACGTGAACAACTATCCGGAACTCTTTAAGAAGTACGATATCAGCTCTCTCTTATACGTGAACAATGGTGCTGGCCCAATACCTGCAGAAATTGTATATAAGTGGGATGAACTTACGAGTCAGAAGGTATTGCTGTGCGAGGGCTATGGTTTGAGTGAAGCTTCTCCAGTTACCCACACGCATGGTCTCCCTCCTCAACTTAGAAAGAGGAAAGTTGGATCAATTGGCCCACCAATTCCAAACACCTATGCAGCGGTTATAGATCCAGAAACTCTGGAATTTCTACCTCCTGGTAAAGAGGGGGAATTGGTTGTTAGCGGACCGCAGGTTATGAAGGGTTATTGGAACAGGCCAAGAGAGACTGAAGAAGTCTTCTTCTATGCTGATGGAATGAAATGGCTTAGAACGGGAGATATAGCAAAGATGGATGAAGATGGTTACTTCTACATAGTTGACAGGCTGAAGGACATCATAAAATACAAAGGACATAGCGTTTATCCAAGGGAAGTTGAAGAAGTCATATACGAACATCCAGCAGTTCAGGAAGTTTGTGTTGTAGGATTGCCAGATATAGCAGCTGGTGGCGAGACGATTAAAGCCTACGTGGTTCTTAGACCGGAGTATAGAGGAAAAGTTAGGGAAAAGGATATAATCGACTGGTGCAAAGAAAGGATGGCATCCTACAAATATCCAAGGGTTGTTGAATTTAGAGAATCGTTGCCAAAATCAGCTGCCGGAAAATATCTAAGAAGACTGCTTCGTGAGGAGGAACTGAAGAAACTTGGTTTGAAAAAATAATAAAGTAAAAAATTAAATTTTTGAATAGAGGTGTTTAGATGGTTAAGCAGAAGACTGAACAGAAGGTTAGCTTGCCTTTGAATGCACGCGTGTTTTTTGGAATTTTGCTGGTGTTGGAGGTTCTGATAGTACTATTTGCTCTAGAAGCACTACATTTAGCAACTTGGCCAGCCTTTGTAGCAATGATATTGTTCTTTGTTACACACGAAAACAAGCAAGAAATCAGTAAGATAATAGTAGGTGGAGCCTTTGGTATAGTGAATTTCTTCCTTTGCATGCTGTTTGTAAACTCGACAGCACACTATTTCGCAATCTTTGGAAAAGATTTAGCAATGCTAGCGCCGGTAATGATCTATGTTGCAGTCTTTGTCTTCCTAATAGTTGTATTAACTCAACTGCTACCTTGGTTATTCAACAGCTATGCGTTTATGTACTTCACAGTCTCTTTCGCCGATCTTGCGAGCTTTTTAGCGAATCACAACGTATGGGTCTCATGGCTTGCAGTGGAGATAGTTGGGGGAACAGTGTTAATATATGGCGTTCTTGGAGTTCTAAAGCTAACTACAAACTTCGTAAAGAAGCAAATGGCAAAAGCGGCAACACCACAACAATCTTAACTTTTAAATTTAACATTTTTATTTTCACATTCTCGAAATATTTTCAAAACAATTTCGAAAAATGCGAAAGTTTTAATTTGAATACAAAAATCATTAGTTTGGAGGTGATTTGGTGAGGGAAGTTTACATTGCTGCATACGTAAGAACGCCCTTCTCCAGGAGCAGACCTCAACAACCTGAAAGGGATGTTTTTCACAAAATAAGGGGAGATGAACTGATGGCGATGGTTTTAGAGGAGTTGCCAAAAAGAGCTGGAATAGAGAAAAAGGATGTGGATAGGATTCACATCGGATGCGCTTTTCCAATATGGGAAAACTGGGGATATGGAGGTAAGATGGCAACGATCTTAGCCAAGTATCCACACGAAGTTTCAACGACGTTGGTAGATATGCAGTGTGCATCATCTCTAATGACTACCGGTTTTGCATTCCTCGAGATTGCCGCAGGTATCTGCGATGTTGTAATAGCTGGTGGATTTGAGCACATGACAAGGGTTCCTATGGGAGACAACCCACACAGAAGCCCAAATTTGAAACTTTTAAGTGAGGAATACAAGGATTATAGAATGGATATAGGCTTTGTAATGGGTTTAACGGCTGAAGAACTTTTCAAAGAAGCAGCAGAAAAATTCGGACTAAAGAAGATCGATATGGATCAGTGGGGAGTTAGAAGTCATCAGTTAGCTTACAAAGCGCTTAAAGAAGGTTACTTTAAGGGAGAGATATTGCCGGTTGAAGCAGAGCAGGCTGACGGTAAGAAGATAGTCGTAGATTCTGATCAGTCGATAAGAGGAGACACAAGCCTTGAACAGGTTGTAAAATTACCTCCAGCCTTTAAACCGGATGGAGTTATAACTGCCGGTAATTCATCACCACTAAATGCGGGAGCCTCTGGTTTGTTGCTCATGAGCAAGGAAAAAATAAAGGAGTTCGGTATCGAACCACTAGCAAAGATAGTAACTTATGGAACCGCAGGTGTACCGCCTTACGTTATGGGTAAGGGCCCTGTTCCAGCATCTAAGAAAGCTTTAGAAAAAGCAAATCTGAAGATAAGCGATATAGACGTTTGGGAGATCAATGAGGCATTTGCAATTGTTCCTCTTTATGCGATACATGAGCTTAAAGTTGAGCCTGAAAGGGTGAATATAAAAGGAGGAGCTATTGCTATTGGTCATCCACTTGCAGCTTCGGGAGCTAGATTGATCGGAACATGTGCAAGAATTTTGCAGGAAACTGGAGGAGATTACGGTTTAGCAACAGCCTGCGTTGGCGGTGGACAGGGAGCGGCAGTGATAATTGAGAAAGTTTAAATGAAGGTGCTTGATGATGAGAACTTCGGAAGAATATAGACAGGATTTGTATAAGATGAAACCAAACGTATATGTAAGAGGAAAAAAGGTACGTAGAGATTCAGATGAGCTTTCGGGAGGTATAAACGTCATCTCCAAAACTTTTGATTTAGTAGATCATGAATCTTTCAAAGACCTCTTAACAGCTAGGTCACACCTTAATGGGAGAAAAATAAACAGATTTACCCACATAAACCAGTCTGCTGAGGATTTGATGAAGAAACAAGAAGTAACAAGAAAATTGTGCCGCTTGGTTGGAGGCTGTATTCAAAGATGCATGGGGTGCGATGCGATAAATGGTCTTTCAGTTGCAACTTACTTCTGCGACTTGGAGCATGGAACGGACTATCATAGAAAGTTTTTAGAATACGTAAAAGAGTTTCAGGAAAGAGATCTCGTTGCAGCATGTGCACAGACAGATGTTAAAGGCGATCGTAGCAAAAGACCACATGAACAAGTAGATCCAGACATGTATGTTAGAGTGGTTGAAAAAAGAAGTGATGGAATAGTAGTTAGAGGGGCAAAAAATTGCATAACCATGGCTGCTGTTGCGGATGAGATAATCGTTGTACCAACAAGGGCTATGACTGAAAAAGATGTAAATTACAGTGTCGCTTTTGCAGTTCCTGCAGATGCAGATGGTGTAAAGATAATCTCAAGAACTAGCAAGCTTAGAGCACCTGAGGGCTTGAAGATGCCCCAGGGAGAAATAGGAGATGATGAAAATCTGATAATTTTCGATGATGTCTTTGTGCCTTGGGAAAGAGTTTTTATATGTGGGGAGTATAAATATGCAACTTTAGCAGCACATCTATTTGCCCTTTTCCACAGGCACAGCTATACTGGCTGCAAACCGGCAAGTACAGATATAATGATGGGATTCGGTGCACTGATAGCTGACTACAATGGTGTTTATGACAGGCCAAATATCAGAGAGAAGCTAGTTGAACTTGCGGCAACTGCTGAGTTGGTGTATGCAGCGGGTGTAGCTTCTGCTGTATTTGGTAGAAAGACACCTGCAGGGACTTATCTACCGAACGAAGTTTATGCAAACGTTGGAAGAAGACATGCAGGTTTAAATTACTACAAGGAGCTTGAAATCCTCGCTGAACTTGCAGGCGGACTTCCAGCAGCTCTTCCTTTTGTTGAAGATTACCTAAATCCAGAGACAAGACCACTCATAGAGAAATACATAAAGAGAAGAAGCGATGTTCCACCAGAACACGTTTATAGATGTCTTTTCGGGATATCTAATATTCTATGCTCTTCTCTTGGCGGCGTTCAGGCTGTTGCTGGTGTCCATGGCGGCGGTTCGCCAGTGATGGAAGAGATATTGATCTGGAGAACTTACAACTTCGAAAAGAAGAAAGATATAGCGAAATATCTTGCTGGAATTTCTGAGGAGATTCCAAAAGACTGAAATCTTATCTAATTTTTGTTTTAAATCCATGCGAAAAGAATTTATTTTGAGCGTTGCAGTTACTCAGGAGGGCTCGTAGCTCAGCGGTAGAGCGCCGCCTTTGCGAGGCGGAGGCCCCGGGTTCAAATCCCGGCGAGTCCATTTCTTGTTGGAATTCGAAGCTTTGCAAAGACCGTCGCTAAATTCTCGATTTTTTGAATTGCTTGGTTTACGCTTTGAGGCTTGTGGAGTTTTATCTTTGTTGGATATCTCATATGGGATATTTTTTCTTATATGAGATTCGCCTTTTCTCATATGAGATTCGCTTCTCTCACTTTGAGGATCGCTTTTGAACTCTCTGATAAGCTCCAAAATCTTCGCTTCAACCAGATCAGCGATGGCAATGCTGTGGAATTCTGCAATCTTTCGTAATTTTGAGAGAAGTTTTTTATCCACACGAAGCATAAAATTAACTCTACCGCTTGGCTTTCCTCTCCACATGTAAAAATTTTAATGTGGATTCGTTTCGTAACCTTTCAGTCTTTGAAGTTCATCAAGCCACTGGCCTATGTAAGGAAAAACTTCTTTTGGAGCATTGAGTCCAAAGGGTATCTCTAAGTGTCCTGTGTTCTTGACAACTAGATATCTATCGAGTTCATGCAATTTTTTTGCTTTCATAAGGTCCCTTACTATCTGCTCTGCATCTACGAGTCCTGGAAGTTCGGAAAGAACAGTGACGTACGGTACCCTAATTTTTTCCATGTTGTAGATGTAATAGTAGTATCCATCCTTTCCAGGTTTTGGTTCGGGAGGCACTGTTATATATCCTCTACCTCCATTTTCAAAGTACTCTCTTGCAGTCTTTCTTAACCCAAAATCTGCATATTGAGCTAGTGTTGGTGTGTAAAGGTTATCTATTACGTATCTGACGAGGAAATCGTTCAGCTGAGCATTCATGTTGTCTGGGTTTACGAAAGTTAGGTCTCTTATTATCTCGGAAACTTCTCCATATCTGATGTAAAGGTTGTAGATAACTTTAAAAAGTATGTCTGTCGTCATCATCATCGTCTTCCAAGCTATATCTTTTTCAGAAACCTCCTCGATGGCTTTGCGAATCTCAATATACATAGGTGTGTCGAAGAAAATCCAGCCGATTTTTGTGTCAAGTGTCCTGGGTAAAGGAGGGATCATGGCTGGATCTATTGCAATAACTCCTATAACTGTTTCAGAGTTGATACAGCCATCACCATTCCTGCAGCTGGAAAGTTTGTCATCTCCAACTACCCTTTTACACCAAGGCTGGGCAAGCAGGCAAGAAGGTGTACTTACAAACTTCGATCCCTGCAGGAAAACGTAAGTAACGAGTCCTCCAGTACTGTGACCGCCGATTATCGGGTTCTTTTTTGTAACCTCGTATACCTTTCTTACTGCAGCAGGGGTATCATAAATTGCCCAAGTATCGAGACTTGTTGTAACGCTGCCAATTTCACTTTTTAAGTTCCCACATCCAGTTCCACGATAGTTTGCAAGCCAGACGTCGTAGCCCTTCTTCCATAGGTAGTAAGCAAAGCTGTAGTAAAGCATTGGATCTTTTTCTATTCTTGGATCTTCCTTTGCCCAATCTGCAAGATCCTTGAGCTCCATTCTGTACACTTCTCTCAGATTATCTGGAGTGTGAGGCAGGTATTCGGCCATGTTACATAGAAGTCCGCTGAAAAGTAGAACTGGCTGAGACCCGTAGTTCGGTTTCTCACCCGCTGGAGCGTATCTAAGAAGTTTTATCGTAAAACCATCTTCAGTTTTGGCACTATAAGTTTCTCCCAGTTTTTCAAAGGGGCAGTCGGCACTTGCTACGCTTATGCAGAGAAGAACTAGAACCATCACATAACTTCTCACTTTTTCAGCATAGTTGATATGTATATAAATTTTATGTTATAAATAATGGTAATACTCATGAGTTTTTGTTCAATTTGGTCGACTTTGAGGCTTTTAAAGTTCCTCAAACGCAATTAGGGAACATTAAAGCTAAAAGATTCGTTCTTTAAGTTGGCTCCGAGATTACAATTTAGCGGTTACCAGTTTAGAACTTTTATGTAAAAACGTTTCTATCCTAAGTTCCTAAAATGCGGGGGGCGGGATTTGAACCCGCGGACCCCTACGGGACAAGGTCTTAAGCCTTGCGCCTTTTCCTGGCTCGGCAACCCCCGCTATACTTTTAGCTATCTTCACTCTCTCGCACTTATGAGTCTATCGGTATATTAAAGTTAGCGTGTAGCAAGAAATATAGGTATAGCGATCGTAGAAATAGCTTAAAAATTTACTGATGGAGTTTTGATATCTACCATTTGGGAGCGAAAGAGTTTAAAACCAGAAGGTTGCATTCAACTTAAGCGCGAGTAGTCTAGTGGTAGGACAACGGCTTTCCGAGCCGTTAGCCCGGGTTCGAATCCCGGCTCGCGCATCTCGTTTTCGTGCTTAATTCTTGAAACTAAAATGTATGCTGGTTGGACTTGGGATTTAAAGCTTTTTACGAGCTGATCGAGAAAAGCTGAGATGTTGGAGACGTTTTTCTTAAGCCAATCATTAATTTTCTTTAGAAAGGGTTATGTGCAACCGGGGTCGTAAGCGTTTCGTTTGGCTTTCTGAACCTTCTAAGGGCTTTTTCCCTTGTCCAGACAAATGAGTTTTTGTGCTCATAGTTTTTTGTTGTCTTCTTTGGCTTGGTTAGGTGTATTTTAAAATTTATAGATTTAAATAAAATTTTTAAATTTTAGTTTTTAAGTTTTATACTCTGTCTACCTCTTGACCAAAAACTTCATAAAGCAATCTACCAAGAAATTTTAAAGGGCTCGTGGTCTAGTGGTTATGACGTCGCCTTGACACGGCGGAGGTCCCCGGTTCGAATCCGGGCGAGCCCATTTTTTACGGCTGTCTGAGCAATTTAAAAGATTATAGCTTGATTTTTGGTTTTTTGAGTTGGTTGATTTTCGTTCTGATGGCTGTGGAGTTTTATCTTCGCTTAGAATGTTTTCAGAGTTGGCAACTTGGTTGGCAACTACCTGTATGAAAAACCAATCTTCAACCCTATAGATCTCCAAAAAGCTAAAATTGACACTTTTAAGCGATTTTATAAAAAATTTTTGCTCGAATAGTTGGTTTTATCCCAAATTGATGCATTTTTAGATACCATTCGTGATATTTTCAAGCTCTCTGATAGGCTATCTCTATGTTTGTGTATACAACTTACGGCAAAAGTCGAAATTTTGAATAATTTTTTAAACTTCCAAACGTTTTTAATTTATGAAAAGCAAAATTGCCGAGATTTTAAAGCTGAAGCACGAGCCTGTAGCAATAATTTGGAGCGATGAAATACCAAGCAATGCAAAACAGCCTAAAGAGGGGCAATGGAGCTGTGTGATCTGGTTTTTAGTAAAAGCTTCTAAGGGTGAAGTGATTGCCTTCGATAGAAATCATTTCGGATGCCAAGGTGGAGCGACTGGTTTGGGCTTTGGAAATCAATACATTAATTTTGTTGGCGGTCTTGAGGGATTTTGCAGGTTTTTGTCCACGGGGTT